>NZ_JBPNXF010000002.1:0-437019 GCF_051207495.1 Klebsiella sp. K-3 | reverse complement strand
TTTTTCCCCATGGCCGCTTCGGCGCCGACGACCATGCCGTCGTCCGTAACCAGCCGCAGCTTACAGCCAGCGGCGCAGTAGGGACAGACGGTGGTGACTTTTTCCATCGTGTGACTCCTTAAAAATAGTACGGCAACAGATAGATAAAACGGCTGTTAATTCCGAGGGTAATGGCGTCCTGGATGGCGGGAACCGCCATCAGTGCCATCATCAACAGTGCAAAAAGCAGACGTTGCGACATAGACATAATCACTCCTGGCCGTCAGCGGCGGTTTGACCTTTCTGTACCTTGCGCAGCAGCAGCCACATGCGCACCGTACGCACGGCCATGTTGCGGGCAGCCGCGCTCGGCGGCGCCGGGTCCGGTTCCGGGACATCGTGAGAAATACGGAACGGCACGCTGCCGTTCAGCGTCAGGTTGGCGACAATTGCTGTCAGGGTGCCGATAGTGATGCCGCTATGCAGAAACAGCTGCATCATTGGCGGGAACTGGGTAAACAGATTCGGCACCAATACCGGCATCATGCCGAGACCAAGGGTGAGTGCGACGACCATCCCGTTGTTATTGTTGCGATAGTTGACCTGACCAAGAGTACGAATACCGGAAACGGCAACCATGCCGAACATAACGATACCGGCGCCGCCGAGGATCGGTTTCGGAATCAGTACCACCAGCGCCGCCATTTTGGCGAAAATGCCCATCAGCATCAGAATGACGCCGGAGACCGACACCACGAAGCGGCTGCGTACGCCGGTCAGGCCAATCAGGCCGACGTTCTGCGCGAAGGCCGCGTAGGGAAACAGATTGAAGAAACCGCAGATTGTCGTCGCCAGTCCGCAGGTATTCAGGCCGTTACGCAGCATGCTGGCCGTGACCTGTTTACCAACGATATCGCCGGTGGCCATGATGGACGACATGGTTTCGACCATCACCACCACCATCACCATCGACAGCAGGGCGACCGGCACGATATGAAATTCAGGCCGGGCGAACTGCATCACCTGTGGCAGATGCAGCCACGGCGTAGCATTGACGAGGTTAAAATCCAGCGGCTTGAAGAAGCTCCATAAAATAGTGCCGATCACCAGACCGATCAGCACCGAGGTGTTTTTGACCACGCCGGTGGCGAAAGTATAAAGGTTAAGAATAATGACCAGCGTGATGGCCGCCATCAGCAGCGAGAAGAGATCGCCGAAACCGGCCATCTCGCTACTGCCGCCGCCGATCCACCCCCCCGCGACCGGCATAATCGAGAGGCCGATCAGCGTTACGATGCCGCCCATCACCACCTTCGGAAAGAAGCGAATGAGACGGCTAATCCACGGCGCGCAGCAGAGGATAAAAATACCCGAGACGATAACCGAGCCGGAGATCGCTCCGATACCGTACTCTTTACCGATAAGCACCATCGGGATCAGCGCGGCGAAAGTACAGCCCTGGATCAGCGGTAGGCGGCAGCCCAACCACTGCTTGATGCCCATCGATTGCACGATGGTCGCGGCGCCGCAAATAAACAAATCGGCGCTGATTAATAAAATAATATGCTCCGCAGGCAAACCGACCGCGTTGCCCACCACCAGCGGTACCGCCACCGCCCCGGCGTACATCACCAGCACGTGCTGCAATCCATAGAGAATCATTTGCGTAATTGGCAGGACCTCATCGACCGGCGCGACAGTCGCCGTATTGCGTGAGGCCGGAATGGCAAAATCTTTCATGAAGTAGTTGTCTCCTTTACGACTTCCGCCCGTGCCGAACTGAAAGGGGAGAAGTTACGATTCGAAGGCCATTGCCTCCCTCTGCTGATGATGTTCACCAGCGTATAACGCGCACGGAGTTGCTTATGCGTTAGGAAGGTTATGCGTAAGCTGTGCCAAAAATGAGCGATACGGCAGTGGAATAATATATTTGTGAAATCAATCACGGGTTGGCATGTTTATTTCTTGCTGGCCTGTTTAGCGCTGCGAGCGGGCATCAGAAATAAAAATGACGAATATCAGTTTGAGATATATGCAGTCTCATTTTGGTAGGCGAAATAAGCGCTAAGAAGATAAAAATGATAAAAAGTCAGGGCTGGCTTGAGATGCCATCCCGGTGATTTGATGAGCTTTTATTTATTCGAAAGTAACAGGAGAGTAATAATTTGAGCTGACTCGCAAAAATGAATAGCAGCAGAAGGTGAGCGCCCAATATCGCCCGAATATTGCAATCCATCCCTAAGACTATTCCAGAAGAATAAAAGGGAAGCAAATGAATCGATTTATTGTGGCCGATGTTGCGAACTGTATTGGATGTCATGCCTGCGAAGTAGCCTGCGTCACGGCGCATCATCAGGATGCCTGGCCGGCACAGCGCAGCGCGTTTGTTCCGCGCATCCATGTTGTCTTCCACCGGAATACCAGTACTGCGACCACTTGCCACCATTGCAACGACGCGCCTTGCGTCACCTCCTGCCCGACTCAGGCGCTGTATGTCGCCAACGACAGCATCCAGTTTACCCAGTCCGAGTGTATCGGTTGCAAAAACTGCGTTGTCGCTTGCCCATTTGGCGCAATTGAGATGGTCGCCAGCGGGGAAGATGGCCCGCAACTGGCGCAAAAATGCGATCTTTGTCGCGATCGCCCCTCAGCAGAGCAGGCCTGCGTGGCCAGTTGCCCGACTCAGGCGCTGCGCGTAATGGACGAGAGCGGGCTGAAACGGTTGCAGCGGGAAAGACAAATCCGCTCCGCCCAAGGGCAGCCGCCGGCCGAGCGTCGTGGCGCAAGGCGCGAAGCGTTCCTGGATAAAGCGCCGCGGGTGGGGGCGAAGAAGCTTGCCGCGGAGGAGCGAAAAGGGCATTTTGCCGAGATCTACCAGCGCCTTAGCGAATGTGATGCCGAATATGAAAGCGAGCGTTGCCTGTACTGTGCGCAAAAAGCCTGGTGCAACTGGACCTGCCCGTTACACAACCACATTCCCGATTTCATCAAACTGGTACGTGAGGGAAAAATTATTGAGGCCGCAGAACTCTGTCATCAAAGCAGTTCACTGCCGGAAATTTGCGGCCGGGTCTGCCCACAGGACAGGCTATGTGAGGGCGCCTGTACGCTGAAAAGCGAAGGCGGCGCGGTGGCGGTTGGCAATCTGGAGCGTTATATCACCGATACCGCGCTGGCGATGGGCTGGCGGCCAACCACAGGCGAGGTCGCGCCGCGTCGGGAGCGTGTGGCTATTATCGGCGCCGGCCCGGCGGGACTGGGCTGCGCGGATATTCTTGCGCGCGCTGGGGTTCAGGTTGATGTTTTTGATAAACATCCTGAAATTGGTGGGCTGCTGACTTTCGGTATTCCGTCTTTCAAGCTGGAAAAAACGGTAATGGCGCTGCGGCGCGAGATCTTCAGCGACATGGGGATTCGTTTCCATCTCAATCAGGAAGTGGGGCGCGACGTGGACTTTAGCGAACTGCTGGCTAACTACGATGCGGTCTTTTTAGGTGTCGGCACCTACGGACTGATGGGCGCGGGTCTCGATGGCGAAGACGCGCCGGGCGTCATTCAGGCGCTGCCGTTCCTGATTGCCAACACCCGTGAGGTGATGGGGCTTGAAGAGAGCGCCGAATATCCGTTAACCGACATTAAGGATAAGCGGGTGGTGGTGCTCGGCGGGGGCGATACGGCGATGGACTGTTTGCGCACCGCGGTGCGTCGCGGAGCCGAGAGCGTGACCTGCGCCTATCGTCGCGATGAGTTAAGCATGCCGGGCTCGAAAAAAGAGGTGGTGAACGCGCGAGAGGAGGGCGTGGCGTTTCAGTTTAATGTTCAGCCGCAATATATCCTGCGTAACCGTAAAGGCCAGGTCAGCGCCGTCGGGATGATCCGTACCGAAATGGGTGAACCAGGGCCGGATGGCCGCCGCCGCCCGCGGCCAATTGCCGGTTCAGAATTCGAACTCCCGGCCGAAGTGCTGGTGCTGGCGTTTGGTTTCCAGGCCCACGACATGCCTTGGCTGCGGGGGCACGGCATCAAACTTGACCGCTGGGGGCAGATTGTGACGGGCGGCAAAGGTCGCGGCACCACGCAGACCAGCCATGACAAAATCTATGCCGGCGGCGATGCGGTACATGGCGCCGATCTGGTGGTGACGGCAATGGTTGCCGGGCGCCAGGCCGCAAGCGAAATGCTGGCGCGATTTGACCATAAGGAGCGGTGATGACCCATTTTATTCTTGCCAGTTCACAGGCCTGTATCGGCTGTCGTACCTGCGAAGTCGCCTGCGCACTGGAACATGTAGCGGAAGGGGCGGAATTTCATCCGCGATTGAAGGTGATGCGACTCGATGCGTTGAGCGTGCCGGTGATGTGCCATCAGTGTGAAAACGCGCCATGCGTCGGGGTCTGTCCGACCGGCGCATTGGCGATGGGCGCCGAGCGGGTAGAAGCCGATGCCGGGCGCTGCATTGGTTGCCAGAGCTGCGTCGTCGCCTGCCCATTTGGCGCGATTACTATCGAGACATCGGCAGTGCATCCGCCGGTTATTGTGAAGTGCGATCTCTGCGAGCAGCGAGAAGGTGGCCCGGCCTGTGTATCGGTGTGCCCAACGGCGGCAATATCGCTGATGACCGGTGAGGCGCTGACGGCGCTGCAGAAACAGAGAACTATCGCCAGCGCTAGCTTATTGAGCTTGTAGGAGAGCCCCGGATGGCGACGCGCTGCGTCTTATCCGGGCTACCCAACGATGTTCCTGCGCTATTTATAGCCCCGGTAGAAGCCAAAAACAAAACCCGGTACAGCGACCGGGTTTTGTTTTTGCGTGATGGGATTATGGCAATGCATCCATCCGCTGCCACATCTTCTTCGCCACCTTCCGCGCTTCGGCGAAAATCGTATCGCAATCAATAGCGAACTGCCGATCCTCATAGACCATGACGCCATTCACCATCACGCTATGAACGTGGCTGGCCCCGATACCGAAGGCGATGTGCCCGGCGAGATTAGCCGCCAGCAGCGGCGTCGGCGGAATATAATCGCTGATGGTTAAATCCGCCTTATAGCCTGCCTCAATACGCCCAAAACGGTCGTTAAAGTTGCGGCTAAGCAGCGTGTTACCGTTGCTTAATGCCCGCGCAAAGCTATCCGGCCACAGCGGCCCGCCGGCATCGCGGTGTTTAAAGAAAGCGAACTTGAGCTCTTCGAACATATCGGAGCCGATGCCGTCGGTGCCCAGCGCCAGGTTGCGAAACGCCGTCAACTGCTGGTTATAACCAACGTGGTTGTTCATGTTAGAGCGGGCGTTATGGACAAGGAAACCATCGTGCGCGTTCAGCAGTTCAATATCAGCTTCCGACAGATACAGCCCGTGCGCTACCAGCGTTTTACTATCGATGAGATCGAACTCCGCCAGGCGTACCAGCAGATCTTTACCGTAGTGATGGTGGCTGTGAGAAACGTCGTAACGGTCTTCCGCCATATGAATATGCAGGCCGCGCCCGGTTGTTTTTAATGCTTCGCGAAGCATTAAAAGCCCCTCATTGGGAACCGTAAACGGCGCATGGGCGCCGATATGCGCTTCTACCAGATACGGCTCGTCGCCGCTTTCCCGCGCCCGATCGATTTCGCGGGCAAAACGGATATTTTCCTCCACGCTTGCCTGAAGTTCCTGCAGGCCGCCGTTACGGTCGGTGGTTTCAAAGCAGGTCATGCCGCGCAGGCCTACCTTGATGAAAGCGTTACGTAACTGACTTAATGACCCAGCGATATAGTTTGGCGACGCGCTGTGGTCAATGACGGCGGTGCAGCCGCTGCGAATGGCCTCCAGCGAACAGATAAGCCCGCTGTAGTATAAGGATTCCTCATCCAGTGCGCGGTCGAGCCGCCACCACAGATTTTTCAGCGTCGAGATGAAATCGGGACTCGACGCAATATTGGCCTGAATCCCGCGCGACAGGCCGGAATAAAAATGGTTATGCGAGCAGACCATCCCCGGCATCGCCAGCCGGCCGCGCATTTCTTTAATACGCGCCTGCGGATAACGCGGGCTCAGGTTCGCGCCTGTTTCGAGAATTCTGTCATTTTCGATGACGATATCGACACCTTCTTCCACTTTTGCCGGGTGAAGCTGGGCAAGAGTGGCATTTTTAAGCACTAAGATACTCATACTTCGACGGCTCCCAGCAAATAGTGATGATGTTGATGAACGTGGCTGATGATGCGGCACATGGCATCCAGCTGCGGCGGTACTTCAACGAACTGACCCTGAGTATCGATTTCCAGCTGCCAGATCAGACCGTCCTGGCGGACATGAACCCGCTGCTGTTCCACGAGGAAACCCGGATTACTGCTGTTATTGAAATCCTGTTCGAGGCTAAAAACGGTGACTTTGTCTTTATAAGGTTTGCCTTGCCATGGGCAGAACTGCGCGCAGTTGCCGCATTCGTTGCAGTACGCATCGAGGTGCAGCGTCTGGAAGCGGTTGTCGAACCCCGGTACCGCAATTGAGACATTGGCGCGGTTCGGGCAGACATCAACGCACTTGCTGCAGACGTAATTACATTCGAGGCAGCGTTCCGCCTCCTGCGCGACAAAAGCATCGCGGTCGTCTTTATCAACCTGAGCGATAGCAATGGTCCCTTTGCGGCGGTAGATGTCCGCGGGATCGACGTTATTCCACTGTTTATCGCCGAAGTGGCTGCGGATATTCTCGCGCTTAAGGATTGCATCGCTGGCGCGACGGGCGTTGCCTATCGCCGAGACGATTGATGAAGGGCCACGCTGTACGTCGCCAATCAGGAAGACGTTAGCCAGACGGCTTTCGCCATCAGCGTTAACTTCAGGCCAGCCGTGGTCGTTGAGCGGGATCCCCATAGCCGCCAGCGCTTCGCCATCCTGCTGTTCACCGATGGCGGTAATCAGCGTATCGACCTGCAGCGTCCAGGTTTCATCGGTGGGCATTGGGCGACGTCGACCTTGTTCATCAGGCTCGCCGAGGGCCATGGTGCGGACGGTCAGCGTGCCGTCAGCGGCGAAATGCTCCGGGTTACTGAGAAAACGGAACGTAACGCCATCCTGGAGGGCTTCTTCGTACTCCTCGCGCCATGCCGGCATCTCCTGCTGGGAGCGGCGATAAATCACCGTCGCTTTCTCAACGCCCGGGATGCGCAGCGCCGCGCGGGCGCAGTCCATTGCGGTGTTACCCGCACCGACAATGGCCACGTGTTTACCCACGTTCAGGCGATCGCCTTGGTTGAACGCCCGCAGGAAGTTGAGCGACTTATGAATATTCGGATTGTCGCCGCCAAGCTTCACGCCGCTGTTTTTGTCAGTGCCGGTGCCGACCAGTACATAGCGATAACCCTCCTGACGGAGTTTTTCGACGGTGAGATGCGGGTCGCAGCCGTAGACAATGTTGACGCCGTGATTAACAACGAACTCAATATCCTGCTGGATAAGTTCAGCGGGAATGCGGAAATGCGGAATGATATTTTTTACCACTCCGCCCGCGTTGGCTTCGCGCTCAAAGAGCGTGACCGGGTGGCCGGCGCGGGCGAGGAAGTAACCCGCCGCCAGCCCCGCCGGGCCTGCGCCAATCACCGCAACCGGATTTCGGCTGCCGGAACCTGCCGGTTTATGCCACCGGCGTTGGTATTCCGGCCAGCCTTTCTCAAGGGCGATTTTTTTCAGCTCGCGGATATTTAACGCGCTGTCATAGTCAAGACGCGTACAGTTGTACTGGCACTGGTGATCGCAGATATGGCCGGTGATCGCCGGCAGCGCGTTACGTTGATAGATAAGCTCCAGCGCATCGGCATAGCGCTGCTCGCCCATCAGGCGAATGTATTCCGGAATATCCTGTTTGATGGCGCAGGCGCTGACGCAAGGGGCGACGTAGCAGTCGGTTAACGGCAGCGGCTCGCCAACGTCGATGCGATCGTCAGGCTTCCAATGTTTTTGCGTGTACTCCATGCTGACCGCTTTTTCCGCCAGCGCGTTCAGGCGCTTGACGTCGACCTGATTCATTTCCCAGCCATCGGCCTGCTCCAGCTCGCGCATGCACTGGCTAAGACGCAGATAACCCCCGGGTTTCAGCAGGTCGGTCGCCATGGTAATGGGGCGGATCCCGGTTTCAAAGATATCGCGAATATTGAGCTGGCTGGCGCCGCCGGAGTAGGAGATCGGGAGTTTGCCGTCGAATTCACGCGAGAGCAGTGCCGCAACGTTGATGGAGAGGGGGAACAGCGCGCGGCCGGACATATACATCTCATCGCCGGGCAGCGCGCCTTTATTGTTGACCGTGCCGAGGGTGTTGGTCAGCTTCACGCCGAAGCCAAGTTGTTTACTTTTCGCCAATGCCATCAGGCGCGTCAACATTTCCAGCGCCTGGCCGATTTTAAGATCGTGTTCAAAAGATTCTTCATTCAGACCGATATAGTCAAAGCCGCAGGTGTCGAGAATTTCGCGTACGCGCGGGTAGCCCAACAGCGTCGGATTGAGCTTCACGAAGGTGTTGAGCTGTTTCTCTTCCAGCATATAGCGGCAGATGGCTTCGATTTCATCTGGCGGGCAACCATGCATGGTCGAGAGAGTAACCCCTTGTACCAGTTTTGCAGGAATGCGTTCCGCGAGCGTCGCCAACCGTGGGCGAATATCATCCAGCGACAAGCGGGTGAGGAAGGCGTCATCATGCAGCCAGCGGTTCAGCGTGTCGCGGTACTGGGTAAATTTGGGTTGCCCGGCGGCGTTCATCATATTATCGATAAACTGCTGCATCGGCGGTTGCTTGATCCCTTCCAGGTTATAACCGACGCTCATATTGAAAATAAAGGACTTACCGTTCTTCGCCGGCGTGAACGGGAAAACCTCTTCCAAAAGATGCAGAATAAACCATGCTTTAAGATACTCATCCCACGCTTTTTGCAGCGTAAATTCCGTAGACCATTCGGTGTTAAAGCATTCGTCTTCAGCATCGATGCAGGGTTTTTCCAGCTCAAGCCGGTCGAGGATCTGTACGGTTTTCAACTCGATAAATCGCCCACCGGTGAGCCAGGCGGTGATGATGTTCTGCGCCAGTTGGGTATGCGGCCCGGCGGCGGGACCGATTGGGGTGGCGCAGCTTTCGCCGAAGACGCTTACCCGGCGTTGGTTGACGGGCGAATAGAACTGCTGCTCAGGAATACCAAAAATGGAATGGTGTTGTTGATACTCATCGAAAATGCGCGTCAATAATTCCTCAAACGGGACGGGACGCATGATATCCCCCATAACCCTCTCCTTTATTTGTGCAATCAAATTTGCCGGTTAGTAGTGCTTATTCCGACGGATAGTTAAGGAGGAGCAACAATCGAACCAGTTATTAAAGGAAGAAGGTTTGAATAATTAAAAATGTGAGAGAGATCGAAAGAACACCTGGCTTTGTGAATAGGCTCACGCTATGGTAATGAGAATTAAAATCACTCTATATTTTTATCCGGCGGGATTTCTCAAAATAAACGGCGAAATATCACAATGATAATTTCCCGACAAAGGCATGATTAATCCTGGTTTTGCAGGCGAATAAAATCAGCAGGGGTATCGATATCCCAGACCATTTGCGGAAAATCTAACTCCAGGCAGCGATGGCGGCTTTGTAATAACCGTTTGCGCATTGAGCCTGGTCCCTCGAGAGTGATAAGTTGGCGCAAGTGCGTGCCGGCAATAAGAATGGGATGGCCCGGTACGCCTTGATATTGCGGAAGAAGAGCGCTGTCTCCGCGATGTTGCCAAAGCCGCTGGAAAAGCGCAGGCGGCAGGCAGGGTAAATCGCCGAGGGTGATAAAACAAAAGTTGTTTCGCACTCGGCTCGCGCCAGCACAAACAGAAGTAAACAGACCCTGTTGATAGTTGGGATTATAAACCAGGGTTATTTGCGGATGCGCCGAATAGCGTTGATGTAACTCCTCTGCGCGAAAACCGCTCACCAGAATAATACGCGAGCAGAATTGCAGGGCATTTTTTATACTTGCATCAAGTATTGTCGTTCCGCGCCAGGGTAACATCATTTTCCACTGTCCCATCCGGGAGGACAATCCGGCGGCGGTAATAATACAATCGACCTGTCTCATACTCCTCCCTGAATAATGGAATCCTGGCCAGCGCATGGAAAATATACCGCATATGCAATCGCTGTTTTGTGATTTAGGCGTAAATGATGGTCCGCTGCTCATTTCCGCCGTCGGCGCGGGAGGCAAAACCAGTACCTTAATGTGGCTGGCGCAGCGTTTTCTTGAGTCTGGCCGGCGAGTTCTGCTCACCACGACTACCCATATGTATCTCCCGGTATCACTACCTGTGGTGATTTGCCGCGAACCGCTGGCGCTGCCTGTCGAGGTTTGGCAGCGGCCGCTGCAGGCCTGCTACGCCTCGTGGCTCGCCCCTGCGGGTAAGGTTCGTGGGTTTAGCCCGCAACAGCTTGATGCGCTGGTTGCCGCGGGGCGCGTGGATGTGGTGCTGGTAGAAGCTGACGGGGCTCACGGTTTCGCCTTAAAAGCGCCAGCTGAGCACGAACCTTGCATACCTCAATCCTGTTGCTGCGTTATTGCCGTCATGGGGGCCTGGAGGCTCGGGCAAAACGTTGGGCCAGCGACCGTTCATCGCTGGCCCCTTTTTTCCCGGATCACCGGCGCGGCGCCGGATACGGCGCTGAGTTGGCCAATGCTGCATCGCTTAATTACGCATCCGCAGGGAGCGTTTAAAGGCGTTCCGCCCGACAGTCGCCGGATCCTGCTGCTGAATCAGCTTTCTCAAAATGAGAATTTACCGGAGCAGACGTTGTTGCAGCAGTGGGGGATTAACGCACTGTGGGCGGGAGCGGTACAAGAGCAACCCGCGATAACGCGACGACGAACAACAGAGTGACGCCCCGGCTTGGGCGCATAGCGGATATCCATTGAGGTTGTTATGAATATTTTCTCTGAAGCGGCAAAACTCGAAGCACAGAATCGCCCGTTTGCGCTGGCGCAGATTGTCGATAGCCGCGGCTCAACGCCGCGCCATTCGGCGCAGATGTTAATTCGTGAAGATGGTTCGATAGTCGGCACCATTGGCGGCGGCATGGTTGAGCGCAAAGTGATTGAACAGGCGCTGGAAGCGCTCAGCGAAAAAGCGTCGCGCATGTTTCATGGGCGGATGGCGCGTAGCGGCAGCGATGCGGTCGGTTCCGATTGCGGCGGGGCGATGTCGGTCTATATTAGCGTACATGGCCTGCGCCCGCGTCTGGTGCTGATCGGCGCCGGGCACGTGAACCGCGCGGTGGCGCAAAGCGCGGCGCTGCTCGGTTTTGAGGTGGCGGTGGCCGATATCTATCCAGAGAGCCTGAACCCCGACTATTTTCCGCCGACAACGCAGTTGCTGCATGCTGAAACCTTCAGCGAGGCGGTGGAGAATCTGGCGATCCGCGGCGATGACTTTGTGTTAATCGCCACCAATAACCAGGATCGTGAAGCGCTGGATAAACTGATTGAACGGCCGGTCGCCTGGCTTGGGCTGCTGGCCAGCCGCCGTAAAGTCCAGGTGTTTTTACGCCAGCTGCGGGAAAACGGCGTTGCCGCAGAACATATTGCCCGCCTGCATGCGCCGGTTGGCTATAACATTGGCGCCGAAACGCCGCATGAGATAGCGATTAGCATTCTGGCGGAAATCCTGCAGGTAAAAAATCGCGCGCCAGGCGGCTTGCTGATGGCGGCAGCCACGCCTGCGCAGCAGCAGTTGGTCGCTATTCGCGGCGCCGGCGATATCGCCAGCGGCGTGGCTCTGCGCCTGTGGCATGCCGGGTTCAAAGTGGTGATGCTGGAAGTGGCGAAGCCGACGGTTATCCGCCGTAGCGTCGCTTTTGCCCAGGCAGTCTTCGACGGTGAAATGACGGTAGAAGGGGTGATGGCGAAGCGGGTGTCATCCGCTCAGGAGGCCATCCGGGTAATTGAAAATGGCGTGATTCCGGTATTGGTGGATCCGCTGTGCGAATCGCTGACTGAACTGCGCCCTGTCTGCGTGGTGGATGCCATTCTGGCGAAAGAGAATTTTGGTACGCAACGAGAAATGGCGCCAGCGGTTATTGCGCTGGGTCCTGGTTTTTGCGCCGGCGTGGATTGCCATGCGGTGATTGAAACCAATCGCGGTCATTGGCTGGGGCAGGTGATTTACGATGGCAAAGCGCAGGAAAACACCGGGGTTCCAGGTAATATTCTTGGGCATACTTCCCGGCGGGTGATCCGCGCGCCGGGGGCCGGGGTGATGCGAGCGATGGTGGCGCTGGGTGATATTGTTAACGAAGGCGATATCATCGCCACCGTCGGCGAGGCCGAGATTATTGCGCCACTAAGCGGTATGGTGCGTGGTTTGCTCAGCGATGGGTTAGTGGTTGATAGCGGCTTTAAAATTGGCGATATCGACCCGCGCGGCGCCAGCGCCGATTTTACCAGCGTCTCCGATAAGGCGCGCGCCATTGGCGGCGGGGTGCTTGAGGCGCTGATGACGCTGATGAATAAAAGAGTAAAAGAGAAGAGTGAGTTATTGTCGGTGGCGTAGATAGCAGCACGAAGCCGGTGTTGATGGCCTCAAAATCCCCGGTGGCGCTACCGCTTACCGGGGCTACATTCGGTGCCTTTTTACCCTTCAATGACCGTACCGGTTTTTCCTTCAATCCCTTCTTTGGCTTTATTTAATACGGTGATGAGCGCTTTGCGTCCCGGACGTGAACGGGCGAATGACGCGGCGGCCTCAACTTTCGGCAGCATTGACCCCTTAGCGAAGTGGCCTTCACGAATGAACTGCTCGGCATCGCTGAGCGACAGCTTATCCAGCCACTGCTCGTTGGGTTTGCCAAAGTTGATCGCCACTTTCTCGACCGCGGTCAGGATGATCAACATGTCGGCGTCGATCATCGCCGCCAGTTTAGCGCTGGCCCAGTCTTTATCAATTACCGCGCTGGCGCCGCGCAGATGATTGCCTTCGCGGATTACCGGGATCCCGCCGCCGCCCGCGGTGATCACCACGTGGCAGGCGTCCATTAGCGCTTTGACCGTCTCTTTCTCAATAATATCAACCGGCTGCGGCGAGGCGACAACCCGGCGATAGCCGCGTCCGGCATCTTCTTTCATGATGTACCCCTGACGCGTCAGCTGTTCCGCTTCCTGTGCTGTGAAAAAAGAGCCGATAGGTTTGGTCGGATTTTTGAACGCCGGGTCGTTGGCGTCGACTTCCACCTGGGTGATGATTGTCGCCACCGGGATATGCATCGATCGCGACAGCAGCTCCTCGCGCAGGGCGTTTTGCAGGTCATAGCCGATATAACCCTGGCTTAGCGCCACACAGACCGACATGGGCAGCATCGGGGTATGGGCCTCGGTTTTGGCAGCGGCTTCGAAGGCAAGGTTAATCATCCCAACCTGCGGGCCGTTGCCGTGGGTCACGACCACCTGGTGGCCCTGAGCTATCAGGTCGACAATAGCCTGCGCGGTTTGTTTGACGGCCTGCATTTGCCCGGCCAGATCCTCGCCAAGCGCGTTACCGCCGAGGGCGAGTACAATTTTCTTACTCATGAATGCCTCACTTAAGATGTGGTTCCGCTGACCGGAAGGTGAGCGGTAGAAAAGGGATCGCGGCGTAAGAAGCGCCCTTGGCCAGCGCTGCCGGTAAAGGTGCCATTATCAAAAATGACCCGACCATGCGATAAGGTCTGGCGAATCGCGCCCTGGCAAATAAAGCCCTCCCAGGGTGAATAGTCGGCGTTGTCATGCAACATCTCATGGCGGATCGTGGTGGTGCGCTGTGGATCTATAATGACGACATCGGCGTCTGCGCCGGGCGCTAATCGTCCTTTTTTCGGCCACAGGCCAAACAGCTTCGCGGGAGTGGCGCTGGTTAGCGCGACGAAACGCTGCGCTGAAATCCGCCCGGTCATGACGCCGTGGGAAAACATGAGCAACAGGCGGTTTTCCACCCCCGGTAGGCCGTTCGGACAGCGGCTGAAATCGCCTCCGGAGAGCTGCTGGCGTTGTGCCATCGAGAAAGCGCAGTGATCGGTCGCCACCACGTCGATCGAACCATCGGCGATACCACACCACAGCGCATCATTGTTGCTGGCGTTGCGCAGCGGCGGGCTTAACAGATATCCCAGCGCGTCTTCGCGTTCATAGCACCGGTCGTCAAGCAGCAGATATTGTGGACAGGTTTCAATCCACACCGGCTGGTGCCGCCGCTGGGCGAGACGCAGATAATCCAGCCCCAGGCCGTTGGAGAGATGAACGATATACAGCGGCGCGTTGTCGGCGAGCTGGGCGAGATTGATCATTCGCGCGATAGCCTCCGCTTCACACTCCAGCGGGCGGCTAAGGGCGTGGTAGCGCGGCGCGGTTTTACCGGCCGCCAGAAATTCGGCCCGTTTACGGGCGATAGCGGCGTCGTTTTCCGGATGAACGGTGGTTAGTGCGCCGGCGCGGTGGAGATGGCGCATCGCCTGAAGCACTTCATCATCGTTCAACTTATACTGGTAGGTCAGGTAGAGCTTGAAGCTGCTAATCCCGGCTTCAACCATCATCGGGATTTCATCGAGGATGGCATGGTTGATATGCTGGATAACGCCGTGAAAACTGTAGTCGATCACCGCTTTGTAGGCAGCATATCCGTGATAGGCCTCTAGCTGGTGACGAAGGCGGCAGCCGGCGGGGCCGAAGCCCATATGATCGACGATAGTGGTGGTACCGCCGCAGGCGGCGGCGCGGGTGCCGGTGAAGAAATCATCGCAGCTGCGGGCATGCCCGGTATCAATATTAAAATGAGTATGAACGTCAATGCCGCCGGGCATGACATAGCAACCTGCGGCATCGATAGTCTGGCAAGGTTCGGTCGGGGTAATCCGTTCGGCGAGCTGGCTGACCAGGCCGTTTTCAATGAGCAGATCCTGTTTTGCCTGGCCGTCGGCGTTGACCACGATGCCGTTTTTAATCAGTACGCGCATAAAAACTCCAGACTCCCGCCGACGCGCGGCGGGAGGAATAACCGAACGAACTTACTCCGTTGCCAGCCAGCTCAGCGGGATTGCGGCGTACATCGCGGCGCAGGTCACCAGATGCTGTTTCCAGGTTTTTTCATTTGGCGCATGGGCTTCCGGCTCTTTACCCGGACCGAAACCGATAACCGGGATGCCGTGACGGCCCATGATGGAAACGCCGTTGGTGGAGAAGGTCCACTTGTCGACCACCGGTGCTTTACCGAACAGCCCTTCATAAGCGTTGCTGAGCGCGCGCACGGTGAAATGATCCTCTTCCACTTTCCAGGTCGGGAAGTAGCATTCCGTTGGATAAACCAGCCCGGTCCATGACGGACGCTCATAGTTGTACATTGAGACCACGGCGCCGGCCTTCTGCACGGCAGGCAGGGCGCGGATTTCATCCAGCGCGCCTTCCCAGGTTTCGCCCCAGGTCAGACGGCGGTCGATAGAGACCGCGCAGCTGTCGGCAACCGCGCAGCGGCTTGGCGAGGTGAAGAAAATTTCTGAAACGGTGAGGGTGCCTTTACCCAGGAACTCATCGTTGCCCAGGTTATGGGAGAGCTCCTGCAGCTCGTTAAGAATCGGCCCCATTTTGAAAATCGCATTATCGCCGCGCTCTGGCGCCGAGCCGTGGCAGCTGACCCCCTGGACATCGACACGAATCTCCATACGCCCGCGCTGGCCGCGATAGATTTGGCAATCCGTCGGCTCGGTACTGACCACGAATTCCGGGCGAATGCCGGACTGTTCGATGATGTACTGCCAGCACAGACCGTCGCAATCTTCCTCCTGAACGGTACCGGTCACCAGCAGGGTATATTCATCTTCCAGACCGAGATCTTTGATGATTTTTCCAGCGTAGACCATCGACGCCATCCCGCCTTCCTGGTCAGACGCGCCGCGCCCACCGATCAGTTCGTCGGTTTCCATTCCCTGATAGGGGTCAAAGGTCCAGTTCTTGATGTTACCGATGCCAACGGTATCGATATGCGCGTCCATGGCGACCAGTCGCGGGCCGTGGCCGATATAGCCCAGCAAGTTGCCCATCGGGTCGATCTCGACTTTATCGAAGCCGACTTTTTCCATCTCTTCTTTAATACGATGCACGACGCGTTTTTCGTCACAGCTTTCGCTGGGGATGGCGATCATATCGCGCAGGAAGCGGGTCATATCCTGCTGGTAGTGGTTTGCTTTTTCGACAATCAGTTTGAAAGGAATGTGCTTAGCCATGAATTAACTCTCCGGTCCTGGTTTCCCGCTTCGCGGGATGAATATGTTGAATAAGTTGAACGTTTATTGTGCTGCCGGCAGTTTGCCTTCCCAGACGACCTCGCGGTAATGCTGCACGTCGGTGTCGCCTTCAGTGCTGATGACCAGCACCACGGAGTGAGTATCAAGCCCCAGTTTGTTCATTAGCGCCTGGCGCTCGGGATGGAAGTGGACGGCGGCCAGCGTTCCGAGCCCGACGGCGCCGGATTCCCCGGAGATAACCCGGTGGTCATTGCCGACAGGATTACCGAGTACGCGCATACCGAGGGCGGCCACGGCATCCTGGCAGGAGATAAATTGGGTGGCGCAGTTGCGCAGGATTTCCCAGCCCAGCGGGTTAGGTTCGCCGCAGGCCAGTCCTGCCATGATGGTGGCCATGTCGCCGCCGACGTTGACGATGTCGCCTTTTACCCCGGAGCGATAGATGCAGTCCGCCAGTTCAGGTTCCACAATCACCGAGTGCAAATCGCGGGCGCCGAAGACGTCGACCAGATAGCCGAGCACGCCGCCTGCCATCGCGCCGACACCGGCCTGCAGGAAGACGTGGGTAGGGCGAGCAATGCCCATCGCCGCCATCTGTTCTACCGCTTCATCGGCGAGGGTGGCGTAACCTTGCATAATCCAGGTCGGGATTTTGGTGTAGCCTTCCCATGCGGTGTCCTGTACCACTTCCCAGCCGTTTTTCTGTGCGGTTTGCATGGTAAAACGCACGGTATCGTCGTAGTTCATATCAGTAACGATACATTCCGCGCCGAGGCGCAAAATGGCATCCACGCGTTCCTGCGCTGACCCTTTCGGCATGTACACCACCGCGTTTTGCCCTAGCTGCTGGGCGGCCCAGGCGACGCCGCGCCCGTGGTTGCCATCGGTGGTCGTGGCGAAAGTCATCTTCTCTTTGATGGTGGATTTGAGGGTATCAAACGAGAAAGCGTTAATATCGAGATGGTATTTTTCGCACAACAGTTGAGCGATGGCGTAGGCGCCGCCGAGCATTTTGAAGGCGTTGAGGCCAAAGCGCTGGGATTCATCTTTTACCAGGATGTTCTTTACGCCGAACAGCGTCGCCAGTTCCTTCAGGGCATACAGCGGCGTCGGTTGGTAACCGGCGATTTTTTGATGAAAATGGCGCGCCTGTTGCGCCTGCTGACGAGAGAACAGCGGCGAAGTTTCACCGGTAAAGAAACGGTTGTCGGCAATATCCATTTTCAGCGAAAAAGCAGACATATTCTGTCCTTATCCTTCTTTGGAGTCTGGAAAGCCGGCCCGCAGACCGGCTCGCGAAGTTATTTGATGCGTTTTTGCGCGTCCTGTAGCAGTTGTTCCAGCAACTGACCGGGTTTGGCATATTTGCGACAGAGGATCATGGCGGCGATGATGTATGGCTTCCAGCTGGCCTCTTTATAGGTGGCGATACGGTATTTCTCGAACACCGCTTCGGTGACTTCGCCCTCCTCGCAGGAGACGCCGGTAATATCCGCCGGCAGGCAGTGCATATACAGCGCGTCACCGTCTTTGGTGTGCTTCATCATCTCTTCGGTACAGTGCCAGTCCTTGTGATTGGCGTTCTGAGCGAGACAGGCTTTTTCCAGCGCTTTCAGCCCGTCATGATCGTTGGCGCGCAGTAGCTCGGTGCGCTGTTCCATCACTTTGTATGGCGCCCAGGATTTCGGGTAGACAATATCGGCGTCTTTAAAGGCTTCCGCCATATCGGTGACCTGACGGAAGCAGCCGCCGGAAGCCGCGGCGTTTTTCTTCGCCACTTCGATAACATCCGGGATCAGATCGTAGCCCTCTGGATGGGCGAGGGTGACGTCCATACCGAAGCGGGTCATTAGGCCGATGATTCCCTGCGGGACGGAAAGCGGTTTGCCGTAACTTGGCGAGTAGGCCCAGGTCATGGCAATTTTTTTACCTTTCAGATTTTCCAGCGAGCCGAAGTGCTCACGCAGCCAGGCCAGGTCGGCCATCGCCTGCGTCGGATGGTCAATGTCGCACTGCAGGTTAATTAATGCCGGGCGCTGCGGCAGTACGCCCTGTTTGTGACCGTCATCCAGCGCTTCGCCGACTTCACGCATATAGGCGTTGCCGGCGCCGAGATACATATCGTCGCGGATACCGATAGCGTCAGCGCAGAAGGAGATCATATTGGCGGTTTCACGTACCGTTTCACCGTGGGCGATCTGCGACTTGCCTTCGTCGAGGTCCTGCTGCGCCAGGCCGAGCAGGTTTAACGCCGAGGCATAAGAGAAGCGGGTGCGGGTTGAGTTATCGCGAAAGACCGAAATACCCAGTCCGCTGTTAAAAACTTTGGTCGCGATGTTTTCCGCCCGTAGCGTTTTCAACGCCGCGGCGACATCCAGTACCTGCTTCAGCTCGTCCGGCGATTGCTCCCACGTCAGCAAAAAGTCTTTTTCATGCAGGTTAGAGTTGAGCTTATTGATATCCTTGATCAGTTCGTTAACAGTTTTCATATTTCGATCCTGGTAGTGAATGACGGCTTATTGATTGCTGTGCAGTCGAAATGACATTGATGTAAGTGGCGACGGCCAGCGCTGTATTACCACTAACAATAAGCGTGCCAGTTATAATTGAGTCGCGGTGGCTGAGCAGAAAAGCCGGAAATTATGCGAGGCGGGTCACGAAAAATGGCTTATAACGGTCACTTGATGGAAATGAAATTCATTTGCCAGTTGTTACGGCAAATTAAATTTGAGCCATCAGACAAGCGTAGATATCGATCTGCGACGATGAGTTTGTCACCAAAATGATAATTTTGACCTGCGGATTATCATATTGAGAGGAAAATGTGATACCTCTTCCATATTTTCTTTAAGCTGTAAAAAAGCGCAGGGTTGGCACCTTTTTTCAGGTCGGCCGGCGGTAGTATGATAAACGCAGAATAAAAAGAGTCGATCTTCAGCATTTTCTTTCGGCTACTGATATTAAAAGGTCAATTATGATTCCCTCCAATTCGCTATCCGTTTTAATGCAGATTCAGCCAACGATTCAACGTTTTGCCCGCATGCTCTCCAGCGTGTTACAACTCGAAGTCGAGATTGTCGACAATACGCTGTGCCGGGTCGCCGGTACCGGCGCCTACGGTAAATTCCTGGGGCGAAAATTAAATACAGATTCGCGACTTTTACGTTACATAATAGAAACAAAAAAAGAAAAGGTCGTGACTCATTCGCGTTTTGATCCCTTGTGTAAAGGTTGTACCAATAAAGAGAACTGTAAAGAGAAGGCATTTCTGGGTACCCCGGTGATTTATCAGGAACAGTGTGTCGGGGTTATTAGTCTGGTCGCCTTAACTCGCGAACAGCAGGAGCGCATTAATGACAACCTCCACGAGTTCTCAGATTATGTACGCCACGTTTCTTCAATATTTGTCTCCCGCCTGTTAGAAGACCAGGGTGGGGGAGACAATATGCTTAAAATGTTTTCCACCATGATTGAAAACATGGATCAAGGCGTGCTGGTGGTTAGCCAGGATCAAAAAGTTAAATTTGCCAATCAGGCGGCGATGAAAATCCTTGGTGCGAATCACGGCAGTATGATTGGCAAAACTATTCATTTTCGCCCGCTGACTTTTGCGCAAAATTTTATTCGCGGCCATGTTCAGCACGTGATTTCATTTGATGATAAGAAAGAACTGATTATCGGTCAGCTGCACGCTATTCAGGATCAATGGCTGTTCTTAATGGCCTTCCACCAGTCGCATTCGTCAGCCGATCTGGCGCCACCGCAGGATGGCCCGCAGATTGAACAGATGGTTGGCGAATGTCGGCCAATGCGTCAGCTGAAGAAACTGATTACCCGCGTGGCGCCAAGCCCGTCGAGCGTGATGATCGTCGGTGAAAGTGGGACCGGCAAAGAGGTGGTCGCTCGCGCGGTGCATAAGCTGAGCGACCGACAGGCGAAGCCTTTCATCGCGATCAACTGCGCGGCCATCCCCGAGCAGCTACTGGAGAGCGAGCTCTTTGGCTATGTCAAAGGCGCATTTACCGGGGCCTCGGCCAACGGTAAGACCGGTCTGATTCAGGCGGCTAATCACGGCACGCTGTTTCTTGATGAAATCGGCGATATGCCATTAACCCTGCAGGCCAAGCTGCTGCGGGCGATTGAATCGCGCGAAATTCAGCCGGTGGGCGCCAGCCACCCTGTACCGGTCGATATCCGCATTATTTCGGCCACCAACCAGAACCTTGAGCAGTTTATTGCCGAAGGGAAATTCCGCGAGGATCTGTTCTATCGGCTTAATGTCATCCCACTGCGCCTGCCGCCGCTGCGCGAGCGTCAGGATGATATCGAATTGCTGATTCACTATTTCCTGCATCTGCACACCCGTCGGCTGGAGCTGGTCTATCCCGGCGTGTCCCCGGAAGTCATCGCCTTACTGAAGAACTACCGCTGGCCGGGCAATATTCGCGAGCTGAGTAACCTGATGGAGTATCTGGTTAACGTGGTTCCCTCCGGCGAGGTGATTGATCTTTCTCTGCTGCCGCCAAATCTTATCAGCAGCGGCAAAGTCACCGAGCGGGAAAGCACCCGGGCAGCGCCAGCCAGCGTTGCGAAAGAAGAAGAGGGGGGAACGGCGCTGGAGGAGATGGAAAAACAGATGATCCGCGACGCCCTGACGCGCTATAGCAATAAAAAGCAGGCCGCCGATGAGCTCGGGATCGGCATTGCGACGCTGTATCGCAAAATCAAAAAGTATGAGCTGGTCGGGGTTTGATAAGCCGTATCACTCTGAGAGCAACGTTTATCAAAATCGCCGATCGTTATTGATCTGGCAACGAAAATGCCCTTATACGCGGAAAAGAGAAAATCACTACCGCTGATTTTCTCTTTTTTTACGCCTTTGAACTTCATCTCGTTAGTCCTTATCCGCACTGCTTGCTCGCTTCAGTCACCATTTTCTGTTCGTTTTTTCAGCGGCTGGCATTGTTCTTGCCTTTACCGTTTGCCATCGGCTGCTGCGATAGCCGGCAAACAAACATGATAAGGACAGGAACATGGTGCAGATAAATGAGAATCTCGCGACTCCGCCCGTTTCATCATTGAGTCGTTTTTTTGCTAAGCCCCGCATTATTGCTAAACCTGGATTTAACCGCTGGCTGGTCCCACCCGCGGCGCTGGCGGTGCATTTGTGCATTGGTATGGCCTACGGCTTTTCCGTCTATTGGCTGCCAATGTCGCAGCTGATCGGCGGCAGCGCGCCGCTGCAGTGTCCGGTCGATATGTCGTTCTGGCAGCAACTGGTTACCCGCCAGTGCGACTGGAAAATTTCCCTGCTCGGCTGGACCTATACGCTATTCTTCGTTTTTCTCGGCTGCTCCGCGGCGCTCTGGGGAAGCTGGCTGGAGAAGGTTGGCCCGCGTCTGGTGAGTTTTGTCGCCACCCTCTGCTGGTGCGGCGGCCTGCTGCTGGCGACCGCGGCAATCTATTTTCATCAGCTGTGGCTACTGTGGTTGGGCGCCGGCGTGATTGGCGGCATTGGCCTGGGGCTTGGCTATATCTCGCCGGTCTCAACGCTGTTGCGCTGGTTCCCTGATAAGCGAGGGATGGCCGCGGGAATGGCGATCATGGGCTTCGGCGGCGGGGCGCTGGTGGGGGCGCCGCTGGCGAATTGGCTGATCAATTTTTTCGCCGATGGTCAGGAAAGTGGGGTATGGCAAAGCATCCTGGCGCTGGCGGTGATTTATGCGCTGTTCATGCTCTGCGGCACTTTTGGTTACCGTCTGCCGCCAATGGGCTGGCATCCGCGTGGCGCGAAGGCGCAGCAAGCCATCAGCAAACAGCCAACCATTCAGGTTCACGTCAGCGTCGCGTGGCGTACCCCGCAATTCTGGCTGCTGTGGCTGGTGCTGTGGCTCAACGTTACCGCCGGGATTGGCATTCTCGGCATGGCCTCGCCGATGCTGCAGGAGATTTTTGCCGGAAAGTTACTATCCCTGGATCTGGGCTGGCAGGAACTCAATGCAGAACAACTGAAGCGCATCGCGACAATGGCGGCGGGATTTACCGGCCTGCTCAGCCTGTTTAATATTCTGGGGCGCTTTTTCTGGGCTTCTGTTTCCGATATGTGCGGCAGGAAAGCCACCTTCGCGCTGATCTTCTTTCTGGGAACCCTCCTTTACGGCACACTGCCGTTGATTAACCACGGCGGCTACGTGGCGTTTTTTGTCTGTGCGCTCTGCGTGATTATCTCTATGTACGGCGGCGGTTTCGCGACCATCCCGGCATATCTTGCCGATGTATTTGGTTCACAAATGGTTGGCGCGATCCATGGTCGTCTGCTGACTGCCTGGTCGGCGGCCGGGATCAGCGGCCCGGTGCTGGTCAACTATTTGCGCGAGTACCAGCTGGCGCAAGGCGTGGAACCCGCGAGAATTTATGACATCACGCTGCTGGCGTTGACCGGGTTGCTTATCATCGGCTTTATTTGTAATCAGCTGGTTCGGCCGATTCCGCAGAAATATGCCATGACCGCGGAGCAACAGCAGCAGGCGAGGGGGCTGTATACTATCAATAAAGACGCGCAGCTGAGCTGGGAACCGACGCCCGCGCCGCTGCTGCTGACGCTAAGCTGGCTGGCCGTCGGTATACCTTTGCTGTGGGGAATGGGCACCACCTTGCAACAAGCGGTGAAGTTCTTTATGTAGACCCACAGAGGCAAGCACCCAACGGGCAGGTTGGGTGCATATTGCACAGCTATTATCAATTACGATTCCCATTCTGCGCTTCGGTGATACACTAGCTAAATGTGATCTTTGTCATATCGTAATTACTACAGAGAAAAGAGACACTGCTATGCAACATATCATTGAGGGCTTCCTCAACTTCCAGAAAGAGATTTTCCCGCAACGCAAAGAGCTCTTCCGCAGCCTGGCGTCGAGCCAAAACCCAAAAGCGTTGTTCATCTCTTGTTCTGATAGCCGCCTGGTCCCGGAGCTGGTTACCCAGCAGGAGCCAGGGCAGCTGTTCGTTATTCGTAATGCCGGTAATATTGTTCCCTCTTTCGGGCCGGAGCCGGGCGGCGTGTCTGCAACTATTGAATATGCCGTTGTCGCCCTCGGTGTGACGGATATCGTTATTTGCGGTCACTCCAACTGCGGCGCGATGAAAGCCATCGCCACCTGCCAGTGTCTGGAACCAATGCCTGCCGTTTCCCACTGGTTACGCTACTCCGACGCGGCGAAAGCGGTGGTAGAGAAGAAAACCTGGGCCAGCGAAACCGATAAAGTGAACGGTATGGTGCAGGAAAACGTTATTGCTCAGTTGAACAACATTAAAACGCATCCGTCGGTTGCGGTTGGCCTGCGCGACAAAACCCTGCGTCTGCACGGCTGGTTCTATGATATTGAAAGCGGCGATATTCGCGCGCTGGATAAAGACACCAAAACCTTCGTCTCACTGTCGGAAAACCCGGAAGTCTACTTCGAATAATATCCCCCAGGGCAAGGAAGCCCTGTGCATCGTTATAAATAATTCATGAACCCATCTCATAGGTCTGTTCGTTTTTACCTGGCTAATCAACCCCCCGCTAACTTTCTATAATCGTCTTCTCCTGTCGACACTTTCCGTTTGGAGAACAAACGATGCAAAACCCATTGAACGCGCGCCAACAGGCGCTGATCCCGGTTGCCGCCCTGGCCGCCGAAGGCAATATCGAGGAATTGGCCTCGGCGCTGGAGACCGCGCTGGATACGGGCCTGACGATAAATGAATTAAAAGAGACGCTGGTGCAGCTGTACGCCTACTGCGGCTTTCCGCGTAGCCTGAATGCGCTCTCCTGCCTGATGAGGGTGATAACCGAGCGCCAGGCGCGAGGCGTTATTGATAACGAGGGTGCGACAGCGGCCCCGTTACCGGAGAACTGGGATAGCCTGCAGGCCGGTAGCCGTAATCAGACACAACTGGTAGGGCAGACGGTCAGCGGGCCGCTATTTGATTTTGCGCCAGCCATCGACTGCTATCTGAAGGCGCATCTGTTTGGCGATATCTTCCAGCGTGACGTCCTGGATTGGCCGACGCGCGAGCTGGCGACGATCTCAATGCTGGCCGCACTATCGGGCGTGGAAAGCCAGCTGAAGAGCCATTACGCGATTAGCCTGCACAACGGGCTGACGGCGCAGCAGCTGCGTGGATTTATTGACGTGCTGGAGACAAAAGTCAGCGCCGAAATAGCGGAAAAGGCCTCGGCGGTACTGGAGCAAGTGGCAGGTAGTTGAAGCATCGGGGGAGAGGACAACGACATTGTCGTAGCTGAAAAACAGCGCGGCGCGCCAGAGATAAAGCCTGGCGCGTCACACTCGCACTATTATTTGCTCAGTTCGGCAGTCATATAGACGCGGTTATTGAACTGGGCGCTGGTAATCTTATAAGACGCGCCTTGCTCCGCAGCTTGGGCGGCAATTTTCGCTTCCGCACGGTCTAGGGTTGAAGCGGTTGCCGTCACGCTCTGGGCAAAAGCACCGAATGACATCAGGGATAGCACGGTAACTGCAGCAAAAGTTTTGATGGATTTCATGGTCATATTCCTTAAAGATTTTGTTTGGTGAGGAGCGCTGTTGCTCCGATGTGATAAGAATAGAACCAATGATGATTGTTTAAAATCGAAACAATTTGCCTATCTTGTTCAAAATCACTGATGTTGTGTTTGATAGCGTAGTGGATACTCCGCCAGTGGATGGGGCAGGTTCATATTATGGCTGCCCTCAATCTCGGCAACGATGGTTTGATAACCGGCGATCCAGCGTTGCCCCTGAGCTTTAGCCTGCTGGTGTTGCAGATGGTTCATCATCATTTCCATAGACTGTCGGTCGCGCCAGTAGTAGTTGTTGATGATTCGGCCGCTGGCGGCATCATGATAGCTCTCCATACCGATAAATCCCTCCAGCGACTGGGTATAGCGCTCGATCTCGCCGTCCAGTTGATAAAAGTCATCGTCGTACTCTTTCTTCTCAAAGATAAAACTGGTTAAAAATAGTGACATTACCTGCTCCTGTGTCTGACTTTATAGGCTGATTAGCGTGGACTGGTGGCTCAAGCAGGGCATCATCTGCTCCAGCCCCCCGGTAAGCATGCGGCCGGCCTCATGCAGCGCTTCGAGCGGCATCTCTGGCAGGCTTTCCAGAATAAACCACATCTGCGGGTCGCGAGCGCTCAGACGGGTACGAACACCCTGTCGCCAGTTCCAGCGGCGGCAGGTCACGCCGCGATCGTCACGCCAAATGACTTCTCCCGGTTCCGGTGATTCAACGGCGGCTAAGCCTTCCTTCATCGTATCAAAGGGCTCAGAGCCGTCGGCGATGACCAGACGCGGCGCGCCGCAATAGGCGGCGATGTTCTCCCCCCCGACCGGAACGGCATACCGCAGGCTGACGGCATTGTAGAGGTCAACGACCGGGTCAATTGCCGGCATGGCGCCATCGCGAAGTACGCGTTTACGCAACGCCTCTGCGGAACAGGGCGTGCGTTTCGGTTTAGCGCCAAACGCTTTGAATACGGTAGACCATGCCGCGAGATGGTCCTCCGCCCATTCGGGATCTCCGGCTAATACCGCCTGACAGGCTGTCGCCAGTGCGGCTTCACCGATATAAGCATCACGTAGCGGCGCAGCGTTGACGGTAATACTCAGCGCCCGAAACCCTGGGGCGATCGCGGCTAACTGTGGGCTAATTGACGGTAATGGGTGAGACATTGCATAATCCTGTAATGACTGATTTAGAGCATAATATCGACCGATGAACGATAAAGTCAATATAACGACCGATAACGGCAACGATCTCAGCCGCATTAATGAGGCGGTATCGCGGCGTATTAAGCAGTTTCGACGCGAAAAGAAGATCTCTCTCGACGAGCTTTCCCGTCGCGCCGGCGTCAGTAAAGGGATGCTGGTGGATATCGAAGGGTGTAGGGCGAATCCCAGTATCGCGCTGTTGTGCAAAATCGCTGCGGCGATGGGGGTATCGGTGGCGGAGTTTGTCAACGTTGCCAGTGAGCCGATGGTTCATCTTATCGACCGTGATGCGATTCCGGTATTATGGCGCGGCGAGCAGGGCGGCAGCGCCAGGTTGCTGGCCGGCACCAGCGGACCGGATATGCTTGAACTCTGGCAGTGGCGGATGTTGCCTGGCGAATCGTTCCGTTCGCCGGGGCATCCGGCCGACACCTACGAACTGCTATACGTGACCGAGGGAGAACTCACCCTGACGGTGAATAATGACCCATATCAGGTGGCTGAAGGGTGTTCTGCGGTAGCACGTACCGATGTGCCACATGAATATTGTAATTTCAGTCAGTTGCCCGTCGTCTTTACCATGACCGTGTATGAGAAAGGGCGCTGACGCGGACTCTGGCGTAATTCTGGCTTCCCCACTACGCTGAATAATTCACGCCCTGGATAGATATAGCCTCCAGGGGAATACGGTGAGCCAGAGGAAACCTTATGAGTGAAGTCAAAATTGTTGCCACGCTAACTCCCCATCCTGAATATATCGATACCATCAGAGAGGCGGCATTAGCCATGGTGCCGCCGACGCACAGAGAAGCAGGGTGCCTGCAATATGACCTGCACGAAAGCCGGGAGATCCCTGATGTCAGACAGCTTTCCCGGCAAGGAAAGATCTCATTTGTGTTTATTGAGCGTTGGCGTTCGGAAGACGATCTAAAACAGCACGTTGCGATGCCCTATCATGACGATTTTCTGGCGATTCTGGAGGGGAAACTGGAGAGTATTCAGGTACAGCGGCTGATGTCGTTATAGATAAAAGCAAGAGGAAAGAAGAGAAGTGCGCACCAAATCAATAATGCTTGAAATGGTGCGTCCGAGTGGACTCGAACCACCGACCCCCACCATGTCAAGGTGGTGCTCTAACCAACTGAGCTACGGACGCATATGGTGCGTTTAATTGGACTCGAACCAACGACCCCCACCATGTCAAGGTGGTGCTCTAACCAACTGAGCTATAAACGCGAATGGTGCGTTCAATTGGACTCGAACCAACGACCCCCACCATGTCAAGGTGGTGCTCTAACCAACTGAGCTATGAACGCAATGTTGTGGTGACAACGGGGACGCATATTAACGGCAGGGAGGCCGTGTGGCAAGAGGCAAACGTCACTTTTCTTGCAGAATAGACGCGTTTGCAGAACTTTTATCCATGTCGCCCATATTTTACTGATGATAAAGGATATTTCTTCAACAATCTCCTGCTCCGTTGCGTTTTTCTGCCCGGATTGGCAGGGGAGACGCTCACCGACTTTGTGCTAGAGTGTGCGGCAAATAAACGACGGAGCGCAGTAATGAAAGCAATTGGCATTTTTTGTGGTTCTTCTACCGGGGAAAACCCGATTTATCAGGTTTACGCGCAACAGGTTGGCAAGGCGCTGGCGCAAGCCGGGGTGGAGCTCGTATATGGCGGCGGTAAAGTAGGACTCATGGGCGCCGTGGCAGACGCCGCATTAGAACACGGCGGGCGGGTCATTGGCGTAATGCCGCGCGGGCTGGTGGAGCGTGAAATTGCGCATAGCGGATTAAGCGAGCTGCATGTCGTTGAGAATATGCATGAGCGCAAAAACAAAATGTCGCTGCTGGCTGACGGCTTCATAGCCATGCCGGGCGGAGCCGGAACGCTGGAAGAGATTTTTGAACAGTGGACCTGGGCGCAGCTTGGTATTCATGAAAAACCCTGCGCATTTCTGAACGTGAACGGCTATTACAATCCACTGCAGGCAATGGCGGAAAAAATGGCCGCCGAAGGGTTTATGCACCGCCGCTATGCTGAGATGCTGACTTTTAGCGATGATGTACAGGAGATTTTAACCGCATTCCATCGCTATACGCCGCCGCAGCGCAAATGGCTTGAGAAGTAGCGCTATTAAAGGGCAAACCGTTTTATCGGCTTGCCCTTTTTTTTAGCGTTTCTGGTTAGCGCGCGGCGCGCTGCAGGATCACGCTTGACGGCTGACGCTGCAGGAAGCGCATGCGCAGCATCATCATGATGGCAGCGGAGGTCAGGCCGATGATAAATCCGCACCAGAATCCCGCAGGCCCCATCCGCGGCACCACAATATCGGTCAGCGCCAGCAGATAACCGCTTGGCAGGCCTAGCACCCAGTAAGCGGTAAAGGTAATAAAGAAGATCGACCGGGTATCTTTATAACCGCGCAGAATACCGCTGCCGATCACCTGGATGGAGTCGGAAATCTGATAAATCGCCGCCAGCAGCATCAGCTGTGAGGCCAGTAACACGACCTCCGGGTTATCGTTGTAAAGCAGGGCAATCTGCTTACGCATCAGGATCGTGAAAATCGCGGTGATCATCGCCATGCAGACGCCCACGCCGACGCCGGTACGCGCTGAAGTCTGGGCATCCAGCGTCGAGCCCTGGCCGAGGCGAAAGCCAACGCGGATGGTCACCGCCGCCGCCAGTGAGAGTGGCAGAACGAACATCAGCGAACTGAAGTTAAGGGCGATTTGATGCCCTGCGACATCGATAATCCCCAATGGCGAAACCAGCAGCGCCACAACCGCGAACAGCGTGACTTCAAAAAACAGCGCCAGCGCGATCGGCAGGCCTAACTGTACCAGCCGTTTTAATACCGAAAAATCAGGTTTACTGAAACGCTCAGCGCAGCGGATATCGCGCATTGAGCGCGCGCGGCGCACCCAGGCCAGCATGCTGGCAAACATGACCCAGTAGACCGAGGCGGTCGCGACGCCGCAGCCGATGCCGCCAAGTTCCGGCATACCGAAATGACCATAGATAAAAATGTAGTTCACTGGAATGTTGACCAGCAGGCCGATAAACCCCATCACCATTCCGGGCTTGGTTTTTGCCAGCCCTTCGCACTGGTTACGCGCGACCTGGAAGAACAGATAGCCCGGCGCGCCCCATAGCAGCGCACGCAGATACCCCACCGCTTTGTCGGCAAGCTGTGGGTCGATGTTGTGCATCGAGCTGATGATATAGCCTGCGTTCCACAGCACCACCATCACCAGTACGGAGACAAAACCCGCCAGCCAAAAGCCCTGGCGTACCTGCTGGGCGATACGATCGCGGCGACCGGAGCCATTGAGTTGGGCGATAACCGGCGTTAGCGCCAGCAGCAGACCGTGGCCAAACAGGATGGCCGGTAGCCAGATCGAGGTGCCGATAGCCACGGCGGCCATATCGGTTGCGCTGTAGCCGCCGGCCATCACCGTATCGACAAAGCCCATCGCCGTCTGGGCGACCTGCGCCAGAATGACCGGGATAGCCAATGCTAATAACTGACGCGCTTCTATAAAGTACTTCTGCACGTGAACACCTTTATATTGTTGTTATTTTGAGACTAAAAAAGCCGCCTTAAATGGCAGCAAGAAGAAAATACAGGAGGAATTTCCAGTCTATTGTAGCGAGGATTAGCCATTAAGCCAGTGAAAAAATGGTGGGGGCACGATGCGCGCTGGCAACCTGTTTGGTCAACTGTTATTGTTCCGCGTATATATAACGGTAATGATACCGTCACGATTCTCAACAGGAGCAAAGTATGTTTACTGGTATTGTACAGGGGACTGCGAAAGTGGTGTCCATCGATGAGAAACCGAATTTCCGCACCCACGTGGTGGAGTTGCCGGCGCATATGCTCGACGGCCTGGAGACCGGTGCTTCGGTGGCGCACAATGGCTGTTGCCTGACCGTTACCGAAATTGACGGCCCGCGAATCAGCTTTGATTTGATGAAAGAGACGCTGCGTATCACTAATCTTGGCGCTATCCATGAAGGTGATATGGTCAACGTTGAGCGAGCGGCGAAATTCAGTGATGAAATTGGCGGTCATTTGATGTCGGGCCATATTATGACCACCGCCGAGGTCGTTAAAATCCTCACCTCGGAAAACAATCGCCAGATTTGGTTTAAGGTGCAGGACCCGGCGTTGATGAAATATATCCTGTATAAAGGGTTCATTGGCGTCGACGGTATTAGCCTGACGGTTGGCGAAGTGACTCCGACTCGTTTCTGCGTGCACCTGATTCCGGAAACGCTGCAGCGCACGACGCTTGGCGTGAAAAAACTCGGCGATAAAGTGAATATCGAAATCGATCCGCAGACTCAGGCGGTCGTGGATACCGTGGAGCGCGTGCTGGCGGCAAAAGAAGCGGCGCAAAAAACCGCCGAGGAATAATTAAAAAAGCCCCCGTAGAAGCGTATTTCTGCGGGGGCTTTTTTGCGAGTCTAGCGGGCTACGCGCAGGCCGTGTTCAACACCGCGCGAGAAGACGACCTGCCAGAGCTGAATATCGCGGGCGCGGAAGGCACCGGCGCAGGCATTCAGATAATAGGTAAACATGCGTTTGAAACGGTCTGAATAGTTATCGGCAATATCCGGCCAACTGGCAAGAAAACGCTCGTACCAGGCCATCAAAGTAGTGTCGTAATCGGCGCCAAAGTTATGCCAATCTTCCATCACAAAATGCTTCTCGCTGGCATCGGCAATATGGCGTACCGACGGCAGGCAACCGTTAGGGAAGATATATTTATTAATCCACGGGTCGACGTTGTGATCGGTAATTTTTGAGCCGATGGTGTGCAGCAGAAAACGACCGTTTGGTTTTAAATTACGATCGACAACTTCAAAATAAGTGGCGTAATTTTTAGGCCCCACGTGCTCGAACATCCCGACGGAGACGATACGGTCAAAACTCTCATGGAGATCGCGATAGTCCTGTAGCAGAATATTGACATCTAATCCTGCACAGCGCTCCTGCGCCATTTTTTGTTGTTCGGCCGAAATAGTCACGCCCGTCACGCTGACGTTATAGTTTTTGGCCATGTAATAGGCCAGCCCGCCCCAACCGCAACCGATATCCAGCACTTTCATTCCCGGTTCAATCTGCAGTTTGCGACAAATAAGATCTAATTTATCCTGCTGCGCCTGCTCCAGATTTTCGGCCTCTTTCCAGTATCCGCAGGAATATTGCATATAGGGATCGAGCATGCGGTGGAAAAGGTCGTTGCCTAAATCGTAGTGTTCTTTACCCACAATCCAGGCGCGTTTTTTACTTTGCAGATTGAACAGGCGAGCGCCAGCGATACGTAGCGTATCTTTGAAATGGTGGGGGAGTTGCTTATCCAGCCCGGCGCGCAATACCTTGTGAAAGAATATATCCAGGCGTTCGCATTCCCACCAGCCGTCCATATAGCTTTCGCCTAATCCGAGAGACCCTTCCTGTAACACACGTTTAAAAAAGAGCGGGTTTTTTACCCGGATATCGGAGGGTGCGGAACCATTGATTTCAATTCCGGCACGGCCCAATAATTCAGCTGCAATCCGGTACCAATCATCGTTTGGTACACTTACTTCTTCTATACACGATGAACTCATAGCTTCTCCATCACGCCCAAGTGATCAGAACCTTAAAACAGCGTAGACGCTTTTTTGGCTTTGTGAGAAATCTCACGAAAAAATCGTGAGGGTGCTATCCGACGTAGAACAGAGGAAGGGAGATAACCCTTGCCGAAAGGCCTTCCATGGTGAAACGGGCTGCTTCCTGCCCCCGTTAATATCTAAAAAACTTTCTATTTATGTGATGCCGGATCCAGTATAGGCCGCTAAAAACCGCCTTTCAATAAAAATATATTAGCAGGCTAATGACTGGTCCGGGATTTCCTTTAAAAAATCATCAAGCGTGAGAGGATTCGTTCACTAACTGCACGCGTCGTTGCTGCATCCAGAAACCGATGCCTGCCAGGACGATGGAAATCAACATCACGCTGGTGGTGGTCAGAAGCGGAGTGGCGATAAGGCTTGATACCAGCAGGCTTGCCAGGAAGCACAGGCCAAGCTGCAGCGTATTCTGCAGGGCGGCGGCGCGGCCGGTCGCTTGTGGAAAAGGTTTCAGCGCCTGGGCGACGACGATAGGGTAAATCCCGCCATTCACAATCGCCATGATGCAAAACGGAATCATTAGCGCAACCAGCGACGGATGAGCCTGCATTCCGGCAAGCCAGGTCGCCGCCACGCTCAGCGCAAAAACAACCAGCAGCCAGGGCAGCATCTGATGACCCTGCCATTTTTGCAGCGCCGCGCGGCAGCCGTAACCGCCGATCAGGAAGGCAATAGTTTGCGGCACGTAGCTGAGACCAATCACCGTTGGGCCATAACCCATTTCATGAAGGATAAACGGCGAGCCGGTGAGCCAGGCGAAGAAGCTGGCGGAACACGCCGCATAAATGAGCACGTTACCGCTATATTCACGTGAACGCAGCAGGGCCATAAAGGTGAGTTTTTGCGGCGTTTCGCCAGCAGGTTTGACCACCGCCTTCAGACGAAAAGCCGGCAGCATCAACAGTAAGGTGATAGCGAACAGGGTGGCGAAGATAGCCTGCCATTCCAGATGGACTAACAGCCAGCTGCCGAGTAATGGCGCTAGCGCCGGAGAGAGCCCGACCAGCGGCATGATCGTCGCGAAAATGCGGTTGGTGCGCTGGGCCGGATAGTAGTCGGTTACCATCGCCTGCCAGGTCACCGCGGCGGCGCATACGCCAATCGCCTGGATAAAACGTAGTACCAGCATCAGCGTCGCGTCGCGTACCCACAGCATCCCAAGACAGCCAAGAGCGAAGATAGCCAGCCCGGCGAGCAGAATCGGTTTTCGGCCATAGCGGTCCGACAACGGCCCCCAGAACAGCTGGCCGATCGCGAAACCCGCGAGGAATAAGCTCAGGCTGGCGCTAACCGATGCAGCAGAGGTGTTGAGGTCTTGCTGAATGGCGGCAAAGGCCGGTAGATACATGTCGGTGGCCAGAAAACCAAGCACGCTCAGGCCGCCGAGCCACACTAAAAATCCTTTCCCAGGTTGTTGCATAACGTTCTCTTTCTACTGATGCAGGTACGATGCCGCAGAGTGTAGGGAGTGTAATCCACCTTGTGAAACGCTATTATTTGTCACATGCATTCAAAAATTTTGCAGGCAGAATATGTGGTCTGAATATTCCTTAGAAGTGGTTGATGCTGTAGCGCGTAACGGAAGTTTCAGCGCCGCGGCGCAGGAGTTGCACCGCGTACCTTCGGCGGTGAGCTATACGGTGCGACAACTGGAGGAGTGGCTTGCGGTTCCGCTGTTTGAACGCCGCCACCGTGATGTTGAACTAACCCCCGCCGGGCACTGGTTTTTGCAGGAAGGGCGTTCTGTTATCAAAAAAATGCAGATCACCCGCCAGCAGTGCCAGCAGATTGCTAACGGCTGGCGTGGCCAGTTGTCCATCGCGGTGGACGATATCGTTAAACCCGCGCGTATGCGCCAGATGATCGTTGATTTTTATCGCCATTTTAGCGATGTCGAACTGATCGTTTTTCAGGAAGTTTTCAACGGCGTCTGGGATGCGTTAGCCGATGGACGGGTAGAATTAGCTATCGGCGCGACGCGTTCGATTCCGGTGGGCGGGCGTTACGCTTTCCGCGATATGGGGATGCTGAACTGGCACTGTGTCGTTGCCAGTAGCCATCCGCTGGCGCAGATGGATGGGCCGCTCAGCGATGATGTGTTGCGCAACTGGCCGTCCCTGGTGCGCGAAGATACCTCGCGCTCGTTGCCGAAGCGCACAACCTGGCTGCTGGATAACCAGAAGCGGGTGGTGGTGCCGGACTGGGAATCTTCAGCCACCTGTCTTTCTGCGGGATTATGCGTCGGGATGGTGCCTGGCCATTTCGCCCGCCCGCATATCGATAGCGGGGAGTGGACGGCCTTGACGTTGGAAAACCCATTCCCGGATGCTGCCTGCTGCCTGACCTGGCAACAAAGCGATGCTTCACCCGCTTTAAGCTGGCTGCTTGACTATCTTGGCGACAGCGAAACGTTGAATCGGGAGTGGTTGCGGGCGCCGGAATAACCGGCGCCGGAGGAGGGCGTTAGCGGCGATAATCGACGAACGGACCGTCGGCTACCGAGCGGCGCTCGATAAGACGTGGATGCACCTCGATGGACTGCGACTCTTCACGTTTATTAACGATACGATCGAGCAGCATATTGAATGCCGCTTCCCCGAGCGAGTCCTTCGGCTGGTGAATGGTGGTCAGCGCCGGGCTGAAGTAGCGGGCGTTACGCACGTTATCATACCCGATCAGCGAAATGTCCTGCGGCACGCGCAGGCCCATTTCGTCGGCGGCGCAGATAGCGCCCATCGCCATGATGTCGCCGCCGCAGAACACGGCGGTTGGGCGATGCTGCTGATTAAGGATCTGCTGCATGGCGCGGTAGCCGGATTCCGGTTCAAAGTCGCCCTGCACAATCCAGTTTTCCGGCACATTGATATGCGCTTCTTTCATTGCCTGCATGAAGCCTGCCAGGCGTCCGGCGCCGGTGTTGCGTTCAAGCGGGCCCGGAATAACGCCAATTTCGCGATGGCCGCGTTCAATCAGGTAACGGCCGGCGATATAGCCGCCTTCAAAGGCATTATCGATAACCGAGTCGGTAAAGTCCGCCTTGGCTTCGCCCCAGTCCATCACCACCATCGGAATATGACGATACTCTTCCAGCATGCTGAGTACGGACTCCGGGTACTCGGAACACATCACCAGCAGGCCGTCGACGCGCTTTTGCGCCATCATAGACAAGTAGGCGCGCTGTTTTTCCGGATCGTTCCAGGCGTTGCCCAGAATCAGGGTATAGCCTTTCTGGAAGCAGCTCTTTTCTACGGATTCGATAATTTCAGCGAAATAGGCCGCTTCGCTGCTGGTGGCCAGCAAACCGATCGATTTAGTGTGATTGACTTTCAGGCTGCGAGCCACGGCGCTTGGCGAATAGTGGAGTTCTTTAATTGCCGCCCACACCGCATTGCGCGTCTCTTCCGCCACGAAACGGGTTTTGTTAATCACATGTGATACAGTTGTAGTGGAAACGTTTGCGCGTTTCGCTACATCTTTAATAGTTGCCATTACTTCTTACTCCAGACCTTGACCTGATCGTCTGATTATCGATACGTAAACGTTTGCCTATACACACCCTGTATACAATGCTCAACATTGCAACACCTGGGAAAACGACACAGAACGACAGGAAGGGGTCAATGGCCGATACGCTTTCAAATTAGCGTGGGATTTTGTCCTATCTCGAAGCAAAGGGGAAGAGCAAAAATGTGCATCACTCTAAATCCGGGAAGATTTTTGCATATTTTTGTGCAAAAATGAGCAAGCTCACTTTCTATGTGGGGATAATCAGGGGAGAAAATTGATGGACACAAATTTAAAGTTTTCGCTGACAACGACGGTTATTGTTTTGGGTCTGATCGTCGCCGCCGCGTTGACCGCGGTACTGCACTGAATCCAGCAGGGAGGGGGCTTCCCCTCCCATCCCGCCATTATTAGCAAATCTGCAAAAATCTTTTGTCATTTCGTTTACTTCTGTTTTTCTGTGATTGATGTCATGCTTTTGGCTTCTGATGTAATGCCGAGTCCTGAATCGGCCTGATGGAGTCTCTGAATGAAAATCAACTTTCCCTTACTCGCGTTGGCGATCGGTGCCTTTGGTATCGGTACCACCGAGTTTTCCCCGATGGGACTACTGCCGGTTATCGCCAAAGGCGTAGATGTTTCTATTCCGGCCGCGGGGATGCTGATTAGCGCCTATGCCATTGGCGTGATGGTCGGCGCGCCGTTAATGACGTTACTGCTGTCGCATCGCGCTCGCCGCAATGCATTGATCTTCCTGATGGGGATCTTCACCCTCGGCAACGTTCTCTCTTCAATTGCGCCGGATTACACGACGCTACTGCTGTCGCGTATTATCACCAGCCTCAATCATGGCGCGTTCTTCGGCCTCGGCTCGGTCGTTGCCGCAAGCGTGGTGCCAAAACACAAACAGGCCAGTGCGGTCGCGACCATGTTTATGGGGCTGACCATTGCCAATATCGGCGGCGTACCGGCGGCTACCTGGCTTGGCGAAACCATCGGCTGGAGAATGTCTTTCCTCGCCACGGCGGGTCTGGGATTAATTGCGATGGTCAGCCTGTGGTTCTCCCTGCCGAAGGGTAGCGCCGGCGAGCGTCCGAACGTGAAGCGCGAGCTGTCGGTGTTGATGCGTCCTCAGGTACTCTCCGCGCTGTTGACCACCGTGCTGGGCGCCGGGGCGATGTTCACGCTGTATACCTACATTTCTCCGGTACTGCATACCATTACCAATGCTTCACCGCTGTTTGTTACCGCCATGCTGGTATTAATCGGCGTTGGTTTCTCACTTGGCAACTATCTGGGCGGTAAATTTGCCGACCGTTCAGTCTCCGGAACGTTGAAAGGGTTCCTGTTGTTACTGATTGCCATCATGTTGGCCATTCCGCTGCTGGCGCAATCGCAGTTGGGTGCTGCCGTCAGCATGGTCGTGTGGGGCGCGGCAACCTTCGCGGTGGTTCCGCCGCTGCAGATGCGCGTAATGCGCGTGGCGCACGAAGCGCCGGGTCTGTCATCGTCGGTGAATATTGGCGCTTTTAACCTCGGTAACGCGTTGGGTGCGGCGGCAGGCGGCGCGGTGATTTCCGGCGGTCTCGGTTATGCTTTTGTGCCGGTAATGGGGGCGATTATTGCCGGGCTGGCGTTGGCGGTAGTGCTGTTTGGCGGGCGTTCTCAACCAGAAGAAGCGTTAGCGAATCACTAAGTTGTACTAAGAAAAAACCGCAGCGGGGCAAGCCTGCTGCGGTTTTGTTTTATGCTGCCAGGTTGGCGGCAACAAATTTCCAGTTTACCAACGCCCAGAAGTGTTCCAGATAATTAGGACGGGCATTGCGGTAGTCGATGTAGTAGGCGTGTTCCCAGACATCAACGGTCAGCAGCGGCGTCGCATCGGTAGTCAGCGGAGTGCCGGCGTTGCTGGTGGAGACGATAGCCAGGCTGCCGTCTGCGTTTTTAACAAGCCAGGTCCAGCCTGCGCCGAAGTTTTTCGCCGCGGCATCGGTGAATTTCGCTTTAAAATCAGCGAAGCTACCGAAAGATTTGCTAATCGCTGCGGCCAGTTCGCCTTCCGGCTCACCGCCGGCGTTCGGCGCCAGGCAGTTCCAGTAGAAAGTGTGGTTCCAGACCTGCGCTGCGTTATTGAAGACGCCACTTTCAGAAGAGCGAACGATCTCTTCCAGAGATTTGCCTTCAAAAGCGGTGCCTTTGATCAGGTTGTTGAGGTTGGTCACATAGGCCTGGTGATGCTTACCGTAATGGTATTCCAGGGTTTCTGCGGAAATGTGCGGCGCCAGGGCGTCTTTTGCATATGGTAATGCAGGTAATTCGAACGACATTGCTACTCTCCTTATAACTTTTTGTTTTTTCTCACATTAATTAGGTGAAAGTTCACCTGAATACAGTATTTACTGTGTAACGCTGTCGCGAGTGTTACATGTTATTGTGTTGAGAATGTTAACATTTGCTGAAGTCAGTTAAAAGACTTACAACAACAAAGGTTATTCATTGCTAACGCGACTGATTAAGCCTTCGCCAGTCTGGCGCATGACGAGCGATATGATTCGCAAAGTCCCCATCGACGCTCCTGCATACGACTAAAACGCTGCATATCCTCACCGCTTGTTATCTTTTTAAAATGCGATAAATCATTAGCTTGTTAGCATTATGCGTAATAGGAATGACTTTCATGCCCAATAATCATTGGGATCTATCTTAATTGTATGACAAATATAATTGTCTCTGCAGGCAACGGACCTCGGAGTAAGAAATCGTTATTGAACAAGCATAAAGCTCATAATTGATGGATGAAAAGAGATGGCGCACAAACATGAAATGGTCAGCGGACATATTATCCCGATCGTCATAGATATTATCGAATGGATCGAAGACAACATTTTTACCGCGCTCCCCGTTACCGCGATCTCGAGGAAATCGGGTTATTCGCACTGGTACTTTCAGCGCCAGTTTGCGCTGATTACCGGTTATACGCTGGGAACGTATGTTAGCCGACGCAAAATGACTATTGCCGCCGGCATTCTCAAACAGACGAAGGATTCGGCGTTGAGTATCTCATTGCTGCTCGGTTTTGAAGGCCAGGCGACATTCTGCCGTACTTTCCGTCGTCATTTTGGTATGTCGCCGACCAGTTATCGCCGCCACCCCGCGCAACTGGAGGAGCGAATGCAGTATCCGCTGAATCTGGAAGAGGGGGGGGATGTACAGAAGAGCGGTTTGCCGGCGCAGCGGCAAACCGAGGCCAGCGTCTCTTAACGAATGGTTTTTGGCGTCATTACGCGGCGCGCGCCGACGTAGTGGCGAACCCAATAATCTTCGCTTAAGGAGGTTATCTGAATATCACGACCGGTACGCGGCGACTGGATAAACTTACCGTTTCCAACGTAAACGCCTACGTGGTCGGCGGTGCCGCGTCCACGGGTACGGAAGAAGACCAGGTCGCCGCTTTGCAGTTCATCGCGGTCAACCGGCCGGGCATCGCGCAGGTGGTACATTTCGTTAGCGGTGCGCGGAATATGAATTTTTACCAGATCTTTATAGGCGTAATAAACCAGCCCGCTGCAGTCGAAACCGGTACGCGGTGAGGAGCCTCCCCAGCGATAAGGCTTGCCCAGCTGATCCATGAGTTTATTCATTGCGGTACTTTGCGCTTTTTGCACGCGGGCTTTGTGTGCGTCGGCAATCGTCAGATTCGGCTCGTCGACAACGGGCTTACAGCGTTTTTTGTAGCCTTTACGCACTACGCATTTGCTTTTCACGTTGTTCAACGCCAGCGTCGATGCTTCGCCGGATTTTACCGTTTTCGCACACTGTTTTTTATAACCTTTGCGCAACACGCATTTTTTGGTGGCGCCGGCGGCTTGACGATTAAGCGCGGTTTGGCTTGCTGCGGTAGTGCGGGTAGGGAGCTTAGAGCTGGAGGTTTTTTTACGGGTAGTTTTAGCGGTGGATTTGGATTTATTCTGTGCCGCTTTCTTCTTACGCTCGGCGGTGGAGCCTTTTGCCGGATGCGCCTTCGGCGTAGCCGAAGCGTGCGTATGCCCTGAAGCATGCGCCAATGGCGTAAGCGAGATAGATGTAAACAGTAATGCACAGAGCGATATCGCGATTTTATTGAGCCGCGCCACTGAGCAATCCCCTGATTAAATTACAGACATATACTAATGCCTGACGGTGAATGACAAACCGGAATGATTCTAAAGCATAAAAAGCCAGAAAGTTAATACTCTTTTGTATCTAAAATGTCGTTTGGTTAACGATTGCAAAAAAATAAGTCAGAGAATCGCCGCTGCGTACAAAAAATGCGCAACCCGCCCCGCGCTGACGTCGCAAAGTGATATTTTTAAGGCAACTTCAGACGACAGAAGATAAAATGTGGCGAGTGAAAAAAATGTTATTATCGGTCCTGCGTCCAGGACGCTACAATGACAAATTACTGCCGTAAAGATGTTTAAGGAAGCACGACAATGAGCACCACTTTAGAAACAATCCAACGTCAAATCGCTGAAAACCCGATCCTGCTGTATATGAAAGGTTCTCCGAAGCTGCCGAGCTGCGGTTTCTCCGCTCAGGCTGTACAGGCGCTTTCCGCTTGCGGCGAACGTTTTGCCTACGTAGACATCCTGCAGAATCCGGATATCCGCGCTGAATTACCGAAATACGCTAACTGGCCGACCTTCCCGCAGCTGTGGGTTGACGGTGAACTGGTTGGCGGTTGCGACATCATCATCGAAATGTATCAGCGCGGCGAACTGCAGCAGCTGATCAAAGAAACGGCAGCCAAGCACAGCGCTGACGAGCCGAAAGCAGAGTAATTCTTTGCAGCAAAGAAAAAGCGACTTCCCCGGAAGTCGCTTTTTTTATCGCTTATGCTTCAAGCGCAGGTAACGGCCAACCGCCAAGGCGCTTCCAGCGGTTGACGATTTCGCAGAATAGCTGGGCGGTTTGCTCGGTATCGTACAACGCAGAATGAGCCTTGCTGCCATCAAACTCCATTCCCGCGGCAATGCAGGCTTTAGACAATACCGTTTGCCCTAAGGCCAACCCGCTCAGCGCGGCGGTATCGAAGGTCACGAAAGGATGGAACGGGTTGCGTTTCAACCCGGCGCGCTCGGCGGCGGCCATCGTAAAGCTATGATCGAAAGTCGCATTATGCGCCACCATAATCGCGCGGCTACAATCGCTCTCTTTCATCCCTTTGCGGACCATTTTAAAAATGGCGTGCAGCGCATCGTATTCGCTTATCGCGCCGCGCTCAGGATCGTTTGGGTTAATTCCATTGAAAGCCAGCGCTTCCGGCTGCAGGTTGGCCCCTTCGAAGGGAGCCACGTGAAAATGCAGCGTTTCGTCCGGCATCAGCCAGCCCTGCTCATCCATCTTCAACGTAATAGCGGCGATCTCCAGCAGGGCGTCGGTTTTGGCATTAAACCCGGCGGTCTCAACATCAATCACCACTGGGTAAAAACCGCGAAAACGGCCGCACAGACCATTAAGTTGAGCGTTCTCGGACATCAGATTCTCTTAGCTGGAAAAAAGTAGCGCGCATTATGGCAAATTTTGCCGCGGCTTGCAGCAGGTAGGGATAAAACATCGGGCGCGAACGCGCCCGAATTAACTTAGTTGCCGAGACCTTTTCCGGCATCTTTCTCTTCGATCAGCTCAATTTTGTAGCCGTCCGGATCTTCAACAAAGGCGATAACCGTGCTGCCGCCTTTCACCGGGCCGGCCTCGCGAGTGACGTTGCCGCCGTTCTGGCGAATACGTTCGCAGGCTTCCGCCGCGTTGTCGACGCTCAGCGCAATATGGCCATAGGCGGTACCGAGCTCGTAGCTATCCACGCCCCAGTTATAGGTCAGTTCGATAACCGCGGTATCGCTCTCTTCGCCGTAGCCGACGAAAGCCAGCGAGTATTTATATTCAGGGTTTTCGCTGGTACGCAGCAGCTTCATGCCCAGCACGTTGGTATAAAACTCGATAGAACGTTGCAGGTCGCCAACGCGCAGCATGGTGTGAAGTAAGCGCATAATTTCCCCTATGCAGTTTGTTTTGATACATCAGAGTCTTGAGTATAGCGGCGTTGGTACGCCGCTATCAATGGAGGGATTACAGGGTTGGATAATCGGTATAACCTTCCGCGCCGCCGCCGTAGAAGCTTTCCGGGCGCTGCGGGTTTAGCGCCGCTTTCTTCTGCAGACGGGCCACCAGATCCGGGTTGGCGATGTAATCGCGGCCAAAGGCCACGGCATCGATCAGCCCTTTATTAATAAGGTCGTTGGCTTTCTCCACCGTATAGGCGCCAGCGCCGATAATCGCGCCAGGGAAACGATCGCGGACTTTCTGACGGAATTCGTCGCTATACGGCTGGCCGCCGGCCCAGTCTGGTTCGGACATGTGCAGATAAGCGATACCGCGTTTTGCCAGTTGCTCAATAAGATAGAGCGCATCGGCTTCTTCGTTCGGGCCGTTATCGACGTTCTGGAAACTACCGATTGGCGACACGCGGATACCGATACGGTCGGCGCTCCATTCTTTGCTGACGGCATCGACCACTTCGAGCACCAGGCGGGCGCGGTTCTCAACGCTGCCGCCGTACTGGTCGGTACGCTGGTTAGAAGAAGGCGACAGGAACTGGTGCAGCAGATAACCGTGCGCGGAGTGCAGCTCTACCAGATCGAATCCGACATCACGGGCATTGCCTACCGCCTGACGGAAATCATCAACGATGCCTGGGATTTCGTCCGTTTCCAGCGCGCGCGGCATTGACGTATCAACGCGAATCGCATGGCCGTTTTCATCACGCAGCGAAGTACGCGTGCCTGCGCTCAGTGCCGATGGCGCGACCGGCGCTGCGCCGCCCGGTTGCAGGCTGTTATGGGAAATCCGCCCGGTGTGCCACAGTTGCACGGCGATATGACCGTTTTCAGCATGAACGCCAGCGGTGATTTTTTGCCATGCGGCCATTTGCTCTGCGCTATGCAGGCCCGGCGCGCCGGCATAACCTTTCGCCTGGGCGGAAATTTGCGTCGCTTCGGTGATAATCAGGCCGGAGCTGGCGCGCTGACGATAGTACTCAGCCATCAGCGGAGTAGGGATGTCGCCAGGTTCGATGCTGCGCAGACGGGTCAGCGGAGCCATAAATACGCGGTTAGGTACGGTCACCGCACCGACTTTTAACGGGCTGAACAATTTAGATTCTGACATAATGACTCCTGAGTAGACCGGTCGTCTTGTAACTGGTTAAATAAAAACGCCTGTTAAACCGCAGGCGCTGCAATGATCTGTTTGGCGTGAGCAAGGGCGCTTTCCAGCGGCGTTGCGCTACGCGTAATTTTGGCCTGTAGATTGGCCCCCAACCACAACGAGTACAGCACCTGTGAAAGGGTGATAGCTTCCCCCTCAAACAGCAGGCTACCCTCCAGACGGCCTTTTTCCAGTGCTTCGCCCAATAGGGCGATAATCTGACTGGCGCCTTTATCCATGGCGGTACGCATATCTTCCGACAGGTCGCACACTTCCGCCGACAGCTTCACGGTTAAGCAGCCGCTGATAATGCCCTGTTGGCAAAACTGATTCAGCGTGTGCTGATAGTAGGCCAGCAGTCGGTCGCGGTAGTTGCCTTCGCCATGGTCGAAGTGGTCAACCAGGCGCTGCAGATAGCCGGTGTAGTGATGTTCAAGCAACGCGACGCCGAAGGCTTCTTTTGAGCGAAAGTAATGATAGAAAGAGCCTTTCGGCACTTCCGCCGTTTTCAGAAGTTCACTTAAGCCCATTCCGGTAAAACCACGATGCATGCATAGTTGTTCGCCGGTGACGAGGATGTGTTCTCGGGTATCGCATTCGCTGTGTCTGTTCATGCGGCACACTGTAGTAGACCGATTGGTCTAATGCAAGCAAAATGATCATTCTGCGAGGATAACAAACGAACAAAAGTTGCGCGCGAGCGGCAGAGCGTCTTCAATGAGAAGCAGAGAGAACAAACAGGAGATCGGTTGTGGCAGAGCAGCTTGAGTTTTTCCCGGTACAAAGTCCGTGTCGGGGAATATGTCAGTCCGATGAACGCGGGTATTGCCGTGGCTGTTTTCGTAGCCGTGATGAGCGCTTCAACTGGCAAAAACTGAGCGATGCGCAAAAACAAGAGGTTCTGCGCCTGTGCCGTCAGCGATTACTGCGTAAAATTCGAGCGGCTAAGCCGGAGCCGGCGGAAGAACCGCAGCAACCCTCACTGTTTTGAAGATAAATATGCGTATACTCAGAGCACTTTTTTGTCGAGGAAGCGTTTATGGTTCAGCGTATTGCTATGGCTCCGCAGGGGCCGGAATTTTCACGTTTTGTTATGGGTTACTGGCGGCTAATGGACTGGAATATGTCCGCCGAGGCGCTGGTCGGCTTTATTGAGCAGCACCTGGATCTGGGAATTACTACCGTCGACCACGCCGATATCTACGGCGATTATCAATGCGAATCTGCCTTTGGCGAAGCGCTTAAACGAGCTCCGCATCTACGTAGCCGAATGGAAATCGTCAGCAAATGCGGCATTGCTACCAAAGCGCGTGCGGAAAATACCATTGGCCACTATATTACTGACCGTGACCATATCATTCTCAGCGCCGAGCAATCCCTGCGCAACCTGGCGACCGATCATCTCGATTTACTGCTGATTCACCGCCCGGATCCATTGATGGATGCCGACGAGGTCGCTGAGGCTTTCCTCGCGCTACATCATAGTGGGAAAGTGCGCCACTTTGGCGTGTCTAACTTTACGCCGGCGCAGTTTACGCTTTTACAATCGCGCCTGCCTTTCACCCTGGCGACTAACCAGGTCGAGCTCTCGCCGGTATATCAGCCGCTGCTGCTTGACGGCACCCTCGATCAACTGCAGCAGCTACGCATTCGCCCGATGGCCTGGTCCTGCCTCGGCGGCGGACGCCTGTTCAACGACGAGAGCTTCCAGCCGCTGCGCGACGAACTGGCGCAAATTGCCCAAGAGCTTAACGCCGAAAGCATCGAACAGGTAGTTTACGCGTGGGTGTTGCGCCTGCCGTCGAAACCGTTGCCGATTATCGGCTCGGGGAAAATCGAGCGCGTGCGCTCGGCGATTGTCGCGGAAAAACTGCATATGACGCGCCAGCAGTGGTTCCGCATTCGCAAAGCGGCGCTGGGATACGACGTCCCATAAGCCAGATTACGCCTCCGGATGCCGCTGCCTGGTTTACACTTATCAGGGAAACAGCCAATCCGGAGGTGTTATGCAACGATGTTTACTCGCTATTTTCACTCTCGCATTTTGCGCTGGCGCTCAGGCCGCCAGTGAAGATGTCACCCTCAATCTTGTCACCAGCCAAAGCGTTGGCCAGGCCGTCGGCAGCGTTAAAATTACTGAAACCGACAGGGGACTCGAATTTGCTCCTGATTTACGCGCGTTACCGCCGGGTAAACACGGTTTTCATATTCATGCTGAAGGAAGCTGCCAGCCGGCGATAAAAGACGGTAAAGCGGTCGCCGCCGGCGCGGCGGGCGGGCATTTCGACCCGCAACATACCGGCAAACATGAAGGGCCATTAGGGGCGGGGCATCTCGGCGATCTCCCTCTGCTGGTGGTGAACGACGATGGCGTGGCTAATCAACCAGTTATTGCCCCGCGCCTGAAAACGCTCGCTGAAGTGAAGGGCAAAGCGCTGATGGTGCATGTCGGCGGCGATAATATGGCCGATAGCCCGCAGCCGCTGGGCGGCGGCGGCGAGCGTTTTGCCTGCGGGGTGATTAAGTAGCCCGTTCGGTAATGGTGCCGGCAATCGGCGCCTGTTCTAACTGCGATAGCGAGCAGTATAACCGCCAGATAATCGCCGCCAGCTCTTTAGCCGCCGGCTGATGATGGTGGTTAAGGGTATCGCATATCCGCTGCAGTTCCAGTAACGTCGAGGCAAGTGGGCGTTGCTGGACGCCGCGTTCGCTCATGACGTCGCGTAGCAGGCTAATACACAAGTCGCGCACTTGTGAAAGCGGATCGGAGCGTGTCTCCCAATCACGTAGTTGCCACACGACATGCGAGCAGTTGAGCAGCACCACGCCCCAGCGCAGCAGCCAACGTCGCGCCAGTGCGTCCTGGCTGCTGCTTAACTGGCTAATATGGTGATACACCAGTGACTCAAATTCGTGCTCGCTGTGCTGCGGGCGGCGGCTCAGCTGATCGACGAAGTGACGCCGTAACGCACGAATATGGCGGCGGCTTTTCCGCGCATCCGAACCGGGACTGATAATCGCAAAGGCAAGCCATGCAAGACCGACGCCGATGATTTTGCTGAGATTATCATTAAGAAACGAGGCGAAGTCATAGACCGGAGGGTTGGTGACCGAAATAAACGATCCCATAAAGACGATTAACTGCCCCCATAGCCCTGCGAACTTCGGCATTTGAAGTTTTAATAATTGCATGGTGGTGAGCAGCGGGAACAGAAACAGTAAAAACTGCCACAGGTCGGTTATCTGCACCATTAAGCCAAACTTCACCACAAAGCTGAACAGCGACAACAGCACCAGGGTACGCATCAATAAGGTGAGCGATTTAAAAGGCGAAGGTGACACCGAGTACAGTACGCAGCTAATAGCGGCAAGGGTGAGCGCGGCGGCGCAGGCCTGCCATTGGGTGCTGATGCCCCAGGCACCCACGGCCACCAACGCGCAGAAGGTACGCAAGCCGTTCCATAACGCTTCCGCCTGATCGGTATGGCGCGACAGCGCGGGCGCCGAAGGGACATTGAACACCGTGATAGCGCTGGCGTTCTCGATGCGGCGGATCCAGCGGCTGCTTTCGAGATAGATACGGCAGAAATAACGCAGCCGTTTCCAGAACGCCAGATGGCGATAGTCGGCGTTAGGGCCGGGGGCTAGCGGCACCAGTATCCGCGCCACGCTATAAGCAGTCGCGTGCGGATTGGCGAGCTCGCTAAGTAGCGTTTCGAGCACCGCCCGCGTATTACCTGGCGCATCCGGCCAGTTCAATAACATTCGCCGCAGGCTGGAGATGACGCTGGTCATTCGCAACTGCTGGTGTAGCAGATAATTCAGCAATGGATTTTGCCGTCTGAAACGGTAGTGGCTCCAGAAGGCCTGGATACGCAGCAGATTCATGGTCAGGATCTGGCCGATGACGCTTTCATGAGCGCTACGAATCGCATCGGTGGTTTCCGGCACCCACAGCAGGCTGGCATGCTCTAATAATCGGGAGTGCATATTCTTCAGTGCCGTCAGCAGCGTGACGCCATCCGAGGTACTGGGCAGGATCATCATCATGAACCCGCCGGACAATATCCCCACAATCACTTCACAGACACGCGACTGAGCGATAGTCCACAGTTCATTCGCGTCGGTAACATTAATAACCGGGAAGGCGATAATGGCGCAGGTATAGCCTGCCAGCTGAAAGGCGTAAGCGACATTATTGGTAAACATCGCACAGGCCCAGGTACAGAGCGCAATCCAGGCTGAGATACTGAATAGGAATAGCCAGGGGTCATTAAGGGTATGGCCGGCCAGTAGCAGGGCGGCGCAGGCGCCGAGCAGGCTGCCGGCGATACGGCCAAAGCTCTTACTGATAACGCCGCCGACGGTCGGGAAGCTGACTACCGCGGCCGAGGTCATCGCCCAGTAAGGCTCATCAAGGTCCAACGCATAGGCGATGCTGAGCGCCAGACACATGGCAATGCCGTTGCGCAATGCGTAGCGCCATTGCGGGCGACTGGCCTTAAACCACGGCAGTGATTGCCAGCGCAGAGCCTGCAGCTTCATTATTGTCCGCCAATTGACACGGTACAGGTGGTACCTGAAACCAACGTGACATCCGCAGGGAGTTTATCGAACTCGATACGTACCGGTACGCGTTGCGCAAGGCGTACCCATGGAATGTTGGGTTTAATATTAGCGACCAGCGCCGAACCGCCTTCAACGCTCTGGTCAACGATGGCGCGGCCGATACTGGAGACGTGACCCTGTAACGTTTGTTTGCTGCTATAGAGAACGACCTGAGCGCTATCACCTTCGCGGATGTGACGCAGTTTGGTCTCTTCAAAATAACCCAGAACATAAAAAGAATGACTATCAACCAACGCAAATACCGGATGGCCGACGGAGGCGTAATCCCCGACTCGCGTTGACAAATTAGTGATCCAGCCATCAACCGGGGCTTTGACCACGGTTTGCGCCAGCTGCCACTGCGCATGCTCCAGCGCGGCTTGCGCTACGCCAACCACCGCTTTTGCCGCTTCATAAGTCGTATTGGCGGTATTCAAAGTGGTATTAACGGTTTCCATATCTTCAGCGGAGATGAAGTTTTGCGAAAGACTGCGGCGGCGAGTAACGTCGCTGGCGGCCTTGGTTTGCTCGGCTTTGGCTTTTGCCAGTTCGGCTTTGGCTTTTGCCAGCTGCGCCTGAGCGTTTAAAACCGCAATGCGATAGGGGGTATCGTCAATGCGGAACAAAACGTCGCCGGCTTTGACCAATTGGTTATCTTTAACATTCAACTGCAAAATACTGCCGGAAATCTGCGGGGTGATACCGACCTGTTCGGCGCGAATTTTGCCATCGCGCGTCCACGGAGACTGGGTGTAGTAGTTCCATACCAGCCAGGCGGCGATAATCGCAATGGCGGCAATAATTAAGGTTGAGAGATATTTTAGTTTCTTCATGAAATGAGCATCACAGGAGAGTCAGGAGAACCAGCGCCAGGCAAACGGCCAGCGCAAACAGGGAAAGGTCCATCAGCAGGGGATGCCAGATTTCGCCGGCATACATCCAGTCGCGTAGCTGACGATGAACGATTAACCAGATAAAGAAACCAAGCACGACGGCTTTAAATAACGGGGGAAAATAGATAGAAGCGCCGAACACCAGGTCCTGTAGCGACAATCCGGGAGTGTTAAGACTCAGTTTCACAAGCAAAAATCCTTTGCCGTTGCAGGGATAATGTTCTTGGTGATGAATTAGTTCACATTGTAAATCATTGTCTTGAATTTAGTGAATCAAGTAATTCATTTGTTTTGGTAATTTAAATGCTGCACACTATTCTAAAAGCAGTATAATAACTTAGCAAGCTAATTATAAGGAGATGAAATTGGAATCGCCACTTGGTTCTGATCTGGCACGTTTGGTACGCGTTTGGCGCGCGCTGATCGACCATCGCCTGAAACCTCTGGAGTTAACGCAGACGCACTGGGTCACGCTGCATAACATTCATCAGCTACCTCCTGAGCAGTCGCAAATCCAGCTGGCCAAGGCCATTGGTATCGAACAGCCCTCTTTGGTGCGCACGCTGGATCAACTGGAGGAGAAAGGGCTCATTTCTCGCCAGACTTGTGCAAACGATCGCCGGGCGAAACGTATTAAGTTAACGGAAAAGGCTGAACCGCTGATCAATGAAATGGAAGCGGTGATTGGCAAAACGCGTGATGAAATCCTTGCGGGTGTCTCAAAGCAGGAAGTCGAAACGCTACTCAACTTAATCCGTAAACTTGAAAACAATATCCTCGATCTTCAGGCAAAAGACTAGCCGGGAAAAGGGCTTTGCGTTCGCAAAGCCCTTTCTATTATTCCTGCCAGACCACCACGCGGTCGCGGCCACCGTTTTTCGCCGCGTACATAGCCGTATCTGCGCGCTTGACGCACTCCTCAGCCCCAATGCTTGAGCTTGTAACGGTGTAAACACCCATGCTAATGGTCATTCGTTCCGGCAGCAATGTCTGCCCGGCGCTGACCATCTGACGAATCCGCTCGGCTATCGCCAGCGCATCATCAGCATGGGTATTTACCAGCAGCAGGGCGAACTCTTCGCCGCCGATGCGCGCGGCAATATCATCATGGCGCACGTGTGTCCGTAATACGTCGGCGGTAAACTGAATCACCTTGTCACCCTGAACATGACCGTAGTTGTCGTTGATACGCTTAAAGTGGTCGAGATCGCTGACGATAACCGACAGCGGTTGTGTTGCTGAAACTTGCGGCAGCAGACCGTTGAGCGTGTCGTAAAAGTAGCTGCGGTTGTACAGTCTGGTCAGCGGATCGCGGATAGAGTTCTGATATGAATTGATGTATTTGTTGTTAGAGTCGCGATAGAGAAGAAAAACGTCGCTTAACAGGACGAACAGCATAAATAAGGTACTTAAGGTTTCGAACAAGCGTGCCTGATTCCATGCGATGATATGTTGGCTATTTGTCGCTGTGAGTAATACGTTTAGCGTAAACAAATAGGCGGCGCAGAAAAATGCGCCGCTGTACCAGAATATATTTCTTAGCCGGGTGAGAGTAACCAATAATACCAATGTCACTACCCAGACTAAAAAAAGCAACCAGCCCATCCAGTTATGCCATAACGGAGTAAAAGTGCTGGTGAGATCGTCGATGAAATCGATGCTTAATAATGGACTATTACTGGAATGTAGCCACGACAAAATAAGAGTGATAGCACTAAAAAGAAAACACCCCGTCAGTACTATAGTATGTGCGCCGGACGCTTGATTAAGATACTGACGAAAACGGTATATAACAATAGCGGTGATGAACAACACCGCCATCAGGATATTACGGAATGAATAAAAGATCAGTGCGTCATTTTGTTTAACAATATATTCGCTGTTGTACAATAGCCAGCCGGGATAGCTGCTCAGGGTACCCAGCATCAGCAGGGCGGAGCTGGCAAAGGCGATGGCGATAGGCATTAGATACAGGCGGTTTTTATCACACCAATATTTCATGCTCATGAAACAGGCAATAGTAATATGAAAAATCATTAATATTATTGTCAACAAAGGAAAAAGTGGTGATGAAGTCGTAGGAATACGATTAACGACTGAATGAGATAGTAAATCAATCGTAATAATTGCCAGGCTGCAGGCAAAGATATAAGCAAATAAGCGGTGCGATAACCGGTTTAAATTCAGAGGCACAGGCAAACTCCCGCGATAAAAGGGCGGATAAAAACGACGCGCTGGTCGCTAAATGAAAAACATCTTCAGGCTAACGAATTAATTAACGGGAAATATTGCGCAAACGCAAGTTGCTGTGCAGAAACATCAATAATATTGATATATGTATGATGAATGTTTTGGTGATAAATAATGAATCTGGAGAATTAATGCGGCCAATTAAGGCCGCATTAGGGAGGCTTAACGCGGGGAAACCGTCACTTGACTACCGCTGCCGGCAATGGCTACGCGCTGGCCGACGGAGAACGGGGTGCTGCCCTGTTTCTGAACCACCATGATGGTATTACCGTCATCTTTGCGGATCTCCAGCTCAACGCCCTGCGTTTTGTTCATCGCGCCCTGTACGCCCTGACCGGCTACGCCGCCGGCAACCGCGCCTGCAGCAGTTGCAAGAGAACGACCGGTACCGCCGCCGATGGTATTACCAAGGAAGCCGCCGAGTACCGCGCCGCCAATCGCGCCGATAGCATTGCTGTCATCGCCGCTTTGGATCTGGACCGCACGGGTATGTACGATGGTACCGTAGGTCACGCTTTGCACCTGCTTGGCTTCTGATGCTGTGTAAACATCGCCGGATAGACCGCTGCTGCTGACGCAACCCGCCAGGGTTAAGCCAATCATCGAGACAGCCAAAACACGTAAAATCATTTATGAATCTCCTGTGTACCAAAATGTTCCAGTGAACTTCCATGTGGTCAATTATATGGCATTTAAGCGTTCGCTGGCATAGCTTCCTTATGGACTGTTTAAAAATAATAAGGTTCGCTTTAACGACGAATAAACGTAAGTACTTTACCTAACAAATTGTCGCGGCAGAACTATTGTTAAAAAGTATTAGTGCGCCATAGCATTGCACGCTGCTTTATGATGCACTGATGGCACTGCAAAAGTCATGGAATGAGGGTAGGCGTATGAAATCAGGTCGTTTTATTGGCGTAATGTCTGGCACCAGCCTTGATGGCGTTGATGTTGTTCTGGCGGCAATAAATGAAAACATGGTGGCGCAGCAGGCGAGCCTCTCGTACCCCATCCCGGTCAATCTGAAAGAAGATATTTTAGCGATTTGCCAGGGGCAACAGCTGACCTTGTCGCAACTGGGGCGACTCGATACCCGTTTGGGACGGCTTTTTTCGGATGCAGTATTAGCGCTGATGCGCCAGCAAAATCTTCAGCCTGAGGATGTTGTCGCTATCGGTTGCCATGGCCAGACAGTGTGGCATGAACCGACCGGCGATGCGCCGCACACGATGCAAATAGGCGATAACAATCAGATCGCAGCGCATACCGGCGTGACCGTGGTGGGGGATTTCCGCCGCCGCGATATGGCGCTTGGCGGCCAGGGCGCGCCACTGGTTCCGGCTTTCCACCAGGCGCTGCTGGCGCACCCGGTTGAAAGACGTATGGTGCTTAACATCGGCGGCATAGCCAACCTTTCCTTGCTGGTTCCAGGGCAGCCGGTACGCGGTTACGACACCGGACCGGGAAATATGTTGATGGACGCCTGGATTTGGCGCCAGTGCGGTAAACCCTACGATAAAGACGCGCAATGGGCCAGTGAAGGCAAAGTATTGCTACCGCTGCTGCAGGATATGCTAAGCGACCCGTGGTTTGCGTTACCCGCGCCGAAGAGCACCGGTCGCGAGTATTTCAATTATGGTTGGCTGGAAAAACATCTGGCGCGTTACGCTAATCTGCGAGGGCAGGATGTTCAGGCCACGCTGACTGAACTGACGGCGGTGACCATCAGTGAGCAGGTTTTGTTAAGCGGCGGCTGCGAGCGTTTGTTAGTTTGCGGCGGCGGGGCGCGGAATCCGCTGTTGATGGCGCGTCTGGCGGCGCTGCTGCCAGGAACGGAAGTCACGACCACCGATGATGCCGGTATCAGCGGTGACGATATGGAAGCGTTGGCTTTTGCGTGGCTGGCATGGCGTACGCTTGCCGGCCTGCCGGGTAATCTTCCTTCCGTCACCGGCGCCAGCGAAGCGACCATTCTTGGCGCCATTTATCCCGCGAATCGAGCGCAGAATCAGAGTTAACTGAAGTCGCTATTTTTTATTTACCGGTAAACTGGACGAAATTCCGGGAGGGCGGTTTGCCCTCCTGACCGGGAAAGTCGAAGGCATACTCATGAAAAAATTTCTTATTGCGGTAGTTCCTTTTATGCTGGCGGGGTGTAGCTATTACAACCAATTCGTTGAACGGATGCAGACCGACACCCTTGAATATCAGTGCGATCAAAAACCGCTGACCGTCCATCTGAACAACGCTCGTCAGCAGGTGAGCTTTATCTATGATAATCAGCAACTCAATCTGACCCAGGGGCTCTCGGCTTCCGGTTCTCGTTACACTGATGGCGTTTATGTCTTCTGGTCGAAGGGCGACAGCGCCACCGTGTATAAGCGCGACCGCGCCGTACTGGACAACTGCCAGTTACAAACCGCCAAACGTTGAGATTTCCGTAGCGGGGGCGCACAATAACGCCACCCTATGACAACGATCTCAATGGTTATGTCTGATAACGACGAATTGCAGCAAATCGCGCATCTGCGCCGTGAATATACCCGTGGCGGCCTTCGTCGCCACGATCTTCCCGCTGAACCCCTGACGTTATTTGAACGTTGGTTGCGTCAGGCCTGCGACGCTAAGCTCGCCGACCCGACGGCGATGGTAGTCGCGACCGTTGATGAAAACGGCCAGCCCTATCAACGCATCGTATTGTTAAAACACTATGATGAAAAAGGGCTGGTGTTTTATACCAACCTGGGCAGCCGTAAGGCGCACCAGATCGAAAAAAATCCCCATATCAGCCTGCTGTTTCCCTGGCATATGCTGGAGCGCCAGGTGATGGTAATAGGCCAGGCAGAACGTCTGTCGACGCTGGAAGTGGTTAAGTATTTCCACAGCCGACCGCGCGATAGCCAGATTGGCGCCTGGGTCTCCCAACAGTCCAGCCGTATCTCCGCTCGTGGGATCCTGGAAAGTAAATTCCTCGAGCTTAAACAGAAATTCCAGCAAGGCGAAGTCCCGTTGCCAAGTTTCTGGGGCGGTTTCCGCGTCAGTATTGAACAAATGGAGTTCTGGCAGGGCGGTGAACATCGTCTGCACGACCGCTTTTTATACCAGCGGCAAAATGATGGCTGGCAAATCGACCGTCTGGCGCCATAAAGGACGCAAAATGTTGTTTTAAGCGCTGGTGCTACGTGCTCCGGCGCTTTATTCTATGTACCTTTCGCGTCTGGCGAAAAGTCGTGTACCGGCAAAGGTGCAGTCGTTTATACATGGAGAATTTGATGGCAAGCAGTAACTTGATTAAACAATTGCAAGAGCGGGGGCTGGTAGCCCAGGTGACGGACGAGGAAGCGTTAGCAGAGCGACTGGCGCAAGGCCCGATCGCGCTCTATTGCGGCTTCGATCCTACCGCTGACAGCTTGCACTTGGGGCATCTTGTTCCATTGTTATGCCTGAAACGCTTCCAGCAGGCAGGCCATAAGCCTGTGGCGCTGGTCGGCGGTGCGACCGGTCTGATTGGCGACCCGAGCTTTAAAGCCGCTGAGCGTAAACTCAATACCGAAGATACCGTGCAGCAGTGGGTGGATAAAATCCGTAAACAGGTTGCGCCATTCCTCGATTTCAACTGCGGCGACAACTCGGCGATTGCCGCGAATAACTACGACTGGTTCGGCGGCATGAACGTGCTGACCTTCCTGCGTGATATCGGCAAGCACTTCTCTGTGAACCAGATGATCAACAAAGAAGCGGTGAAGCAGCGTCTGAACCGTGACGATCAGGGGATCTCTTTCACCGAGTTTTCCTATAACCTGCTGCAGGGTTATGACTTTGCCTGCCTGAATAAACTGCACGGCGTGGCGCTGCAAATCGGCGGCTCCGATCAGTGGGGCAACATCACTTCAGGTATCGACCTGACTCGTCGTTTGCACCAGAATCAGGTCTTTGGTTTGACCGTTCCCCTGATCACCAAGGCCGACGGCACCAAGTTCGGTAAAACAGAAGGCGGCGCGGTATGGCTGGATCCGAAGAAAACCAGTCCGTACAAATTCTACCAGTTCTGGATTAACACCGCCGACGCAGACGTTTATCGCTTCCTGAAGTTCTTCACCTTCATGGACATTGCCGAGATCAATGCGCTGGAAGAAGAAGATAAAAACAGCGGTAAAGCGCCGCGCGCGCAGTACGTGCTGGCAGAGCAGGTGACGCGTCTGGTCCACGGCGAAGAAGGCCTGGAAGCGGCTAAGCGCATTACCGAAAGCCTGTTTAACGGTAATCTGAGCGACCTGAGCGAAGCAGATTTCGAACAGCTGGCGCAGGATGGCGTGCCGATGATCGAAATGGAAAAAGGCGCCGATCTCCTGCAGGCGCTGGTGGATTCCGAGCTGCAGCCGTCCCGCGGTCAGGCGCGTAAAACCGTAGCCTCTAACGCGGTGACCATTAACGGTGAAAAACAGTCCGATCCGGAATATGTATTCAGTGATAGCGACCGCCTGTTCGGTCGCTACACCTTACTGCGTCGCGGTAAGAAGAATTACTGCCTGGTCTGCTGGAAATAAAAAATAAAACCAGGGCGTGGGAAACCACGCCCTTTTTTCTTTTTAGGGTTGTGGTAAGAAAATGAAGAACATCCTCGCCATTCAGTCTCACGTTGTGTTTGGCCATGCGGGCAACAGCGCCGCTGAATTTCCGATGCGCCGCCTCGGCGCCAACGTCTGGCCCCTCAATACCGTTCAGTTCTCCAACCATACGCAGTACGGCAAATGGACCGGCTGCGTCATGCCGCCTTCGCATCTGACCGAAATCGTGCAGGGGATTGCCGATATCGATAAGCTGCAGAGCTGCGATGCGGTACTGAGCGGCTATCTTGGCTCCGCCGAGCAGGGCGAACATATTCTCGGCATCGTGCGTCAGGTTAAAGCGGCGAATCCGGCAGCGAAATATTTTTGCGACCCGGTGATGGGCCACCCGGAAAAAGGCTGTATCGTCGCCCCCGGGGTGGCTGAATTCCACGTACGCTATGCGCTGCCGGCCAGTGATATCATCGCGCCGAATCTTGTCGAATTGGAGATCCTGTGCGGCCATCCGGTAGCCAACGTTGACGAAGCCGTTAGCGCGGCGCGTGAGCTGATAGCACTAGGGCCACAGGTGGTGCTGGTGAAGCATCTGGCGCGGGCCGGTATGAGTATGGATCGCTTTGAGATGTTGCTGGTGACAGCGGATGAGGCCTGGCATATCAGCCGCCCGCTGGTCGATTTTGGCAGCCGTCAGCCGGTCGGCGTGGGCGATGTGACCAGCGGCCTGCTGCTGGTTAAGCTACTGCAGGGCGCCAGCCTGCGCGATGCCCTTGAGCACGTTACTGCGGCAGTGTATGAAATCATGCTGGCCACCAAAAATATGCACGAGTATGAATTGCAGGTGGTGGCGGCGCAGGACCGCATTGCCAAACCGGAGCATTACTTCAGCGCTACGCAGCTGTAAGCGCGATGGCATGCCCGCAAGCGGGCATGCCAATGGTTTACTTCAGACCTTCCGCCGACAGCGCCGCCGCAACGGACGGCCGCGCCGCGACGTGCGCCATCCAGGCGCCAATATTAGCGTACGCTTCCATATTCAGTTTCACCGCATAGCCCCAGCGCAGGACCGTAAACAGGTAGCCATCGGCGATGGTGAAGCGATGCCCATTCAACCACTGTTTATCCTGCAGCGACTCATCGACATACTGCAGCTTTTTCTCCAGCAGCGCGCGCACCGTCGGCTTGTAGTCTTCCGGGGTGTCCGGGCGGAACAGCGGGGTAAAGCCTTTATGTAATTCGGTGGCGACGTAATTCAGCCATTCCAGCGTCTGATAGCGGGCAATGGTGCCCACTGGGGCCAGCAGCTGACGGTCAGGTACGCGGTCGGCAATGTACTGCATGATGGCCACGCCCTCGGTCAGCAGCATGTCGTCGTCAAGCAGCAGCGCGGGAACCTGACCCTTAGGGTTAATCAGCAGGTAGTCATCGCCGTTTTCGAGGCGTTTCTTCGCCAGGTCGACGCTATCGATGGTAAAGTCGAGGCCGCTTTCGCGCAGGGCGATATGAGAGGCAAGGGAACAGGCGCCGGGCTTGTAGAACAGTTTCATCAGTAACTCCTCGTGGCTGCAGTTTCCTGTATGTTAGTCCCCCGTGGGGCAAAAAAAAAGCCGCTAACAAACGTTAGCGGCCTAAATTTATTGGTTTTCCCGGAGCATTTAAGCGGTTGCGGTTTCGCGCGCTTTGGCAACAGCGTCGTCGTCCAGCGTCATGCGGTTCAGCTTCGGCGCGGTCAGCAGCATCAGGAAAGCGATGACTGCGGTCGCGATACCAATTTGCAGGAACACGTGGCCGTAAACGTTCAGAGAAACCAGCGGGTCGGTGACGTTTTCCGGTACTGCCATCAGGTTAGCTATTTTACCTGCAATGATGGCGGCGCCTGCGGTGGTCAGGAACCAGCTACCCATGATGAAGCCCATCAGACGTTGCGGTACCAGTTGAGCCACCATCGCCAGGCCGAGGCCGGAAATCATCAGTTCACCGATACTCTGCAGCGCGTAGCTGAGGATCAACCAGTTGACGGAGACGATACCGGCATCGCTGGCGAATTTGGTACCCAGCGGCAGCACCAGGAAAGCACCGGAGCACAGTACCATACCGATGGCGAACTTATGCGGCATCGGCAGACGGTCACCCATCTTGTTATAAATCGCCGCCAGAATCGGGCTACCAATCATAATCCAGAACGGGTTCAGCGCCTGATACTGCTCAGGTTCGAACGCGATACCCAGAATCGAGTGCTCAACGTTACGGATCGCGAAGAAGTTCAGCGAGGTTGGCATCTGGCTGTACAGTACGAAGAAGACAATCGCTTCAACCATCAGCAGGAAAGCAACGATCATTTTACGACGCGCCGCGCCCTGCAGCGCCATGGCTTCTTTAGCGAAGATGATAACGATGCCCAGTGCGATGACGCCCAGCGCCATACGTGCGATGCCCTGGTTGTGCAGCAGCCAGGTGGCAATAGCAACCAGAACTACCACGCCGACGATGGTCGCCAGCAGTTTGCCGACATGTACCGGAGCGAAGTCAGGTTTAGAACCGTACTGTTTAACCCACTTCTGGCAGAAGGCGAAGTTAACCACGGTAATCAGCATGCCCACTACGCTCAGCGCGAACGCCACGCTCCAGCCGAACTTCGCCGCCAACCACGGTGTGGCCAGCATAGAGAAGAAGGAACCGATATTGACGGACATGTAGTACATGGTGAATGCACCGTCCAGACGCGGGTCGTTCTTGTCGTAGCAGGTAGAGAGCAGGGAGGACGGGTTGGCTTTAAACAAGCCGTTACCGACGGCGATAGTCGCCATACCCATATAGACGATGGCGGCATCGTGACCGGACCAGGCAACCAGCGCATAGCCGATAGCCAGTACAATCGCGCCAAGCATGATGACGCGTTTGGTGCCAAGTACCTTGTCGCCGAGCCATCCGCCGATAGCGACCAGGCCATAAACCAGTGCACTAAAGGAAGAGAACAGGGTGATAGAATCCGCTTCCGACATACCCAGCTGTTTTACCAGGTAAACGGCCATGATCCCTTGCAGGCCGTAATAACCAAAACGCTCCCATAACTCAATGGAGAAAATGAGATAAAACGCTCTTGGTTGTTTGAAAGCGTTCAAACTCACGCTTTCTGCTGGTTTATTGTTTGCAGTTGACACATATACCTCTTTTTTTACATCCCATATTAACGGGGGCTGTTTGGGGCGCAATCCCGGAGGACCGCCGCCTTTATAGTTATTCTTGGAGGGAAAACGGCAAGTAATGTTCACTATCCTGCCCCATCAGGCAATAGCTTTGTAATACTCTGTTACACATAACTAAGCCACTATAATTAGCCAGTCATACAAATGTTATACAGAGTTAAATTTCACCTTTTTGCTAAACCTGATATTTTAATCTGTGATTGGCCGTCGCCGCGGGGATAAAGGCGATATATTCTGCTTTTTGACCTTGAAGGTAGTGAGATGGCCTATATTCCTAAAAATAAGCAGGCTATTGTCCTGACGTGTAAGGCTCTGATATTGAAATTGCTGGCTTTTTGCAGCATTTTTGCAACAGTAATTTAACGATGAGTTGCGTGGATGATCTTGATCACAAATATATAGAAAATTTTCAACGGTAAAAAACGAATGCGCTGATTGCTGGTTATATAACCGCATAATTATCCATCTAAACGGCAAAAGTATGGAGTGATTATCGGTATGATTGATAAATAATAGAGCCATAACCATAGGTTAAGTTATGGCTCCAGGCGGTCAATGAGGAAAATAGCGGCGGCTGGGGAGAGCGGTCGTATTCAGCAGATATGCAGAACTCAGGACTCTACCTTCTCTTTATACTCGCACAAATCTTCAATCAGGCAGGAACCACAGCGCGGTTTTCGCGCGATACAAGTGTAACGGCCGTGAAGAATAAGCCAGTGGTGGCAGTCAACTTTAAACTCCGCAGGAACCACCTTTAACAACTTTTCTTCGACTTGTTCAACGTTCTTGCCGGGAGCAAATTGTGTCCGATTGCAAACGCGAAAAATATGGGTATCGACGGCAATAGTCGGCCAGCCAAAGGCGGTATTCAGCACGACATTAGCGGTCTTACGCCCGACCCCCGGTAAGGCCTCCAGCGCCGCCCTGTCTTCCGGTACTTCACCGTTATGCTGCTCCAGCAGGATGCGGCAGGTCTTAATGACGTTTTCGGCTTTACTGTTAAAAAGACCAATGGTCTTGATATAGGACTTCACGCCGTCAACGCCAAGTTCCAGCATCGCCGCCGGCGTATTGGCGACCGGATAGAGCTTCGCCGTCGCTTTATTGACGCTCACATCGGTGGCCTGCGCCGACAGCAGCACCGCAATCAGTAACTCGAACGGCGAGGTAAAATTAAGTTCGGTGGTTGGGTGCGGGTCGTTATCCCGCAGCCTGGTCAGGATCTCCAGGCGTTTGGCTTTATTCATCTTACGCTTTCCCTGTCACATCAGTTGGGGCGACGGAGACGGCCTGCGCCGCTTTCGCCTTACGCTGCTTAGTACGCTCATCGATGAGGTATTTTACCGCCAGCATCATACCGAGGCCAATGAAAGCGCCCGGCGGCAGCATCGCCAGCAGGAACGGCGTATCGGTATGGAAAACTTCGATGCGCAGAACTTTCGCCCAACCGCCTAATAAGCTATCGGCGCCATCAAACAACGTGCCATTGCCGATTATTTCGCGCAGCGATCCCAGCACAAACATGGCGCAGGTCGCGCCCATACCAATGGAAAAACCATCAAGCGCCGACAGCGCCGGTCCTTTTTTGGCGGCGAACGCTTCGGCGCGCCCCACCACGATACAGTTGGTGACGATAAGTGGAATGAAAATACCCAACGATTGATACAGGCCGAAAGCGTATGCGTTGATAAGCATTTGTACCACGCTAACTACCGAGGCGATAATCATCACGTAGATCGGAATACGGATCTCCGCTGGCGTCCAACGGCGCAGGCTGGAGATAGTGAGGTTAGTTAGCGTCAGTACCAGCGTGGTCGCCAGACCGAGGCCCAGGGCATTGGTAGCCGTTGAGGTAACCGCAAGCAGGGGACACATACCCAACAGCTGAACCAGCGCCGAGTTATTCTTCCACAACCCTTGAACAATGACGTCTTTTACTTCGCTCATGGTTTAGTCTCCGCAGGCGGTGAATTCAGGGATCTGCGCGGGCAGCGTTTGCGCATACAGTCCCGCGCGTTTAACGGCGTTTACCACCGCGCGGGGGGTAATGGTCGCACCGGTGAATTGGTCGAAATCACCACCGTCTTTTTTCACCGCCCAGTGGCTATCATTTTGACCATGGATAACCTTGCCGCTGAAGTGGGTGATCCAGTCAGAAATACGCAGTTCGATCTTATCGCCGAGCCCGGGGGTCTCATGATGCTCGGTGACACGTGATCCAAGAACGGTGCCTTTAAAGTCAGCTGCGACCAGCAGTTGAATCGCCCCGGAATAACCATCCGGCGCCGTGGCTTCCATCACCGCGCCGACCGGCGTATCGTTCTGCTTTGCAATCCACACTTTATGCTGACCTTTGCCTAACTGCGACGCGGTCACCAGATAACAGCTTTTCAGCAAATCGTTATTATAACTCTCCGCTGGCAGGACCTGATCGAATAGGGCCTTTTGCTGCAGCGCGGCCTGCTGCTCGATGGTGTTTTTGGTTAACTCATTAATGGCGGCCGTTAGTCCGGTCGAGCCAGCGGCAAAGAGCGCCAGCGTGATGCCATGTTTACGCATGCTGTTTAACATCGCGACTCCTCAACGGTGGCCATACACGCGCGGGCGCGTGTAGTAGTCAATCAATGGGACGGTAATATTCGCCAGCAGCACGGCAAAGGCGACCCCGTCCGGATAACCGCCGAAGCTGCGGATTAGCCATACCAGTAAACCGGCCAGCGCGCCGAAAATCAGGCGTCCGCGGTTGGTGGTGGATGCCGTCACCGGATCGGTAAGGATAAAGAATGCCCCGAGCATGGTGGCGCCGGAAAGCAGATGCATTTGCGGCGATGCCAGGCTTTCCGGTGAGAAAATCCAGCCGAGAGTGGCGCAGACGGCAAGGCTTAGCAGGAAGCTAACCGGGATATGCCAGCGGATGGTTTTTTGCCAAAGCAGGAACAGACCGCCAGCCAGCCAGGCGAGGTTAACCCACTGCCAGCCGAGACCAGCCAGTTGGCCGCCATAAATTGGATACTGCAGGATCTCTTTTGCGCTGTGTCCGGCATGCAGCGACGTTTTAAATGTATCCAGCGGAGTAGCCTGGCTGATACCGTCGATTCCCATGCGCAGGCTGTTCATATCGCCACCGCTGGCGGTGTGGCCGCTGAAAATGACCTGCAGCGCATCCATAAAACCAGGAACCTGAGCGGCAATCTCGTGCGGTGGTAACCAGGAGGTCATCTGCACCGGGAAAGAGATCAGCAGGACGACGTAGCCGATCATTGCCGGGTTGAAGGGGTTATGCCCTAATCCGCCGTACAGTTGCTTGGCAATCACCACCGCGAATGCGGTGCCCAACACCACCATCCACCACGGCGCCAGCGGCGGAATACTGACTGCCAGCAACAAACCGGTCAGCAGGGCGGAGTTATCCGCAAGGGTTGCCGCAATATTTTGTTTGCGCAACTTGAGAATAGCCGCTTCGGTTCCCCATGCGGTGAAGGCCGCAAGGATAATCTGCAACAGGGTACCCCAGCCGAAAAACCAGCTCTGGACGACAATACCAGGGATCGCCGCCAGCAGCACCAGTAGCATAATTCGCGAGGTCTGGCGCTGGTTGTGGGTATAAGGGGAGCTTGCGATTCTGAAAACCATTTATTCCTCGTTAACTGCCTGCTGTGTTGCTTTACGTGCCTGAACGCGAGCGATAGCTGCCGCGACGGCCGCTTTACGCGGGTCGTCATTGGCCGCGTCCGGCGCGGTTTGTTGTTCTACTTGCTGTGCGGCCTTACGCGCTTTTGCACGGGCGATAGCGGCTTCAACGGCGGCTTTACGCGGATCGACCGTGGGCGCAGCCTCAACCGTTGTTTCACTTTCGGCAGACGGTGCGGCGTTTTCAACCTGCTGCGCAGCCTTACGCGCTTTTGCACGGGCGATAGCGGCTTCAACGGCGGCTTTACGCGGATCGACCGCGGGCGCAGCCTCAACCGTTGTTTCACTTTCGGCAGACGGTGCGGCGTTTTCAACCTGCTGCGCAGCTTTTCGTGCTTTGGCGCGAGCGATGGCGGCTTCAACGGCGGCTTTACGCGGATCGGGAGCATCGGCTGTCGAGTCGACAGCAGTTTGCTGTGCGGCTTTGCGCGCCCGAGCCTCGGCTTTACGCGCTTCGCGGGCGGCAATCGCTTCGCTGTTGTCCGGTTTACTGCCGGATTGAATGACAATCGGCTGCGCCGCATCACGCTGCTTATCACGCACCCGGGCCAACGCGGCGTTAATAGCATCCTGATCTTTCGCCGCCGGTTGGACGGCCGCTTTTTTGTGCCGCTCCTGACGCGCGGCTTTTTCGCGCTCAAGACGCGCCTGTCGCGCTTCAAAACGAGCTTTGGCTTCGGCGGCGCGCTGTTCTTCCAGGCGAATGGCGGCAATTTCCGCTTTTTCCTGGCGGAAATATTGCACTAGTGGAATATTGCTAGGACAGACCCAGGCGCAGGCGCCGCATTCGATGCAGTCAGCTAAGTTGTGGGTGGTGGCTTTATCGTGCTGCTGGCCTTTACTGAACCAATATAGCTGCTGGGGGAGGAGATCTGCCGGGCAGGCATCGGCGCAGGCGCTGCAGCGGATACAACCTTGCTCTTCCTGCGTTTCGCCCATCTCAATCACCGACGGCGCCAGCAGGCAGTTAGTGATTTTCACGACCGGAACGTCGAGCCAGGGCAGAGTGAAGCCCATTAGCGGCCCGCCCATGATGACCATCGGCTCCGCGCTGGCGCAGAAACCGGCATCGCTCAGAAGATGGCGCACCGGCGTACCAAGGCGCGCCCAAACGTTGCCCGGACGGCTAATCGCTTCGCCGGTGAGGGTGACGACGCGCTCGGTCAACGGCTCGCCGTCGATCACCGCGCGTTTAACTGCATAAGCGGTGCCAACGTTCTGCATCAGGACGCCAATATCGGAAGAGCGTCCGCCGTGCGGCACCTGCTTTCCGGTGAGAATTTGCGTGAGCTGCTTCGCGCCGCCGGAGGGATATTTGGTTGGGATCACCCGCAATGCTATGCCATGGGCGTCGGTTAATACCGCGCGCAGCATGGAGATGGCCTGCGGCTTGTTATCTTCGATACCAATCAGCACCTGTTTGGGCTGCAAAATATGCGCAAGGATGCGGATCCCCTCCACAACCTGCGCCGCGCAATCCTGCATCAGGCGATCGTCAGCGGTGATATAGGGCTCGCATTCGGCGGCATTGATAATCAGGGTGTCGATTTTATCACCGCCGCCGCGCAGTTTTGTTCCCGTAGGGAAGCCGGCGCCGCCGAGTCCGGCGACGCCAAACTGGTGGATACGTTCGATCAGTTCTTCACGCGACTTGTTGTGGTAGTCGCTCCAGCCCTCGCGCTCAATCCAGCAATCTTCGCCATCGGCGTCGATAATAACGCTCAGTTCCGCCAGCGCGGAAGGATGGGCGGTCGAGTGAGGCTCGATAGCCGTCACCGTTCCGGAAGTCGGGGCATGAACCGGCAGCATTCTGCCAAAACCGCGGGTCAACGGTTGACCGCGCAGAACTTTGTCGCCCGGTTGTACGCACAGTTCGCCTTCAGCACCGATATGCTGCTTCAGCGGAATGACGAAACGCTGCGGCAGAGGAACCTGACGCAGCGGCGTGCCGTTGGACTGAGTTTTCATTTCAGGCGGATGAATACCGCCGTTGAAGTCCCAGATTTTGTCTTTTCGGAAAGCGGAAAATAACTTAAACATGTTGTTCCACAGGAATATTGCGTACTGGGATGGTTTGCAGGTCCCATTTCCAGGTTTCGGTGGTCTGAGCGACTGGACGCAGGTCAATACACTGAGTCGGGCAGGGGGCCACGCAGAGATTACAGCCGGTACACAGGTCGCTCATCACCGTATGCATGGCGCGGGTCGCGCCAACGATGGCATCGACCGGGCAGGCCTGAATACATTTGGTGCAGCCAATGCAGTTGGCTTCATCAATCACCGCCAACATGCGAACCGGCTCTTGCTGCTGCTCGTCGCCGTCAATAGGCTGCGGATCGACATTCAATAATGCGGCGATTTTTAACATAACCGCTTCGCCGCCGGGGGCGCAGCGGTTAATTTTTTCACCTTGAGTCCCAACGGCTTCCGCGTAGGGACGACAGCCAGGAAAACCGCATTGGCCGCATTGACTTTGCGGCAGTAGTTCATCAATTTTTTCTACCACCGGATCGTCTTCCACCGCAAAACGGCGCGACGCGTACCCTAGTATTAAGCCGAAAATCAGCCCGAGCAGGCTGATGGCGATCACGGCTATCCAGACAGCGCTCATTACAACTTCACCAAACCACTAAAGCCCATAAATGCCAGCGACATTAATCCTGCGGTCACCAGCGCAATCGCGTTACCGCGAAACGGCGCGGGAACATCGGCAACTACTAGTCGTTCGCGAATGGCGGCGAATAACACCATCACCAGCGAGAAACCGACGGCGGCGGCGAAACCGTACAGCGCGGACTGCAGGAAATTATGCCCGAGGTTAATATTCAGCAATGCCACGCCCAGCACCGCGCAGTTGGTGGTGATTAACGGCAGGAAGATCCCCAGCAGGCGATACAGCGCCGGGCTGGTTTTACGGACCACCATCTCGGTAAATTGCACCACCACCGCGATGACCAGGATAAAGGCCAGGGTGCGTAGATAAACAAGGTTTAGCGGGATAAGGATCCAGGTGTCGATCAACCAAGCGCAAATCGAGGCCAGCGTCATCACGAAGGTGGTGGCCAGTCCCATCCCCATAGCGGTTTCCAGCTTTTTGGAAACCCCCATAAACGGGCACAATCCAAGGAACTTCACCAGCACGAAGTTATTAACAAGGACAGTACCGACAAAGAGCAGTAAATAATCAGCCATTATTGGACCTGAAACGAAAAAAAGCCGCCTATTATCGAATAAATCGATACCGGCGACAACAGGTGAACTGTGTGGTTATTACGGATTGACGAAGGTCCGCTTAACCCGCGCAGAGCGTCGAAAATAGGGCGCAAACAGTGCTGCGGCAAGCAACGGAAACAGCAGTTGGCGCATGGCCAGAAGATCCGAAATCGGCGAAAAAGCGAACGCCTTAATCGCCAGCAGCAGCGAAATAAGCAGCCAGATAATGTAGTGTTTGGGTACCACCGCGCGGCGTTTGAAAAAAGCTATTGTCAGCCACAGGGTATAATACCACATCGCGACGGCGAACAGCAGCGAGGCCAGCCATAGCGCCAGGTGGCCGAAGCTCATCGCTTTCAGCAATGCCCAGGTCTGCGGCGCCATCAGCGCATTCGCGTACAGTATTAATGATAGGGAGGTGCTGAGCAGCGCGAGCAGTAACCACGCCAGCGGCGCCAGTAGCCATCCGCCTATACGTTCTGCAGATTGAGAGGACATCGTAACCCCCGGATTCAACGCCAGTTAGTTAATTTCAGGGCGGGAAGTATAAGCAACTGGCGTGAATGATAACAGTCTTTATTGCACGTAACGCCATACCGACTTCGGCACCTGGCCGACATCGAACAGTTTTCCGCCAGAAACTAACTCGGCGCGGCGGTGATCGGCGGCGCGATACATGTTGACGATTTCATTGGTGTCAGAGAGAGAATAGTTAAGATGATCAAAAAGTTTTTCCAGGCTTTCCAGCGAACTAATTTTGCGGAATTTTAATAAATAATCCTGTACGGTCATTTGTGTATCCATTTAATAATCGGAATTAAGTCGAATATTACCAATTTTCTGTAAACCGTGTTTCAACTAACAGCGCCTTCTTGATGGGCCGGCGGAATTATTTCGGTTGCCAATACTAAAAACAAGAACTGATTAGGATCCTGGCATCGTAAAAAGAAATTTAAGAATATTCTACAACCAGATCAGGCGCCGGACGGCGCCTGAGGGGGGAAGATTAACGCTGTTCGCCTCGGCTGGCAATAACGTTTTGGTACCAGAAATAACTCTTTTTTCGTTTGCGGGCGCGGTTCTGCTGGTGATCGACGTAGACAAAGCCATACTGCTTCTGATAGCCGTTGAGCCAGCTTAGCAGGTCAATAAAGGACCACGGGTAAAAACCGCGGACATCCGCACCTAATGCTATTGCTTTTTCCAGCGCATTAATGTGGCTACTCAGATAGTCAATTCGCGGATCGTCGACAATTTCACCGTCAATTATCGGATCTTTTGCCCCCAAACCATTTTCGGTGATATAGATTGGGATATCGCCATAGCGCTCTTTTATCATCATGATGCCGTCGGTTAATCCCTGCGGCCAAATTTCCCAGCCCCATTCAGTATAAGTACTTTGCGGATTGCGGACGAAATAAAATAATCCATCCACGCCGGACTCGCCGACGCCTGGACCTTCTTGCGGCGTGGCGGAGACCGTCTCCCGACGATAATAATTCAGGCCGATAAAATCACAGCGGTTTTCCTTGAGCAGCGCATCGTCGCCCGGCGCAAAAAGGGGTACATTCCACAGCGCCTGAGCCTGACGGAGCAAATCGGCTGGATAGACGCCTTTCAGTACCGGATCGTATAGCCAGTGGGTATGGATAGCATCGGCCAACGCGGTGGCCCTGATATCCTCGGCGCTTTGCGTCAACGGCGTATGGGGCTGCAGGACGTTAACGAAACCGATCTGGCCGTTAATGTTCATTTCACGGAAGGTCTTAACGGCCAGCGCGTGGGCGACAAAGACATGGTGACAAGCCTGGATGGCGCGAGCCGGGTCGCGTACCGCCGGTGGATGGCAGCCATTAATATAACCGTGGCCGATAAATACGATGGTTTCGTTAAAGGTTGCCCACAGCTTGACCCTGGAACCGAAGCGCTGATAGCACAGACGAGCGTATTCGGCGAAGGCTTCCGCTGTGCTGCGAGCCTCCCAACCCCCTTCGTCCTGCAATGCCTGCGGTAAATCCCAGTGATAAAGGGTGATCATTGGTTCGATATTGTGCGCCAGCAGTTCGTCGATCAAATCGCTGTAAAACTGTACGCCGGGTTCATTGACTTCGCCACGGCCATGAGGCAATAACCGTGGCCAGGAGATAGAAAAACGGTAGCTTTGTAGCCCCATTTCAGCCATCAGGGCGACATCTTCACGAAAACGATGATAGTGATCGACGGCGATATCGCCATTGGTGCCCTGAAAGGTGGTTCCCGGCTGGTGCGAGTAAATATCCCAAATAGAAGGGCCTTTGCCATCGGCATCGTGCCCGCCTTCAACCTGGTAGGCGGCCGTTGCTGCCCCCCAGAGAAAATCTTGCGGAAATGCGGCCATCAAAAAAACTCCTTATCAAGTGATAAGGAGAGTGTATTGAATGGCGCGACAAATCTGCAACCGGTTTCTGAAACCGGTTGCAGATTTGCGGCGAGTATCACTTTTTGCCTTTATTTCGCCTGTACGGTGCTAGCCGGGGGCGGGGACTGATAATCATCGATTTGATGCGCAACCACCAACAGTACAGCCGAAACGCCAAACACAACCCAACCAATAAGTTCTACAATGCGGGTAAAAACAGTCGTCATAATTCTAAAGCGGAAAGTTAAAATGGATTGAAATGTTACTAAACCGCGGAAACAACGCAAGTATTACTGCCCATGCATTGCGCAACTGACGCAAAGATGAACAGCGTGCACGGATAAGCGGAAGATTAAGGTTTATAGTAGAAGTCATGGTTGCCTGCGAGGATGACGCCATGAGTGATGCTATAAGGGTAGGACTGATAGGCTATGGTTATGCAAGCAAGACATTTCACGCGCCATTGATTTCCGGTACGCCGGGTATGGCGCTATCGGCCGTGGTCAGTAGCGACGCGCAAAAAGTACTGACAGACTGGCCGGCGACCCAGGTGGTGGCTTCAACGAGTTCGCTATACGCTGACCCTGATATCGATTTGATTGTTATTCCGACTCCCAACGATACCCATTTCCCTTTGGCGCGAGCGGCGCTGGAGGCGGGTAAACACGTCATTGTTGACAAACCTTTTACCGTGACACTGTCACAAGCACGCGAGTTGGATGCTATCGCCAGAAGCCGCGGGCGGCTGTTATCGGTGTTCCATAATCGCCGTTGGGATAGCGATTTTCTCACGCTGAAGGCCTTGATTGCCGCAGGGGATTTGGGGGAGGTCAGTTATTTTGAATCACATTTCGATCGTTTTCGCCCGCAGGTTCGTGACCGCTGGCGTGAGCAGGGCGGCCCTGGCAGCGGTATCTGGTATGACTTAGGCCCGCATCTGCTCGATCAGGCGGTCAATCTGTTTGGCCTGCCGGTGAGTATTGCCGTCGATCTGGCGCAGCAGCGCCCCGGCGCGCAGGCGACGGATTATTTTCACGCGGTGTTAGTTTATCCGCAACGGCGAGTGATTTTGCACAGCACGCTGCTGGCGGCGGCAGAAACGGCGCGATATATCGTCCATGGTTCACGAGGAAGCTATGTGAAATATGGTCTCGATCCGCAGGAAGAACGTTTGAAAAACGGCGAACGGTTGCCGCAGGAGGATTGGGGCTACGATATGCGTGACGGTATATTGACCCGTGTTGAAGGTGAAGAGCGCGTCGAGGAAACCTGGCTGACGCTCCCCGGGAACTATCCCGCTTATTATGCGGCGATTCGCGATGCGCTCAACGGCAGCGGAGAAAACCCGGTACCCGCAAGCCAGGCGATTCAGATTATGGAACTGATTGAACTGGGGATTGAATCGGCACGGCACCGGACGGCGCTGTGCCTGATTTAACAGCATGCTCCGCCTGCACGGCGGAGCTTTGGCTTAATTAGCCTTTAGAACGCGTTGGATCAGCGCCTCTTTTTCCTGACGGCTGAGGAACGCCAGTTCCAGACCGTTAATTTGCGCCTGACGGATCTGCTCGCGGTTGAGGCCCGCCGCCGGTGCGGCGACATTGTACTCGTGAATAATATCCACACCCTGTACCGCCGGATCGTCGGTGTTAATGCAGGCCAGCACGCCGTGATCGAGGAAGGTCTTCAGCGGGTGCTGCGCCAGTGAGGCGACGGTACTGGTCTGGATGTTCGACGTCAGGCAGGATTCAATGCCAATACGTTCAGCGGCGAGGTAGTCCATTAGCTTCGGATCCTGCACGGCTTTCACCCCATGACCGATGCGTTCGGCGCCCAGTTCACGAATGGCCTGCCAGATACTTTCCGGCCCGGCTGCTTCACCTGCGTGGACGGTAATACGCCAACCCGCGTCACGCGCGCGACGGAAATGATCCATAAACAGCGCGCCAGGGAACCCCAGCTCATCGCCAGCCAGATCCAGCGCGGTGATCCCATCGCGATGGGCCAGCAGGGCGTCGAGTTCCTCTTCACAGGCCGCTTCGCCGAAGGTGCGGCTCATGATGCCAATCAGACGCGCCTCGACGCCGAAATCACGGCAGCCTTCGCGTACTCCGGCAATCACCGCTTCGACGACGCCGGCGACCGGCAGCTGATGGGTCATCGCCATATAACGCGGAGAAAAACGCAGCTCAACGTAGTGCAGGCCGTTGCGCGCGGCGTCTTCAACGTTTTCCCAGGCAACACGGCGGCAGGCTTCCAGAGAAGCCAGCACCTTCACGCCCCAATCGAGTTTCGCCAGGAAGCTAACCAGGTCTGGTTCATTGCTGGTGACCTGCACATGCGGACGCAGCGTTTCAAGGGTATCTGCCGGGAGAGTAATATTGAACTGGCGGCCAAGATCGAGAATGGTTTGGGCACGGATGTTGCCGTCAAGATGGCGGTGAATGTCTGTTAAAGGCAAAGTTGAATCAATCATGGTCGCACTCATTTTTTAGTTGAAGTGCACGATATTATACATCAGCAGCGTAACCGTTTAAAAGTACGGAAAAAATCCCATGGATACATGGAGATGGGGGGTGCAAAGTCTGTTTTTGCGCAAATAAAAAGCCATTTCCCTTTTCTGTTGCGCAACTTGAGGTGTTGAGCGGCCCCAAGCGTAAACTAACTTCCGGGCCGTCTGAATATCTGGATGAGCGTTTAATAATTTCTGCGATTAAAAGGGGAGAATCATATTTTCCATATGCAATAATGTGTTGTCTTTTGACCAGTAATGGCGCGTTTTTTCATTAAGATCAACCACCCATTTAAATACCCCGGCATTTGCCAGTTCGGCGCAATAGTTATCAAAAGGAGTGACACCACTAAAGTGGCGTCGCGCAGCTTCTCGGGTGAGCGTTCTGCAGGCCTGCGAGTTAACACGCAGCAACTTTCTGTTGCTTTTCAGGGAAACGAAAGTATCTGATGACATAACAAAATTCACATTCCCGGTAGCAACAAAATAGATGTAATAAGAGACATTATTTTCAATGAGTACTTCAGTAAATGAAATAAAATCCGCATCAGTACGTACTCGCTCAAAAATGGTTCTGAGCAAATCCAGAAGCTCCATGGTTTTCCTTGTGGGTCGTGTGTGCGTGCGATACGGCTTTATATACAGCTAGTGTATATAAAACGTTCACTTATCTATTTATTATAATGCTAATTATATAAACTTAATTTTAATGTGTGTAATGGTATTGGAACAGTGTTTCAAGTGTTACAAAGTATTGCTTCAGCGCAAGAAATCAGCAGTTCCACTGGCGGGGGAGTAAAAGCAGCGTGGCGACTTATCAATAGCGTTTCGCTATTAGTCATAGAGAATCAGTATTTAATCTTAGTAAGACGCTTATATATAGTGTCCCGGACTGAAATTCCTGCCATCGTCAGCAGGCTATATTAAAAGGACACCGGGAAAATGGCTTTTTCACTTAAAGGTTTTACTCATTCATTGGCTCTCGTTGGCGCGTTGCTACTGGCGGGTTGTGGGCCAAAAGATCGGGATCCTAATCATATTAAGGTGGGGATTAGCGCGGGTATCGATCAGCAAGTCTGGGCGGTGGTGCAAAAAGTCGCCAAACAAAAATATAATCTCGATGTCGAGGTGGTGACTTTCAATGATTTCGTTCTGCCAAACGAGGCGCTGAACAATGGCGATCTCGATATCAATGCTTTCCAGCATAAACCCTATCTGGATAAACAGATTCAGGAGCGCGGCTATAAGCTGGTGGATGTTGGTACCACATTTGTCTATCCGATAGCCGCTTATTCAAAGAAAATTACCGCCATTTCGCAGCTTCCGGACGGCGCCCAGGTGGCGGTGCCTAACGACCCAACCAACCTTGGACGCTCACTGCTATTGCTGGAGAATCAGGGGCTTATCACTCTGAAAGAGGGAGTAGGTCTGCTGCCAACCGCGCTGGATATCGTCAATAACCCAAAGAAGCTGAAAATCGTCGAGATTGAAGCGCCGCAGCTGACCCGTGCGCTGGATGATAAACAGGTGACAATGGCTATCATTAATACCACCTTTTCCAGCCAGATTGGCCTGTCGCCGACGCGTAATGGTCTGTTCATTGAGGATAAAAATTCACCGTACGTCAATATCTTTGCCAGCCGCGAAGATAATAAAGATAGCGCAAAGGTGAAGAACCTGGTGAAAGCCTACCAGACCGACGAAGTCGCCAACGCCGCCGCCGAATTGTATAAAGGCGATGCGGTGAAAGGCTGGTAGCTATTCTTCCTTCGCCGTCCGGTCCTGCACATCCAGCACCTGAGATAACACGCGCCGCGCATTAGCGGCGCAGTCAATGTCATCCGGCTTCTGTTGTATCTCATCAATAACGCTTACCAGCTGCGCTTTACCGTACGCGAGTTTCTGTTCCAGTTTTTCAATATCCGCCACTTTTTGTTGCAGGGTGGTGAGTAGCGTTTGTCGGTCCCAGTGGTTGAGATCGGACGGTAACAGGGCGGCGATTTCTTCAAGAGTAAATCCCGCCGCCTGAGCGGTAGTAATCAGTCCCAGCACGACCAGCGTTTCTTCCGGATAGCTGCGATAGCCATTGGCTTTACGCTGCACGGTTTTGAGGATCCCCGCCCGCTCGTAATAACGGATCCGCGAAGGAGCCAGGCCGCTGCGTTTTGCCAGTGTACCGATATTCATTTTTATTCCTCATAAGCTGCTTGACCTTAAACTTAACTTTAAGGTTATGGTTTGTCCAGTTCACTGACTGGAGCCCTGACATGACCCTTTTTACCCCTCTGCGACTGGCCTCTGGCGTCGTCATTAACAACCGCATCGCTAAAGCGGCGATGGAAGAAAATATGGCCGATGCCGATCATGCGCCGTCAACGGAATTACTCATGCTTTATCAGGCCTGGGCGCAGGGCGGCGCCGGGGTGATTATTACCGGTAATGTGATGGTGGACGCCCGGGCGATGACAGGCCCGGCAGGCGTGGTGCTGGAAGATGAACGACATCTCGACAAGTTCCGCGCCTGGTCGCAGGCGGCACGGGCGAATGGCGCGCAGGTGTGGATGCAGATCAATCATCCTGGGCGACAGATGCCTGCGGGCCTGGGACAGGAGACGCTGGCCCCTTCGGCGTTGGCGCTGGATCTTGGGTCGCAATCTTCGCGCTTTCGCCTGCCGCGGGCGATGGATGAGAAGGATATCGCCGATGTGACGCGACGGTTCATCACCACCTCCCGGTTAGCGGAACGCGCTGGATTTCACGGCGTCGAAATCCATGCCGCCCACGGTTATTTGCTGAGCCAGTTCCTCTCGCCGCTCAGTAACCAGCGCACCGACCAATATGGCGGGAGCATTGAAAATCGCGCCCGTCTACTGCTGGATATCGTGCGCGGCGTCCGCGAGACGGTGGCGGCGGATTTTACCGTGGTGGTTAAACTCAACTCAGCGGATTTCCAGCGCGGCGGTTTTTCGATTAACGATGCCAGGACGGTGGTGCAAATGCTGGCGGAAAGCGGCGTCGATCTGGTCGAACTTTCCGGCGGCAGCTACGAAGCGCCGGCGATGATGGGCACCATGCGTGATGAGCGAACGCTGGCGCGGGAAGCTTACTTCCTGCAGTTTGCCGAGCAGATCGCCGAAGTGGCGACCATTCCACTAATGGTCACCGGCGGCGTGCGGCGGCGTGAAGTGGCGGAAAGGGTGGTGAATAGCGGAGTTGCGCTGGTGGGGATCGCCACGGCGATGGCGATTGTGCCCAATTTGGCGCAGTACTGGCGTGAGGGGGAGTACGATGCGCCACTGCTGCGTCAGGGTAACTGGAAGAACAAGGCCATTGCCGCCAGCGCGCATATGGCGGCGGTGAAATATCAGCTGCAGCGGTTAAGCCGCCACCGCGCGGTGCGGCAGCAGGTCTCACCACTGTGGGCGTTGCTGACGGCGCAACTGACGGCGAAACGGCAGGCTAAACGTTATCGGCGCTGGATGGCGGGCAAGTAATGACAGCCGGTAGCGCGCTACCGGCCCTTCTCGTCACTTTTGAATCAGATAGCGGATCGTCGGCCCATCCTGCTGAATATCCAGCACGGTATAGCCGTGATTTTTAGCATCGTGCGGGATGTTGTTGATTGACTGCGGACAGTCGCTCACCACTTCAAGTATTTCCCCTTTTTTTAGTGCCGGCATTGCTTCAAGCGTGGCCACTGCTGGGTAGGGGCAAGGTTCACCAACCATATCGAGGCGGTAATCAGGAACGATCTCTTTCATGCGGTTTCCTTAATACGGGTCGCCGAAGTGTTTTTCTGGCGAAAGAAGTGTTTTTCCCAGGCGATGACCAACATCAGCGCGGTAAATAGCAGCAGGTAGGTGATAAGCAGGCCGCCGAACGGACCAAAAGTCGTCAGCAGGTTAATCTTATCCCAGTTGGTGGCAAGCGTCGGCGATAAATCATCCCAGAAGTAAGCCAGCAGGGTGGAGCCGATAACGTTGCCTAACCCGACCCACCAATAATGTACCTGGCCTTCAACGGCGCGATACATCCAACCGGTTTCGCAACCACCGGCCAGTACGATGCCGAAACCGAACAGCAGGCCGCCAATTACCGCGTTCGGCCCGGCCCACATGATTTTGGGCTCCATGCCGAGCTGCACATAGCTAAAGATACCGATGGCGCTGGCCGCCATCCCGAAGATGATTGCTTTGGCCATATAGGTGCGCCCGGTCACCCACATATCGCGAAAGGCGGAGGTGAAACAGATTTGCGCTCGCTCGATGAGCAGGCCAAAGGCAACGCCGAACAGCAGGGCCAGGCCCAGTTTAGGCTGATTGGCGGCGGTCAGTAGCCCCCAGCCGATCATAGCGACAAATACCAGCATTCCCAGACGAAAGCGGCGGCGGGCCTGCGCGGGTTTTTGAGTTAACGGTGAGGCCGCGGAGACTTTCTCAATTTTGACCGGAATACGGAAAACAGGCAGCAGCGTAAAGCGCGCGCCGAACCAGGTCCCGATGGCGGTGGCGATGGCGAAGAACCATGCGTGCAGGGAAAACTGCGGGATCCCGGTGAAGAAAGCCGCCAGGTTACAACCCATTGCCAGCCGGGCGCCGAAGCCCGCGATAATGCCGCCGGCCAGCGCCTGGAAAATGCGAATGCGGCTACGCGGCATCCGCAGCTTGACGTTATTCGCCCACAGCGCGGCGGCCAGGCAGCCGCCAAACATGCCAAGGATCATCATACCGTCGATACGCGTTAACGGCGTACCTTCGAGATGGATTAATTGGTAGTAACCCCAGTTTTCGGCCGGGACGCCCATCATCTGCAGCAGCTGGCCGCCCCAGCGGGTAAATTCGCCGGTGACTGCCCAGAATGTACCGGTAATGCCAAAATAGTAAGTAGAAAGAATACCGGCGGCGATCACCGCAGGCGCTGGCGCCCAAAACTTAATTAGCCAGGCTTGTTTGAATTGATGCCATGTCATAGAAATGCCTCTGAACTCAGAAGGTAATTCGCCCCGAAAGGGCTTGAAGAGCCGCGATAATACGCCGCTTAGCTTTCAGAATCACTCGACGAGATCAAAAGCGGGAAGAATGCCTCATGAAAAAGGCCGCCAGTCAGGGCGGCCTTAAATCAACAACGCTGGAATTAATTAAAGCCCAGGCGAATAAGATTCAATGGGCAATACAATTCATGACTACCGTCTAATTCTACGCAGTCACTGCGGCGCAGCTGTTCGCTGTTTTTATTAGCGCCATGAATGGCCTTAATCACTCCCGTCGCGCCGCTGTCGGCCACCATGACCCGGCTGCCAGCGTCAATAGCATTACGGTTACGATCGTAGGTTTTCATCATTTCCTCCTCTGCATTGTCATTCGGACGTGATTGTTTCGCGTTGTTTTAATACTCCTGTGTGGTTAAAAAGTTTTTGAGGTATATCAAAATTATTTTAATTCAGGGCGCAATGATCGCAGAGCGGCAATCAATCCTTGAACTCCTTTCTCAAGCTTCACCTGCGGGCATCCGGCATTTAGCCTGATGAAACCGTTACCCTCTTCGCCATAGGTATAACCCGGCATGATCGCGACTTTTTGCTCTTCAATCAGCGCTTTTTGCAGAGCGCGATCGTCGATACCGAGTGGACGCAGATCGATCCACGCCAGATAGGTGGCTTGTGGGGGCTGCCAGTTTAGCTGCGGGAAGGCCTGATTCAGCTGCTCGGCGATATAGCGCATGTTTTCCTGCAGATAATCGCGTAACGCATCCAGCCATGGCGCGCCCTGACGATAGGCGGCGATATGCGCGACCAGCGCCGGAACCGACGGAGAAGAGAGACCATCGCGGCCTTTTAGCGCTTGCAGATAGCCATCGCGCGAAGCGGTATCGGCGATGAGCCCATAGGCGCCGGTAAATGCCGGGATATTGAAGCTTTTTGAGCCCGACGTGAACAGCGCCCAGGGGCCCTGCGCAACGGCGCACCAGGGGGTATGATGGTGTTCGCCCCAGGTCATATCCATATGAATTTCATCGCTAATAACCCGGACGTTATGCTTCGCGCACAGCTGCGCCATGGTGGTCAGTTCGTCGCGGCTCCAGACTTTGCCCGTCGGATTGTGCGGGCTGCACAGCAGCAAAATGCGGTTGTCGGGATGGGCGAGCGCGGCTTCCAGTTCGTTCATATCGCAGCGCCACTCACCCTCATCAAGCTTGAGCGCCACCGGGGCAATGCGTCGCTGGTTGCCGTCGATAGTTTTGTAAAACGCGTCGTAAGCCGGAGTATGGACCACGATGCCGTCGCCCGGATTGGACCATTGCCGAATCATTTCGGCCACCATGTAGATAACCGACGGGCCGTAAACGATGGCGTCGTGGTCGATGGTGCTATGAAAACGGCTGGCGAACCAGTGGCTGACGGCCCCGAGAAATTCGTCGTTTTTCCAGCGGCTATAGCCAAAAACGCCGTGCGCCAGGCGCTGGCTGACGGCGTCGATAATACAAGGGGCGGTAGCGAAATCCATATCGGAGATAGTGAACGGCAGCAGGTCGGCGGCGCCGAAACGGTCGGCTACGTAATCCCATTGGGTGCACCAGGTCCCGTGGCGGTCCACTGGCGTGGCAAAATCAAACATCTGAATTTCCTTCGCGAATGCCCCCTCCGGGTGAGAGGGGGCGTATGTTTAGGCCTGAACGGTATTCATCAGGGTGGCCATTTCATCTTTTACCGACTGAACCTGTGGGCCGATGACCACCTGCAGGTTGTGATCGTTAAGCTGGACCACGCCGATTGCGCGGTTGGCTTTCAGCGCGGCGGTATCGACTTTGCTCATGTCGTTCACCGACAGGCGCAGGCGGGTAATACAGTTATCGAGCGTGACGATATTATCAGCACCGCCGAGCGCGGCCAGAATCGCCGGCACGTTATAACCTGATTTGCCAATCGTTCCGGCAACTGCTTTTTCGATGTTGGTCGCCGTTTCGATATCGCGGCCCGGCGTTTTCAGGTTGAAGCGGGTGATGGCGAAACGGAAGATACCGTAGTACACCGCGAACCAGATGGCGGCGACAACCGGCACCATATACCACTTGGTCGACAGCCCGTGCAGGATGCCAAACACCACGAAGTCGATAATGTTGCCGTCGGTGTTGCCGATGGTGACGCCAAGTACCGCCATGATAGTGAAACCAAGGCCGGTCAGCAGGGCGTGGATGACGTACAGTACCGGCGCGACGAACAGGAACAGGAATTCCAACGGCTCAGTGGTACCGCCAACCACGCAGGCAATGACGCCGGAAATGAGCAGCCCTTTAATTTTATGACGGTTTTCTGGGCGGGCGCAGTGGTACATCGCCAGCGCCGCGCCGGGCAGGCCGCCGAGGAAGGCGGGCATTTTACCCTGTGACAGGAAGCGGGTCGCGCTTTCAGAGAAGCCGTGCGTCGTCGGGCAACTCAGCTGCGCCTGAAAGATAGTCAGCGCGCCGCTGACGCTGTGGCCGCAAACGTCCATGGTGCCGCCCGCTTCGGTAAAGCGGATCAGCGCCACCAGAATATGGTGCAGGCCAAACGGCAGCAGCAGGCGTTCTCCGGTACCGAAGATCATCGGGCCAAAATCGCCGGCGCTATTGATAACATGTCCTAGTCCGTTGATACCCATCGCGAACACCGGCCACACCAGCGGAATGACCAGACCGACCAGGCCTAACACCACGGTGGTAATGATCGGCACAAAGCGCGTGCCGCCAAAGAAGGCCAGCGCATCCGGCAGACGGATGTTGTGGAAGCGTTCGTGCAGCATCCAGACGATAATACCGGCGATCACCGCGCCGAGGATCCCGGTGTCGATCGACTGAATACCGATAATATTCTGAATGTTGTTGGCCTTGAGGATCGCCGCGTCGGTCGTCGGCAGGATGCCTTTCGCCGTCAGCCAGAAGTTGACCGCGAGGTTCATGACCGCGTAGCCGACGAAGCCCGCGAAAGCGGCAACGCCTTTGTTTTCACGCGCCAGGCCGAGCGGAATTGCGATACAGAACATGACCGGCAGGAAGCTAAAAGCGAAGGAGCCGACTTTACTCATCCAGACAAAAATCGCCTGCAGCAGCGGCACGTTCAACCACGGCAGCAGCGTAATCACATCGTGGCTGCTTAACGAGCTGCCGATCCCCAGCATGATCCCGCAAAACGAGAGCAACGCCACGGGCAACATAAAGGTTTTTCCTAACTGCTGGAAAAACTCCCATAAGGTAATTTTTGGTGCTGTTTTCGCCGTCATACACGAATCCTGGTTCTGAAAAGGGTCGATAGGATGTAACGTAGCGGCAAGATAAAACGTTTTACCATTTTTTAGTGCGATAAAAATCACATAATCAAGCGATAATAAGGTTTATAAAGATAACATACTGATAAAACGTTTTATCGAAAGGCAAAGGGAGTCAGCCAGTCGTTATGGCTATCGCAAAAAAGACAACCATCAATGATGTGGCGCTGGCGGCTGGCGTCTCGGTCAGTACGGTATCGCTGGTGCTCAGCGGTAAAGGGCGCATCTCTTCGGCCACCGGCGAGCGCGTCAACCAGGCCATTGAGCAACTCGGGTTTGTGCGTAATCGCCAGGCGGCGTCGCTCCGCGGCGGGCAAAGCGGGGTGATTGGCCTTATCGTTAGCGATCTGTCGAAGCCGTTCTATGCCGAGCTAACCGCCGGCTTGACCGATGCGCTGGAATCACAGGGTAAAATGGTATTTCTCACCCAGGGCGGGCATCGCGGCGAGAAAATGCTCCAGCGCTTCGAAACGCTGGTCTCGCAGGGGGTTGACGGGGTGATTATCGCCGGCGCTATCGACAAGGGCGGCGAGCTGCGCGATCGTGCCGCCGAAGTAGGGATGCCGCTGGTTTTTGCCTCCCGCGCCAGCTACCTGGACGATATCGACCTGATCCGCCCGGATAACATGCAGGCGGCGCAAATGGTAACGGAACATCTGATTCGCCGCGGTCATCAGCGCATCGCCTGGCTTGGCGGACAAAGCGCGTCCCTGACCCGCGCTGAACGGGTGGGCGGCTATTGCGCCACCTTATTGAAGTACGGCCTGCCGTTTCATAGCGAATGGGTTGTCGAGTGTGGCTCCAGTCAGCAGCAGGCGGCGGAAGCCATGATCGCGCTGCTGCGACAAAACCCGACCATCAGCGCGGTACTTTGCTATAACAGCGTCATCGCCACCGGGGCGTGGTTCGGTCTTCTGCGCGCCGGGCGACAGAGCGGCGAGGGTAGCGTGGAAAGTTATTTTGAGCAACGCATCGCGCTGGCGGCCTTTGCCGAAGTGCCGGAAGCGGCGCTCGATGATGTCCCCTTGACCTGGGTGACCACCCCCGCGCGTGAGATGGGGAACAGCCTGGCGGAGTGTATTTTACGCCGCCTCGAGGAGGGGCAAGGCAGCGCGCGTAATCAGATTATGCCGCCGCGGCTGGTTATCAGAAAGTAGGGGCCGCCATCGATTAAGGTGTTCCCGGGCTACCTGACTGCAGCCCGGGACATTTTTTTACTGCTGCGGTTCGGCGGTGGGGAGCGTCAGGCCGAACATGGCGGCGAAATCGGCCAGCGGCATTTTCTGCCCGTTTAGCGTGACCTGGCCGTCGGCGTACTGCAGGCTGGAGGTGATCGCGTTATCTTCCATTGTGGTCAGACGGAACATCTGCCCCATCGCCGCCAGCCCTTTGACCTGCTGATCGGCAAGTTTCGCCGCATCCTCCGGCTGGTAGCCTTCCAGCCCGGCAATCTGCGTCATCAGGGCGGTGGCCATATCCACCGGGATCACCAGCTTGCCGTCCAGCGATTTAACGCTGCGGTCCAGTTCATCGGCGACGGTCTGCGGCGCGGCGGTCGTTTGCGCCGGATCCTGCATCAGCACCGACAGATTCAGGGTGCTTTCGCCTTTGGCGTTTTGCCAGCTCAGCGGAGAAATCGTCAGCGACGGATTACCTTTCAACAGAATTGGCAGCGAGCTAAAGAAGATCTCGGTTAACGCCTGCTGATAAAGCTCCGGATTCTGCGCCAGCTCGGGTTTCGCCATCAGCGCCTGCGCCTGGGCGTTATACTGCTGACTGAATTGATGCCACGCCTGACCGTCGAGATTATCCAGCTTAACGGTGAGTTTGCCGCGGCCCATATCCTGGTTTTGCAGTTTCAGGCTGTTAAGGTTGTAATCAAGCTGGCTATTGATACGCTTGCCGTCATCGGAGAGCGTAGAGCGGCCGTCGATATTCATGCCTTCCAGCAGCGCCAGCTCTTTACCTTCAACGCCGATAGCCAGTTTTTCAAGGGAAATCTTCTGCTTGCCGATACGTTCCTCAAAGGAGGTCATTTCGGTGGCGCCGTCAGCCTTCAGGTTGCTGAAACTGAGCTGAACTTTCTGGTTGTATTCGTTGACCGCGTTGATCTGCCCGCTGGCCGCTTCGCCGCTCAGGCTAATAGTTTTGCCATCGCGATCGGCATTGAGCTGGAACTGGCCGCCGCTAAAGATAACTTTTTCATTGTCTTTAGCGTAATCCAGCGGGTTAAGGAAGATGACCGACTGAGTATCGCCGCTGTAGGCAATGCGGGTGTCGATGTTAAACGGCGTTTGTCCTTTAGCAATATCGAACAGCGCTTTGCTGGCATCGTTATTCACGAGGGTGGTGTTGACGGAGGCCATTGCCGGCGCAAGGTTAAATGATTTTAACGAGGCAAGCGGGAAGGGACCATGATCGACCTTTTCGTCAAACACCAGGCTTTGACCGGCGGCCAATAGACTGTGTTCTTTACCGGCCTGCGGCTTCACCACCAATTGCAGATGGCTGCTGAATAACCCGCGCTGGTAGTCTTGATAGCTCAACTCTACGCCAGCTTCCGGCGCGTTGCTCTGCAGTTGGGCATTCGCCTGCTGCACCATTTCTGCAATACGGTTTTCCAGTTGCTTACCGGTAAACCAGGCTCCGCCTGTCCAGACGACTCCGAGCGCGACGATAACTCCCGCGGCGACCAACGTTTTTTTCATAGCATTTGTCCATAAATGAAACCAGGCGGAACATGCCGCCTGGTGGTGTTGTCATGATGGGGGAAGTCTAGCAACTGCGGATTAAAAGTTCAGTAACTTACTTAAGCTTATTGAACACGCGCGCCAGACGACCCTGGCCGCTGACCAGTACCGGTGATTCGTTGCAGGCGATAAACGCCGATTCACCCGGCTGCAGGGTCAGGCGCTGCTCGCCTTTACGTAGCGTCGCTTCGCCTTCCACGCAGAACAGAATCGCGGCGCTCTCTTGCGCCAGAGAGTCCTCATTACTGGACAGCTCGTGCAACGAGAAGGCGAAATCATCGACCGGGATTGGGAAATCCAGCTCGCTGCCGTGTTGTTCCGGCTGAGTCAGCAGCTCAGAGGCAGGTTTGGCGACAAATTTCACGTTCGCCACCAGTTCCGGAATATCGATGTACTTCGGCGTCAGACCGGCGCGCAGTACGTTATCTGAGTTGGCCATCACTTCCAGCGCGACGCCCTGCAGGTAGGCGTGCGGGGTCTCGGCGAACAGGAACATCGCTTCGCCAGGGTTCAGTTTCACCACGTTGAGCAGCAGCGGGGAGAAGAGGCCGCTGTCATCCGGGTAGAATTCAGCGATCAGACGAATGGTCTGCCACGGTTCGCCCTGTTGGCGGTCGAGGGCGTTTTGCAGCACGCTGAGCGCATGCGCTTTTTCTTCGCCTTTCATATTCAGCAGGCTGGCGAACAGCTGGCTTAAACGCCCGGCGTCCGGCTGTTGAATGAATTCGCCAATTGCCGGATGCGCCTCGGCAACCGGCTGCAGCAGCGCGACAATTTCATTAAATTCGCGGAACGCGTTCATAGCGAGGAACGGCGTCAGGGCGAAGACCAGTTCCGGCTTATGGTTGGGATCTTTATAGTTACGCTCGGCGGCATCCAGCGGAATACCCGCGGCGTTCTCTTTGGCAAAGCCAATTTCCGACGCGCGTTTGTTCGGGTGAACCTGGATGGAGAGCGGCTGGGCGGCGCACAGTACCTTGAACAAGAACGGCAGTTCGCCAAAACGCTCGGCGACGTTAGTGCCGAGAAGGGCATTTTTATCGGCCTCAATGACCTCGCGCAGCGACTGCGGCTGGCCGTTGGCGTTTAGGATCCGCGAACTGCTTTTGGGATGTGCGCCCATCCACAATTCCGCCATCGGCAGGTTGTCCGGATTGGCGATACCGTAAAGGTCGGTTAACGCGGTGTGACTTCCCCATGCATAGTTTTGCACTGAGTTAATGAGCTTCTGCATTCTCAATCCCTGTTTCCACATAAAAATGTTGGCTCTATTAAACCAACAAATTGTCGAGAAGCAACTGCTGAAAGAAAAAGTCGTCCTTGTCTCAGTTTTTGTTAAAAAATTGTGTAAGATTGATCGACTCGCTTTTCTACAGGCAAATGGAGTGTCTGCCTGAAACATAATCAGCCAAGCAGTAAGTGAGAGTACAATGTCGAACAAACCGTTTGTTTATCAGGATCCTTTTCCGCTTAAAAAGGATGACACCGAGTATTATCTCCTCAGCAGTGATTACGTCTCCGTCGCCGAATTCGCCGGCCAGGAAGTTCTGAAGGTTGAACCTCAGGCGCTAACCTTACTGGCCCAACACGCGTTCCACGACGCCTCCTTTATGCTCCGCCCGGCACACCAGCAGCAGGTCGCGGATATCCTCAACGACCCGGAAGCCAGCGAAAACGACAAATACGTCGCGCTGCAATTCCTGCGTAACTCCGATATCGCCGCCAAAGGCATTCTGCCGACCTGTCAGGACACCGGCACCGCGATCATTATGGGGAAAAAGGGACAGCGCGTATGGACCGGCGGCGGCGATGAAGCCGCGCTGGCGCAGGGCGTGTACAACACCTATATCCAGGACAACCTGCGTTACTCGCAGAACGCGCCGCTGGACATGTATAAAGAGGTCAACACCGGTACCAACCTGCCGGCGCAGATCGATCTTTATGCTACCGATGGCGATGAGTATAAATTCCTCTGTATCGCCAAGGGCGGCGGCTCCGCGAACAAAACGTATCTCTACCAGGAAACGAAAGCGTTAATCACTCCGGCGAAGCTGAAAAACTACCTCGTCGAGAAGATGCGCACTCTCGGTACCGCAGCTTGTCCGCCGTACCATATCGCCTTTGTGATTGGCGGCACCTCTGCGGAAGCCACGCTGAAGACGGTGAAATTGGCCTCGACCAAATACTACGATGGCCTGCCGACCGAAGGTAACGAACATGGCCAGGCGTTCCGCGATGTGCAGCTGGAGCAAGAGCTGCTGCTGGAAGCGCAGAACCTCGGCCTCGGCGCGCAGTTTGGCGGCAAATACTTCGCCCACGATATCCGCGTGGTCCGCCTGCCGCGTCACGGCGCGTCCTGTCCGGTGGGGATGGGGGTCTCCTGTTCTGCCGACCGTAACATCAAAGCTAAAATCAACCGCGACGGCATTTGGCTGGAGAAACTGGAGAGCAACCCAGGGAAATATATCCCTGAACACCTGCGCCAGGCCAGTGAAGGCGAAGCCGTGAAGGTGAACCTCAATCAGCCGATGAGCGAGATCCTGGCGCTGCTGTCGCAGTATCCGGTGTCGACTCGTCTGTCGCTGAGCGGCACAATCATCGTGGCTCGTGATATTGCCCATGCCAAGCTGAAAGAGCTTATTGATAATGGCGAAGCGCTGCCGCAGTATGTCAAAGATCACCCTATCTACTACGCCGGCCCGGCGAAGACGCCGGATGGTTACGCCTCCGGTTCTCTGGGGCCGACGACCGCTGGCCGCATGGACTCGTATGTCGATCTGTTGCAATCGCATGGTGCGAGTAAAATCATGCTGGCCAAGGGTAACCGTAGCCAGCAGGTGACCGATGCCTGCCACAAACACGGCGGTTTCTATCTCGGTAGTATCGGCGGCCCGGCGGCGGTTCTTGCGCAGCAGAGTATCCGCAGCCTTGAGTGCGTGGCTTATCCGGAGCTGGGAATGGAAGCTATCTGGAAAATCGAAGTGGAAGATTTCCCGGCCTTTATCCTCGTTGATGATAAAGGTAACGACTTCTTCCAGCAGATCCAGACATCGCAGTGCTCGCGCTGCGTGAAGTAAACGACACCGCCCTTCGGGGCGGTTTTTGTTTGGGCCGCTTTAGCGGCACGAACGACTAAAACAACTAATAATTCTGGTTAATACTTAATCCTTTAAGCAGGTGAGCTTGTCGCTATGACGCACTTTGAATCCAAGGAGAAAGTAATGACAACGCATCGCAGTGAAAAAGACTCGATGGGCGCCATCGACGTCCCGGCCGATAAACTTTGGGGCGCGCAGACCCAGCGCTCGCTTGAGCATTTCCGTATCTCAACGGAGAAAATGCCTGGTGAACTGATCTACGCGCTGGCGCTGACCAAGCGCGCGGCGGCGAAGGTGAACCAGGACCTGGGCCTGCTGGCGGCGGACAAAGCGGGCGCCATCATCGCCGCCGCCGATGAAGTTCTCGCCGGCAAGCATGCGCAGGAGTTTCCGTTAGCTATCTGGCAAACCGGCTCCGGTACCCAAAGCAACATGAATATGAACGAAGTACTGGCTAACCGTGCGAGCGAGTTGCTTGGCGGCGAGCGCGGCATGGCGCGCAAAATTCACCCCAATGATGACGTCAATAAAAGCCAGAGCTCGAATGATGTTTTTCCTACAGCGATGCACGTCGCGGCGCTAATCGCGCTGCGCGAAAAGCTACTCCCACAGCTACAGGTGCTGCGGGACACGCTACAGGAAAAGTCGCTGGCCTTCGGGGACATTGTTAAAATTGGCCGCACTCACTTGCAGGACGCTACGCCGCTGACGTTAGGGCAGGAGATCTCCGGTTGGGTCGCGATGCTGGAACATAATCTCCGGCATATTGAACACAGCCTGCCGCATCTCGCTGAGCTGGCGCTGGGCGGTACGGCGGTTGGTACCGGCTTGAATACGCACCCGGAATATGCGGTGCGGGTGGCGGCGGAACTGGCATCGCTTAGCGGGCTACCGTTCGTCACCGCGCCCAATAAATTTGAAGCGCTGGCCACCGTGGATGCGCTGGTTCATGCCCACGGCGCGCTGAAAGGGCTGGCGGCTTCGCTGATGAAAATCGCCAACGATGTGCGCTGGCTGGCCTCCGGGCCGCGCTGTGGCATAGGGGAAATCGCCATTCCGGAGAACGAACCGGGATCCTCCATTATGCCCGGCAAAGTCAACCCGACGCAGTGCGAAGCGTTGACCATGTTGTGCTGTCAGGTGATGGGTAACGACGTGGCGGTGAATATCGGCGGCGCGTCAGGCAACTTTGAGCTTAACGTCTATCGGCCAATGGTCATCCACAACTTCCTGCAGTCGGTACGCCTGCTGGCGGACGGTATGGAGAGCTTTAATGAGCACTGCGCGGTGGGCATTGAGCCAAACCGCGAGCGGATCGGCCAGTTGCTTAATGAGTCGCTGATGCTGGTGACCGCGCTCAATACCCATATCGGCTACGATAAAGCGGCGGAGATCGCCAAAAAAGCGCACCATGAAGGGCTGACGCTGAAAGCCGCGGCGCTGTCGCTTGGTTACCTGACGGAAGCCGAATTCGATAGCTGGGTGCGCCCGCAGGATATGGTTGGCAGCCTTGCTACTCGCTAGCCAGCCATAAATGCAGACGCGGGATCAGTAATCGTAACGACTGCGCCTGCGGCTTGTGGCGGTACTGCACGTTATCGGCATCGTAATTCAAAAGTTCGCCGAGATCCGGCACGCTTACCCCATGCGTGCCGGAGATAAGCGCAATTAGCGGGCCGGGGCAGGCGTACTGCACCTGCTTCTGCTCGCCGGCATACCACACTCTGGCAATCGGCTGTACCTTGACCGGGCGTTTGATTTTCAATTTTGCCCGCTGCGGCAGGGCGGCGATATCCTGAAATTCCCTTTCCAGCTTGCTTTGCCACTGTTCGCGGGTCCAGGGCGGCACCGCGCGCGGCGATTGCAGGCTCTTCTCTAGCTGCATTAATACTTCATCGCGGGTCAGATTTTTAATCACATGCTTATTGGCCCAGCCGAAGCGGATGGTGCTGGGGTCGAGCAGCGGCGTCAGGGTACGATAGGCGCTAAGGGTAATCAGGCCGGGCAGATGGCGGTGAACCCATTCGAAACGCGCGGCGGCCGGCAATCCGGAATCGACGGTGACGCTTTTCTCAAACGCCGCTTTCAGCGCGTTAATGGCGCTGATTTTCTCCAGCAGCTCCGCCTGCTGTTGCGTATCAACCGCCAGGCAAATCGCCCCGGGGAGGCGTACCGCCGCCTTGCTGCTGCGGTTTTCCGACTGCTGTTGGATAAACAGGTGGCTGTAGTGCCTGAGCGCCATCTCCAGCGCGCTTTGCCCGACGTGCTGGGTGACCTGAATGGTATCCAGCGGCGCGTGCTCCGCCTCTTTACTTACCGCCGGTAATTCGAAAACCCGCGCCGCCAGCAGACGGCAGCGGCTCAGCGACGCTTTGAAGGTTTGTAGTTCGCGCTCAAGCTCACGAAAGGTGTCATTTAAGCGCGCAACGAGGTCGTAGCTAGCCATGATTACCGCCTTAGTTACAACATACTGTTTGAGTATAAACTATACGCAGGCCGTGACGCCTGCGCAAGTTCAGCTAAGCAGAGGTAAAAGCGGGAAGCTGGTGGTAAATGGGCCAGCTGAAAATGAATGCCGCGCCGCCAAGCGAGCTTTCGTCGCAGTGGACTTCACCGGACATCGCCTGAGCAATACTGTGTACAATCGCCAGCCCCAGGCCGCAGCCGCCGGTGGCGCGATCGCGGCTGGGATCGAGACGGACAAACGGCTCGAATACCCGTTCGCGTTCTTCAAGGGCGATACCCGGGCCATCATCTTCCACTCGCAGCGTCGCCCTTGAACCGGCCAGCGACAGGCCAATTTGAATATGTTGCTGACTGTAGCGCAGGGCATTATTAACCAGGTTATCCAGCACGCGCTCCATTAAACGCATATCCAGCGCGCCGTAGTCGCCCGCCGTAAGCTGGCGCAACGCGACTTCACGCTGCGGATTGACCAGTTGTATATCCTCGACGTGCGCGCGGATCCAGGCCGGGAAATCCGGGGTAGTCAGGTTGAGTTCGTTCTGCGGGCGATCGAGGCGCGCGTAGGTGAGCAGTTCTTCAATCAGCGCTTCTAGTTGCCCGATATCGCGGTTGAGAGCCAGCGACTCGGCCTCGGTCAGATTTTCGCTCATCTCCAGGCGATAGCGCAGGCGCACCAGCGGCGTGCGTAGTTCATGGGCGATACCGTCAATAAGCTGTTTTTTACTGGCTATCAGGGCGTTGATATTATCCGCCATCTGGTTAAAGGCCACGCCGAGTCGCTCGAAGCTCGACATGCTATCGAAATGGATGCGCTCGCTAAAATGGCCTTCGCCGAAGCGCTGTGCGGCGGTTTCGATACGCAACATATCCTGCCAGTGCGGACGCATCCAGATAAACACCGGGAAAGCCAGTGAAATAGCGATAAACGCCATCAGCGCGACGTCCAGCAGGCGCATCTCATGCAAAAAATAGAGATAGGGCACCGGGCCGACCGACAGGACGTAATGGCTGCGCGGGATGCGTTGAATAAAGGTGTACTGATCGTCCAGCGCCACGATATCGCCCGCGCGCAGATGCTGCATCGAGCTTTCCGAGAGCTTGAACTTGCTTAACGGTTCAATGTGCAGATCGAAAGAGAGGTTGAGGTCCAGCTCTTTCAGCGTGTTGCTCCAGTCGCGCGGCGGGATCTCGCGCAGTTCGCTGCGCATCAGATAGAGCGAGCTTTTCATCAGATCGTCCAGCGACTGGCGTCCGGCGCGCTCGGCGGTGAATTTATACACCAGGCCGACCAGCATGGTCATGACCAGGAAGCAGACGAACAGCAAAAGGTAAAACTGCACAAACAGTTTTTTCATTAATCATCACCGGTCATTAACTGGGTTATCTTGCGTCAAAAGATTCTACAGGAGAAGGATCCCGCTCGGCAAAGTTCTCACCGACACGCCAGGCCAAATGACCGATAGCCGTATTGTGCCATTTCCCCGGCCTGTCAGGTGCCAGCCTCTCTGTTAATTTAAGCGCCCCTTAAATGATGGAGAGCGCCAGATGACTAAGCCCGTGTATTTGCATACTGATAATGATGTTGAGATTTTGAAAACCTTCGATATGGTCCTGAGCCATATGCAGGCGATCGCCGACCCTTATCAGTGGAAGTGGGTGATTACCGGCTGGCACAGCATCCTGCAGAACGCGATGGTGTTGGCGCTGTGTCAGGGCAATGACTTTCAGGTCCACCTGGCCGACGGTAAAGCGTCGACACAAGAAATCTTCCAGCAAATCTGTAACGACGATTTCTCCAACATCAATAAACTGCAGCTGCCGTCCTTCATGGCGCTATACCGTGCGACGAGGGAGAGCAGCGCCTTCACACCCAGCGAAGTCTGTACGGTGGCGGTGGGCAAGCTTCACCAGCTGCGTAACGATTTCATCCATTATCATCCGGGAGGCTGGAGTCTACAGGTCGATGGTTTACCGCAATGGATTCAGGCGAGCGGCGAACTACTGGATCATTTCCTCGCCAGCGGTGAGGTCGTACGCTGGTATGACGAAAACGACGAAATGGCATTCAGAGAGAAATACGCTGAATTTCAAGACCGACTACACGGTGTGATGTCGATCTATTCCTGACGCGGATTAATTATCCCAGGCGTGCGGGGCAAACAGATAGCCTTTGTTGCGCACCGTCTTGATGCGGTAGGGCTCGGTGGCGTTGTCGAGCAGCTTTTTACGCAGGCGTGAAATCGCGACATCGACGCTGCGATCCATGCCGTCGTAGCTGACGCCGCGGAGATTTTTCAACAGCGCATCGCGATCCATAATCTGCCCGGCATGGGTCGCCAGTTCCCACAGCAGGTCGAAATCGGCGGTGGATAAAGCCACGTTGTCGCCGCCGAGCAATACCTGACGGTTAACCGGGTCGATCGACAGCGAACCAAAAACAATGGCTTTATGCGGCGTCAGGGTTGCGGGAGCTGGCATCGACGGCGAAGCCACGTGCTGGCGCAGATGCAAACGCAAGCGGGCCAGCAGCACCGCAGGTGGGGTGGTTTTGAGGATGTAATCACTGGCGCCCATCTCCAACGACAGAATATGGTTCATATCGCTATCGAGCGAGGTCAGCAACACGATCGGACCCTGCCACTGGCTGCGCAGGTCGCGGCACAGCGTCATCCCGTCTTTGCCAGGCAGCATGATATCCAGCAGTACCAGATCGGGTTGTTCACGAGCAATAACCTCTTCGGCCCGGTCGCCGCGCGGCTCAACAACCACGTCCATATCATGTTTTCCCAGATAGGCGGCGATAAGCGCGCCAACTTCGGGCTCATCCTCAACAAAAACGATCTTATTCATATCTTACGCGTATAAATTAAAAAGCTAACATACACCGCCCGCAAATTGCCTGCCATTAATCTTTCATAAACAAATGTTCTTCCGTTATTCTGGTAGAAATTGTTGTTCAAATGTTAAGGCATAAAATGGGGCTGTTGATTAAAGCGCTGCTGGGAGCGCTGGTGGTGGTACTGATAGGCGTACTGTCAAAAACCAAAAATTACTATATTGCCGGCTTAATTCCGTTATTTCCGACCTTCGCGCTGATTGCCCACTATATCGTCGCCAGCGAGCGCGGCATTGAAGCGCTACGCACGACTATTGTCTTCGGTATGTGGTCAATCATACCGTATTTTATCTACTTACTTTCGTTATGGTACTTCACTGGCGTAATGCGCCTGCCTTACGCGCTGGCAGGCGCGGTGATCTGCTGGAGTCTGGCGGCCTGGCTGCTCATCCTCGGCTGGAGCCGTTTCCACTAGCGCAGCGGTCGGCCGCCGTCGACAGCGAAAGAGCGGCCGGTGACGTAACAACTGGTGAACAGATAATCGATGAGGTCGATAATCTCTTTTTCACCCGGTGCGATTTTCATCAGCGATTTATCCAGCGCCTGTTTACGATATTCAGCGTCATCATGCTCGTTGAACATAATCAGCGATGGCGCGATGGCGTTGACCTTTACTTCCGGGGCCAGCTTACGGGCGAAAGAGCGGGTCATATTATCAAGTGCCGCTTTACTGGCGGCATAGGCGATATGCTTATCGCTGCCGCGTTCCACTACGTAGTCGGTAATATGAATAATATCGCTGGCCGCGTGACCAAAACCGCGCAGCAGGCTCTCCAGCGCGTGGTTAAGTAGATAGGGCGCGTGGACATGAATTTGCATCATCCGCGATATCACCGTGGATAACGACACGCCCGGTTTCTCCGCCATCCAATCACTGGCGTTATGAATAATCGCGCGCAGGCCGTTGGTCTGCGCTTTCACCGCTTCCGCGAAGGTAAGAATACCGTCGTCGCTGCTGAAATCGGCCTGCAGACACACCGCGCCGGCTTCGCGCAGGGTGTCAATCGAAGGATAATGCTGGCGATAGCTGACGATCACCGGTTGCTGCTGGTTTAAAAAATGGTGTGCCAGAGCGAGGCCGATACGGCGGCCTGCTCCCGTGATCAGGACCGGACGAGGCTGTGCTTCAGCCATGGGTATCTCCTTTCAAGTTCAGCGGTAGGGCAACCGCTTACCCCACCAGCATCCACGTTGCCGGAACGGCGGCAACCAGCAAAAAACCAATTAATGCCATTTCACGGCGTTTGAGCATGCGATCGTGCTGGTGAGTACGCCGGGCGTACAGGAAAACCAGAAGACCCGGAGCGTAAAGTACCACCGACAATAGCAAATGCACAGGACCGGACGCATACAATAACCATAAGCCATAAACGCACGCGCCGACACCCACGGCTTTGTGTAAAGGACGCACGGCAATCTTAAGCAGGAAAGCGCCGACGAGGAAATAGGGCACCAGAATCATTTCTGAGGCGATGGTTAGCAGGGTACCGTAGTCAGATCCGGTAAGCCAAATCAGCACCAGACAAATCTGCACGCTGATGTTGGTCAACCACAGCGAGGAAGAGGGCGCATTATTCTTATTGGTTTTGGCAAACAGGCGCGGGAACGCTTTGTGCGTCGCCGCCAGATACGGCACTTCGGCGGCCATAATGGTCCAGCTTAAATAGGCGCCGCAGACGGAGATAATTAATCCCGCGGCGATCACTACCTCGCCCCATGACCCCATCATCTTGACCATCAGGCCAGCCATCGACGGGTTGCGCATTTCAGCCAGTTCTGGGCGGGCGACAACGCCCAGCGACAGCAGGGTGACCAGCAGATAAACCGCCAGCGCCGAGACCACCGCCAGTAGCGTCGCGCGACCAACGTCGCGCTTATGACGGGCGCGGGCGGAAACCACGACCGCCCCCTCCACGCCGATAAATACCCACAGGGTGATCAGCATGGTGTTTTTCACCTGTTCCCATACCGGTACGCCGAGAGCGATACCGCTGAAATCGAGGCGGAAAGTATCGAGCCGGAACGCGATAGCGGCCAGCGCTACGAAAGCGCCGAGCGGCAACAGTTTAGCCAGCGTCGCCACCAGGTTAATGCCTGCCGCGGTCTGGACCCCACGCAGCACCAGAAAATGCACCACCCATAACAGCACGGACGCGCCGACGATCGCCTGCCAGGTGTTACCGTCACCAAAAATACGCATCTCCGGCGTATCGGTGAAGAAACTCAGGGCCGAGAAGACGATTACCAGGTAGGAGACATTGGCAATCACCGCGCACAGCCAGTAACCCCAGGCGGAACAGAAACCGATCAGTTCGCCAAAACCTTCGCGAGCATAGGTAAAGATACCGCCGTCCAGTTCCGGACGGATTCGGGTCAGCAATAGCATGGCGAAAGCGAGGAATAAAATCCCGACGCCGGTGATGGCCCAGCCGATAAGCAGAGCGGATGGGCTGGCAACGGCAGCCATGTTTTGCGGCAAACTGAAAACGCCCGCGCCCAGCATGGAGCTGAGTACCAGTGCGGTCAGGGCGCTAAGGCCCAGTTTCTTTTCCATTGTATTCCCGAGGTGGCAACAGTGAATCAAGAATATTTATTTGGCGAAATCGCATAAAAATGGAGGATTACGCTAAGGCGCGGGATTTTACGGAGTGTCTTGTACGCATGCAATGGCGGCGGGCGAAAAAATGCAAAAAGGCGACGTGATGTCGCCTTTTTGAGCAGCTGAAACCGATTACTTATACAGGTCGGCGCTGATGGTGATATTACCGCCACGTTCCTGCCACTGGCGGGTGATGTGGTAATATTTCGCCCCTTTCTTGGCCGCGCGTTTCGCGGTCTGATAGGAGATTTCCGTCATGTTGCCATAGTTACCGGTGAATTTGATGCTATCAAACGGCACCATCTGCGCGGCGGTGATTTTGTTCACCTCTTCAACTTTCGTGCCGTCCGGCAGGGTGACAGTGTAACGTCCGCCTTTCGACGATTGGGTTTCGTAGAACAGACCTACGCCGGTACCGGCGCCGACCGCGGCGGAGGAGGCCACGCCTGGGATTTCGACGTTTTTAGCCGCTTCGCCGCCTTTCGCCAGAGCGGCGCGACCGGCTTCAGAATCAGCAGGAATCGCATCCGGGCTCTGTAGTACGCGCTTCTGCGCATCCTTTTTATAAATATAAGCGGTGATGCGCTGGTTGCCGCCCTGGTTGGCGTCAACCTGGCGGACGATGAAGAAGGCATACGCGCCTTTAGCTTTTGCCGCTTTGGCGATGGCGTCGTTGACTTCCGGCTGGCTACGATAGAAGCCCTGCACGGTCACGGTGTCATATGGCATCAGCGCGACGGCCTGATCTTTCGGCAGTTCCATCACGCCGTTAATAATACGGTTTTTCGGGGTATCCGCCTGCGGGGCGTTTTCTTTATAAAAATCCGCCGTTACGCGCCAGTTGCCGCCGTTGCCGAAATCTGAGGTGTCGACAACATAAAAGGAAGCTGCGCCATCTTTATCCGCCTTACGGGAAACCGCCTGTACGGCATCGCCAATCGCGTTAAAACGGCCAGTGACGACGACGCGGTCATAGGGCTTCAGCGCTGCCGCTTGCTCCGGAGTCAGCTCGGTCGCTGCATGGGCAGACAACGCGGTGGTAGCCAGAAGAGCAGACGCCAGGAGTGTGTTCTTAAGCTTCATAAAAATAATCCTTTGCCTTGCGCAAACCATGTACTGGTATTGTTGTTGACTGAAAACAGGTGATTATTGCATTTAAACAACGTAACTGTCTGCGTCATTTTTCACTTCCCGCCCGAATCGTTCGTTACAAAAATATAACAAATACTGATATGTTGAAAAAACAGCCCCTTGAACAGCAAAATCGATAATCAATATCACTTTTATAAGTTAACGTAATGTTAATGCAATGATACTGGCGGTAATAAATGGCGAATTAATCCCAAAGGTAAGCGAATTATCAGGTTCTGGCATAAAATTAAGGCAAATATTGCTGCCTGACGCAGTCAGGACTAATTTTTCTCAATAAAATCAAAAATTCTGTTTTAACGATGTAGATCACAATCGGTATTTTCAGTAGGTTATAAAAAGTTTGTTACTGTTTCATTTTCCAGATGAATACCTGTGCGGCGTTTTTGCGCCGCCGCTGGCGCATTTGTGAAAAAAATAAACCATCATCAAAAACCGATGGAAGGGAAAACTATGCGAATTGGGATACCAAAAGAGAGCTTAGCTCAGGAAACCCGGGCCGCTGCGACGCCGAAGACGGTCGAGCAGCTGCTTAAGCTCGGGTTTAGCGTGGCGGTCGAGAGCGGAGCCGGGAAACTGGCGAGCTTCGACGATGAAGCCTTCGAACAGGCGGGCGCGGAAATCGTCAGCGCGGATAACGTCTGGCACTCCGACGTCATCCTCAAGGTTAATGCGCCGAGCGATGCGGAAATTGCGAAGCTCAACCCGGGCACTACGCTGGTGAGTTTCATCTGGCCGGCGCAGAATCCGGATCTCATGGAAAAGCTGGCCGCTCGCGGTATCAACGTGATGGCGATGGACTCGGTGCCGCGTATTTCCCGCGCCCAGTCGTTAGATGCGCTGAGTTCGATGGCCAACATCGCTGGTTATCGCGCGATTGTCGAAGCGGCGCACGAATTCGGTCGTTTCTTTACCGGGCAGATCACAGCGGCAGGTAAAGTACCGCCGGCGAAGGTGATGGTAATCGGCGCAGGCGTTGCTGGCCTTGCGGCGATTGGCGCGGCGAACAGCCTCGGCGCCATCGTCCGCGCCTTCGATACCCGTCCGGAAGTGAAAGAACAGGTGCAGAGTATGGGCGCCGAGTTCCTTGAACTGGACTTTAAAGAAGAAGCGGGCAGCGGCGACGGTTATGCCAAAGTCATGTCTGAAGCCTTTATCAAAGCCGAAATGGCGCTGTTCGCCGCACAGGCTAAAGATGTCGATATCATTGTCACCACCGCGCTGATCCCGGGTAAACCGGCGCCGAAGCTGATTACCCGCGAAATGGTTGACTCCATGAAGTCGGGCAGCGTAGTCGTCGACCTGGCGTCGCAAAACGGCGGCAACTGTGAATACACCGTGCCGGGCGAAGTCGTGACCACCGCTAATGGCGTGAAAATTATCGGTTATACCGACCTGCCGGGTCGTCTGCCGACGCAATCTTCTCAGCTCTACGGCACTAACCTGGTAAACCTGCTGAAGCTGCTGTGCAAGGATAAAGACGGGAATATCACCATCGATTTCGACGATGTGGTGGTACGTGGCGTTACCGTGGTCCGCGAGGGCGAAATTACCTGGCCGGCGCCGCCGATTCAGGTATCCGCGCAGCCTCAGGCGGCGACGAAAACCGTCGAAGCGCCAAAAGAGGAGGCCAAACCAGGTTCGCCGTGGCGTAAATACGCGCTGATGGCGCTGGCGATTATCCTCTTTGGCTGGCTGGCGAACGTCGCGCCGAAAGAGTTTCTTGGTCACTTTACCGTCTTCGCGCTCTCCTGCGTAGTCGGCTACTACGTGGTGTGGAACGTGTCGCACGCGCTGCACACGCCGCTCATGTCGGTAACCAACGCCATTTCAGGGATTATTGTCGTTGGGGCATTGCTGCAGATAGGGCACGGCGGCTGGGTCAGCTTCTTGAGCTTTATCGCGGTGCTGATCGCCAGCATTAATATTTTTGGTGGTTTCACCGTCACTCAGCGCATGCTGAAAATGTTCCGCAAAAACTAAGGGGTAGCACATGTCTGGAGGATTAGTTACAGCTGCATACATTGTTGCCGCTATTCTGTTTATCTTTAGCCTTGCGGGGCTGTCAAAGCACGAAACGTCGAAGCAGGGCAACCTGTACGGCATCGCTGGGATGGCGATTGCGCTGATTGCCACCATCTTTGGGCCGGACAGCGGTAATGTCGGCTGGATAACCGTGGCGATGGTTATCGGCGGGGCGATTGGTATCCGCCTGGCGAAGAAAGTCGAAATGACCGAGATGCCGGAGCTGGTGGCGGTACTGCATAGCTTCGTTGGTCTGGCGGCGGTGCTGGTTGGCTTCAACAGCTATCTCGACCACGGACCGGGCCTCGATCAGGTGCTGGCGAATATTCACCTGACCGAAGTGTTCCTCGGCATCTTTATCGGCGCCGTGACCTTCACCGGCTCGATCGTTGCCTTTGGTAAGCTGCGCGGCAAAATTTCGTCAAAACCGCTGATGCTGCCGAATCGCCATAAGCTGAACCTGGCGGCGCTGGTTATCTCCTTCCTGCTGCTGGTGGCCTTCGTGCGTACCGACAGCACCGGAACGCAGGTACTGTGCCTGCTGGTGATGACCATTATCGCCCTCGCGTTCGGCTGGCACCTGGTGGCGTCTATCGGCGGCGCGGATATGCCGGTCGTGGTATCGATGCTGAACTCGTACTCCGGTTGGGCGGCGGCGGCGGCGGGCTTTATGCTCAGCAACGACCTGCTGATCGTGACCGGCGCGCTGGTGGGTTCTTCCGGTGCGATCCTCTCCTACATTATGTGTAAGGCGATGAACCGTTCGTTTATCAGCGTTATCGCCGGCGGTTTCGGCACCGATGGCGGCAGTTCCAGCGGCGATGAAGAAGTCGGTGAGCATCGTGAAATCAGCGCTGAAGAAACGGCGGAAATGCTGAAAAACTCGCATTCCGTGATCATCACCCCGGGCTACGGTATGGCGGTGGCGCAGGCGCAGTATCCGGTCGCGGAAATCACTGAGAAGCTGCGTGCGCGCGGTATCAAGGTGCGCTTCGGGATCCATCCGGTCGCCGGGCGACTGCCGGGGCACATGAACGTGCTGCTGGCGGAAGCGAAGGTTCCGTATGACGTGGTGCTGGAAATGGACGAAATCAACGATGATTTCGCCGATACCGATACCGTACTGGTGATCGGCGCGAACGACACCGTCAACCCAGCGGCGCAGGACGATCCGAAGAGCCCGATCGCCGGTATGCCGGTGCTGGAAGTGTGGAAGGCGCAGAACGTGGTGGTCTTCAAACGTTCGATGAACACCGGCTATGCTGGCGTGCAGAATCCGCTGTTCTTCAAAGAGAACACCCACATGCTGTTTGGCGACGCTAAAGCCAGCGTGGATGCCATTCTGAAAGCGCTGTAATAGCGCAACGCTCTAAGCCGTCTCTGTTGAGACGGCTTTTTTATATAGGCAGTGAAACCATGATTTTGCTCATAAAGTGAACGGTGATGGGTGTTATACTATGCCTGTTTTTTCACCACACTGAGGATATTATGGATACCGAGTTAACCCCCACGCAGATGGCCATCGAGTACCTGCGCCGCGACACTTCCGTTATGACTCCCGCGCAGTACCTGAAGAAGCTCAAACTCCTCGAGCTCGAGTTTGCCGATCTGATGTCGCTTTCATCGATGGAGCTGAAAGAAGAGATCGACCTGGCCTGGCGTTTAGGTATCCACTAACGCATTCTGTAAGTTTATTAAATTAGCGTTGATATCCCGGGCCGTAAGGCCCTTTTTCTTTTTTGCGGGCGCGGCAAAAAAATCCCCCGGCGGGCGGGGGACGTTAGATAATATTTCAAACCTGATGAGACGCTGTTAGTCGTCGTCTTCATCGTCCAGTTCAACTGGAGTTTGATAAGCTTCAGGTTTCAGTACCAGCAGGTCGCAGCGCAGGTGGTCGATAACCTGTTCCGCGGTATTGCCGAGAAACGCGGCAGAGATGCCGGTGCGGCCAACGGTGCCCAGCACCACAATCCCGGCCTGCAGGTGTTCAGCTAAATCAGGGATAACCTCTTCAGGCAGCCCTTTCTCTACGTGGGTGCGGCTTTCATCAATGCTGAATTTCTGGCGCAGCGCTTTCATTGCCAGTAGATGCTGGCCGCGAATCGCATCGTTATAGATGCTCGGGTCAAAATCAGGTAATTCAATGGCGATGTTGATAGGCGTCACCGGATAGGCGCCAACCAGATGTACTTCGGTATGATTAACCTGATCGGCGAGGGCGATGGTCTCCCGCACCAGTTTTTCATTGAGGGCGTTGTGATAGTTCTCTTCACTGGCCAGATTAACCGCCACCAGCGCTTTACCGCCTTCCGGCCAGGGCTGATCTTTAACCATCCACACCGGACATGGACATTTGCGCAGCAGGTGCCAGTCGGTCGGTGTGAAGATGACCGCTTCGAGTTTGTCGTGCTGATGGGCCATTTTCAGCAGCAGGTCGTGTTTATCGCTGATGATTTCCTGAATGATGGCTTCAAAGGGGCGGTTGTGCCATACCACTTTGATATCGATTGGCACCCCGGATTCAATATAAAACTTGGCCTGTTCACGGATCCAGGCGCTGCGTTGGCTAATCACGCCCTGGCGCATCGCCGTCCGCTCGTCGGGCGACAGCAGGGTGGTCATTTCGTAGGAAAAATCATAGATCGGCAAAAAGGCTTTGATGCGTCCACCAATCCGTTGGTGCAGATACACCGCGCGCCGTAATGCAGGCTGGTCGTCCTGGTTAGGGTCGATTACTACCAGCATGTTCTGATACTTCGCCATACAGGGTCTCCTTACAGCTGTAGCTACAGTCAGTATTTAAAAAGATAACCTATATGGATGAATTGAAACAGGGGATGACCCTGGCCAGATCAACAAATTAGAAAAAAATGTCGATCCGGCACAAGGTAGAAGAAAGTCTAGCGGAGATAAATCAGGCGACGTTGCGCGCCTGGCCTGCCAGTTGCGCCAGCAGATCGCTGTTTTCGATGGTGATATATTTCCCTTTCACCGCCAGCATACCGCTTTTCTGGAAACGACCGAGCAGACGGCTGATGGTTTCTACTGTCAGGCCCAGATAGTTGCCGATGTCGCCACGCGTCATGGTCAGGCGAAACTCACGTGGTGAGAAGCCGCGCTGCGCGAAACGGCGGGACAGGTTGTAGATAAACGCCGCCAACCGTTCTTCTGCGTTCTTTTTGGAAAGCAACAGGATCATGTCCTGATCGCCTTTGATCTCGCCGCTCATCAGGCGCATCATCTGCTGACGCAGGTTCGGCATTTTACCGGAAAGATCATCCAGCGTTTCGAACGGAATTTCGCATACCATTGAGGTTTCCAGCGCCTGCGCAAAGCTTGGGTGCAGGGCGGTGCCAATGGCGTCAAAACCGACCAAATCACCCGCCAGATGGAAGCCAGTAATCTGCTCATCGCCTTGTTCGGTGATGGTGTAGCTTTTGATGGTCCCTGAACGGATAGCGTACAGCGACTTCAGCTCATCACCCGCTTTGAACAGGGTTTGCCCTTTCTGAATAGGCTTCTTGCGCTCGATGATATTATCAAGCTGATCCAGCTCATGTTCGTTCAAAGTAAAGGGGATGCAGAGCTGGCTAATGCTGCAATCCTGACAATGGATTGCACAACCACCAGACTGAATGCGTCGTATAATTCGCTTTTCCGGGATCATATGTCTGCTCAAGCTTTAATTGATATTGGTCAATTTTAACATCTTTTTGAGGAGCAAGTAAGTCTCGAAACCCGGAAAGACGTAATATTAGAAGGGTAAATATATCACTCGCCATATCTCTTTGATAATAAGAAAATTATTAGGCGATTAATTATTGTAAAGTTACCTGTAATTTCCAAAAAAGGCATTATCTGTCAAAGCAGCAAATAGCCCTCATGGCGCAATAACCACTCTTTTCGCTGTACGCCCCCGGCGTAGCCGGTCATGGTGCCGTTACGGCCAATCACGCGATGGCAGGGAACCACGATGCTGACCGGATTGGAACCATTTGCCGCACCGACCGCGCGTGCTGCGCCTGGACGGCCAAGAACCTCGGCTAACTGACCGTAGTGCATGACTTGTCCGCAGGGAATCGTACGCAGCGCTTGCCACACCTGGCGTTGAAACGGCGTACCGCCGGTTGCGGTCGGCAGGGTATCGATAATCGCAAGATCGCCGTCGAAGTATTGCCGCAGCTTCGCGCTCAGCCCGCCCGGATCGCGCGCATCAACGCGATTATAACCCTCGTGACGGTAGTGGATGTCCAGCAGTTGCTCCATACGATCACGGTGCTGATCCCATTCCACGGCGCGCAGGTTAAATTGTTCATCGCAAATGACCCACAACGGCCCCAGCGGGGTGTCGATTTTATCTTGCAGCAGCGTCAGCATCGGTCTTCCTTCTACGAGGTTATTTCGCCAAGGGCACACCATATCATGACGTGCGGCCTGCAAACTATACCTCCGAAAGGTCAGCAAATAATGAAACCTGTACTATTAATTTATAAATACGAATCGCAGTCATTTAAATTCAGTCATTCCATTGCCCGATCGCAAATTGCAGGAATAAAGGAAGGGGTGAAGTAATGTTTATTTTTGCATTAACTACCAGGCGCGGCAGAAAGAGCATTTTGCTACCTTTGTCTGGCGGCGAATTTCCCTGTGCGGAGAAGCGTTCAGTTCAAATTCCTATGCAGTTTGTCATACGCACGCGGATTAGTGTGAACTGGCTAATCCACCGGGAGGCACCCGGCGCCGCAGATAAATATACAGGCATTCCTTGAGTCAATTATTTTTCCAGCGCTTTGGCGCTGGTTTTTTTTAACCAACAGAAAGGTGGCGATATGCAATACATATTAACAGGGGTTGTTGTGTTGATTATCAGTGGGTTAGCTATCAATTTGCTGTCGGTGGTCATCGAAAGCCTGTATAAAACGTTCCTGCATCGCAGCACATCGCGTTAACGCCCGCAGGCCCTCCCTGGCCTGTCGCTGCGTTAGGGTAAGCGTGGATAAATACCTGGGCCAATCGGTAGCCCTACCAGATACCAGCCCACCAGCAGCAGTAGCCAGACGGCTAAGAAAATGAGCGGGTAGGGTAATACCAGCGAATAGTAGGTGCCCAGTCTGGCTTCGGGCCGGTAGCGCTGTAAAAAGCCGAGAAACAGCGGCACAAACGGCGATACCGGCGCGAGCGGCAGCACGGAAGAGTCAGCGATACGAAACAGGATCTGCGCAAACGCCGGGTGAAAGCCCAGCAGCATGAACATTGGTACAAAAATGGGCGCCAGAATCGACCAGATAGCCGAACCGCTGGCGATAAACATACACAAAAACGCCGACAGCAGCGCCAGGCCGACAAACGCCGGCACGCCATTCATTCCCGCGCTTTCCAGCACATCGGTTAGACCAACGGCCATGAATTTACCCATATTGCTCCAGTTAAACATGGCGACAAACTGGGCCAGTGGGAAGACCATCACGATAAATCCGGCCATCTCCTTCATCGGCTCGATCATTAACTGCGGCAGGTCAGCCTGACGGCGAATTTTGCCGGTAGCGATGCCGTAAGCCAAAGACACGACAAAAAAGAAAAAGATAATCAGCGGCACAATCCCTTTAATAAAGGGCGAGGGCATCACGGTATGTTTGATGGGATCGCGCAGGATGCCGTTTTCCGGCACCACCATCAGCGCGATAACCGCCACAAACAGCAGCGCCGCGATACCGGCAATACGCAGCCCGAACCGCTGTTCCGCCGTCAGCGTCTGCAGCGTTTCATCACTCTGGCCTTGCCACTTTCCTAACCGTGGTTCGACCAGTTTATCGGTGATTAATCCGCCGACCAGCGTCAGAACGATGACTGAGGTGGCCATGAAATACCAGTTGTCGATAACGCTAACATGCAGCGAGGTATCAAGCGTTTTCGCCGCTTCGGTACTGATACCAGAGAGCAACACGTCGGTGGTGACAATAAGTAAATTTGCCGTAAACCCGCAGCCGACGCCGGCGATTGCCGCCAGCAAACCGGCTACCGGATGGCGGCCCACGGCGAGAAACATTAACGCCCCCAGCGGCGGCATAATGACCAGCGCCGCATCGGAAGAGATGTGGCTGAAGAAGGCGATAAATAACACCATGTAACTGGCGTAACGCGCGCTAACGTGCGATGACATCTTGACCATCAGCGACGGCAGCAGGCCGACCCGTTCGGCAAAACCAGCGCCGAGCACCAGCGCCAGAATCGCCCCCAGCGGCGCGAAGCCGCTAAAGTTTTTAATCACGTTTGGCAGAAACCAGTGCAGCCCTTCAACGCTGAGCAGATTGTTTACCACCACTCGCGAACCGTCGGTAGGGTTCTGTACGCCGACGTTTAGCGCCGACAAAATGGCGGTGGCGGCCATCAGCGCGACGATCAGATAGATAAACAGCAAAAATGGATGCGGAACCTTATTACCTATTTTTTCAACCCAGCCATACAGCTTACCGGTGGGGGAATGCGACGGTATGGATGACATACTCATGGGCGTTCCTCAGTTGTCGTTGTTGTGTTGGTTGCGGCATGCCTCATGGGTTGTCAGCTGTTGTTTTTATTGGCGATTGCCATGCGCTGTACGCTATCCCAGAGGCTAGTTTTTCTTATTTTAAAATTGATGGTACGACGTCACGCGGGATCGGGCACTGATATGGGCTAACCGCCAGTACCTGAGTCAGTTCCTGCTGGCTTGCTTCGAGCAACGGCCTGTCGCTGAACAAACGAATCGCCGTCGCTCCCAGTATCTTACCCGCCAGCAGCATCCCTTTATGGGCAATGGACGTTCTTCCCTGGCTCACCAGTTGCCAGCTATGCAGCGGCGTACCGATGGCGAAGCAGGGGCTAAAACACTGGGCCACCGGCGCTTTCCAGCTCACGTCGCCGACGTCGGTAGAGCCGGCCAGCACGTTTTCCGTCGCCGCCCACGGCGCGACTTCATCAATCAACACCGTGTCGTGATGGCGGCGGGCAAACGCTTTTCCTTCTTCACCGCTGGTGCCGGCAATATTCTTCAGGCTGTTATTTATATCGTTCACGCCGAGGGTGGCGCGAATATCCGCCGCGAAAGCGCGCTCTTCGTCACTCCATTGCGGCGTACCGTAATGACATACGGCCTGATACATTGCCGCTTCCAGCGTGCGATTGGGGAGATAGCTGGAACAGGCTTTTTCAAAACGGCAACTGACGCTGGTTTCGGTCATCAGCGCGGCGCCCTGGGCGATTTTCTCAATGCGGGCGAAGATTTGCTGCACGTCGGCCATTTCCGGAGCGCGAATTAAATACAGCACTTCAGCCTGCGCCTGCACCACGTTGGGCGACACGCCGCCGGTATCGGTAATGGCGTAGTGCACACGCGCCTTCTCGATAATATGCTCATTGAGGAAGTTACTGCCGGTGGTCATCAGCGTGACGGCGTCCAACGCGCTACGCCCCAGATGCGGCGAGTTTGCCGCGTGCGCGGCGGTTCCGGTAAAGCGCCACGCCGCCTGAATATTGGCCAGCGTGCTGGTGCTGAACATCCCGGCCCAGGCTTCCGGATGCCAGGTGAGGGCGGCGTCGATATCATCGAATAGTCCCTCGCGCACCATAAAGGTTTTACCCGAACCGCCTTCTTCGCCCGGGCAGCCATAAAAGCGCAGGGTGCCCGAGCCGCCATGCTGCTGCAGCCACTGTTTCGCAGCGACGGCGGCGGCGAACGCCGCGGTGCCGAGGAGATTATGCCCACAGCCGTGGCCGTTTTCCCCCGGCGTCGCGGATGTTGGTTCAGCACTGTGCGCCTGTTGGCTGAGTCCTGCCAGCGCATCAAACTCGCCGAGCAGGGCGATAACCGGTTTACCCTCGCCAAAGCTGGCGGTAAACGCATTGGGGATTCCACCAGCGTGACGGCTTAGTTGAAAACCTTCCGCTTCCAGCGCGTCGGCCAACCGCGCGGCGGACCAGAATTCCTGGAATCGGGTTTCCGGATGATCCCAGATATCATCGGCAATAGCGCAAAAATCGTCGCGTCGCGATTCAATGATGTCATCAACAAATTGATAGATCTTTTCCATCACACGCCTCGCTGCCAGGGAAAGTTGAGCGCGATGCGCGCCAGCGTCTCGACCGCGATGATCATGACCCCTTCGTCGAAATCAAATTTCTCATTGTGATGTCCGGCGCTCAGTTCAGTACCGAAAATCATGTATGAAGCCAGCCCGCCGCGCTCCTGTACCCGCGCCATCATCAAAGTGGCATCTTCGGATCCCGCCGGCGCGGCAATATGATCGACCGCCTCTACCACCCCCGGCACCTGTGCTGCCTGCTCACGCAGGTATCGCTCCCACGCCGGAGAGGGGGCGCTGGAGGTCGCCGCGCCCATGAGCCGAAGTTCATAGCGGGCTTCATACATCGCTGCGGCGCCGGCAATCACATTTTGCGCCCGCTCAAACACATACTGGTTGATAGCTTCCGTCTCGCCGCGGGTTTCCACTTTTATCAGCGCGGAAGAAGGGACCACGTTGCGCCCGGTGCCGGCCTGCATAACACCGACGTTAACCCGTGAGGCGCCGGCGCTGTGCGGCGCGATGGCGTGCAGGGCGAGGGCGGCCTGCGCGGCGGCCAGTAGCGCGTTGCGCCCATCTTCCGGTTTGCCGCCGGCGTGAGCGGCGACGCCCTCGAATTGCACGTCGAATTTGGTGGTCGCCATAAAGTTGTCACCGCCGCAGACCACGGTGCCGCTGGGGACGCCGGTGCCGATATGAATGGCGGTAAAGTAGTCCACGTTATCGAGCACGCCTGCCGCCACCATCGCGCGCGCGCCGCGGGTACCTTCTTCGGCAGGCTGGAAAATCAGCTTGATGATCCCGTTGAGCCGATCGGCATACTGCTGTAGCACATGCGCTAAACCCAGCCCAATGGCGGTATGGCCGTCATGGCCGCAGGCGTGCATCATCCCGGCGTTGCAGGAGGCGAAACCCGCGCGATGCGGGCGATGGCAATCGTCGTGTTGTTCGTTAAGATCGAGCGCGTCCATATCGACGCGAAACGCCAGCGTCGGGCCGGGGCGGCTGGTGTCCAGGGTGGCGACGACGCCGGCGAATCCGCCTTCAAAAGCCGGTAGCCAACGTTCCGGCGCTCCCTGTTCGCGGGCTCGCTGGAATGCCTGTGCCAGGGTGGTGGCGTCGGGCAGCCCCATTCGGCTGTCGGCATCGATAACGTCGCGCCCCAGCGCCAGTTGATAACCGAGGCCGTCTAAGATCTCGGCAACCTTGCTGGCGGTGCGAAATTCCAGCCAGCCGGACTCCGCGTGCAGGTGAAAATCACGACGCCATTGCGTCATTTCCGGCGCCAGTTGGCTTACCAATTCATGAAGTTGCGGCATAACCCTTCCTGTCATAATTAAAAAGTGTGACGGCGTTCACGAAGTGATAGCTTTTGCTTATCACATACGCCTTTCAGGCAATCTCACCCTTAACCTGCCACAGCATGTTCGATTACAGTAGATGTCATTTTCTTCTGTCTGATAAACAATGGTTATCACCTAAAACATGTCATTTCAGATTAAATTTCATCAAATTCGCGCTTTCGTTGAGGTTGCCCGCGAGGGGAGTATTCGCGGCGCCAGCCGGGCGCTTGCTATCTCGCAGCCCGCGTTGACCAAAGCGATTAAAGAGCTGGAAGAAGGGCTTTCCGCCCAACTGTTTGTCCGCCGCAGCCAGGGGGTGGCGCTGACGGAAAACGGCGAAAGTTTTTATCAACATGCGAGCCTGATCCTTGAAGAGCTTCGGGCGGCGCAGGATGAACTGCTGCAGCGTCAGGGCGAGCAGGCCGGGCAGATTAATATTGGTCTCGGCGCCAGCGTCGCCCGGTCGCTGATGCCATCGGTGATTTGCCGCTTTCATCAGCAGCATCCGCTGGTGAAGGTACGGATCATGGAAGGGCAACTCCTGGCGATGATTAATGAACTGCGGCAGGGTGAGCTTGATTTCACTATCAACACCTACTATCCCGGCCCGTACGATCATGAATTCAGCTTTGAAAAACTGTTTGAGAAACCGTTCGCGGTATTCGCCCGCGCCGGACATCCGGCGGCGCGCGCCACTTCCCTGACTGAATTGCTCGAACACCACTGGACGATGCCAACGCCGCGCGGTAGCTACTTTAAACAACTGCAGGAGATGTTTAACCAGGCCGGGCTGGCGCCCAAGGTCGATATCGTGTGTGAAACCTTCTCTTCGTGCATCAGTCTGGTGGTGAAGAGCGATTTCCTCAGCATTCTGCCGGTAGAGCTCGGAAACGATCCGATGATGGCGGATAAACTGGTGATGATCCCCATACGTGAAACGTTGCCCAGGGCAACCTACTACCTGATCCAGCGGCGCGACACGCGACAGACGCCGTTAACGGCTTCGTTAATCACCCTGTTTCGTCGTCAAAGCCGTCAATTGTTTCCTTAAATATCCTGCGTGGGGCTATTTGTCGGCAGTGGCGGCTAAACGCGTTGAGGGGCAGGCGCGAGGCGGCTATAGTAGCAGGCGATAGCCGCTGGAGGAGTGACCATGAACCTTGACGACAAATCCCTGTTTCTTGACGCCATGGAGGATGTCCAGCCTCTGAAACGTAATAATGATGTGCACTGGCATCGTGAACGCCCCGCGCGCGCGCCGCAGCGCATCGATACCCTGCAGCTCGATAATTATCTGACTACCGGCTACCTCGATATTGTGCCGCTCGCCGTACCGCTGGAGTTCAAACGGGAAGGGCTACAAAGCGGGGTACTGGAAAAGCTGCGGCGCGGAAAATACAGTCAGCAGGCAAGCCTGTCGCTTCTGCGCCAGCCGGTCGAACAGTGCCGGCAAATGCTGTTCGCCTTCGTGATACAGGCGCAAAAAGAGGGGCTGCGTAATTTACTTATCATCCACGGCAAAGGCCGTGATGACCAGGCCCACGCCAATATTATTCGCAGCTACCTGGCGCGCTGGCTGCCAGAGCTGCCTGAGGTACAGGCGTTTTGCGCTGCGCTACCGCACCACGGCGGCAGCGGCGCCTGCTACGTTGCGCTGCGTAAATCAGAGCAGGCCAAACAGGAGAACTGGGAGCTGCACGCCAAACGTAGCCGCTAGCGCAGCAACAGCGTTAGCTCGCGGGCGGCTTTTTGTAGTTCCGGCAGCACCCGGTCCAGCATTTCGCGGGTCGACATCTGGCCCGCGTGAACCCCGACGTTTAGCGCCGCTTCCACCTGTCCCTGCGGGTTATATAGCGGTACCGCCAGCGAACGCAGCCCCATTTCCAGTTCCTGATCGTTCAACGCATATCCCTGCTGATGCACGCGTTTTAGCTCCGCGCGCAGCTTATTCACCGAATCTACCGTCTGCGGGGTGTAGCGAATCATCGTCACCCGGCCCAGCATGTCGTTCAGCCGTTCTTCCGGCTGATGGCTTAACAGCACGCGCCCCATGGAGGTCGCCCACGCCGGCAGGCGGCTGCCGATATCAAGATCGATGGTCATAATTCGCGAACTGGAGGCGCGGGCGATATACAGGATATCGTCGCCATCAAGGGTGGCGATTGAGCAGGATTCATTGAGCATTTCGCTCAGATGTTTGAGCACCGGCTGCGCCGAGCGCGCCAGCGGCGTTGAGGCCAGCCAGGCGTGACCAAGGGCAAGTATCCGTGGACGCAGCTGGAAATTCTTACCGTCTTCGGCGTAGACGAATCCCAGTTTGCTTAAGGTATACAGGCAGCGCCGTACCGCCGCGCGAGGAATGCCGGTTTTCTGGCTGATCTGCGAAATCGACAGCACCGGGCGCTGCGGGGTAAAAGCCTGAATGACTTCCAGCCCGCGCGCCAGCGACGCCATAAAGTTCGGGTCGCCCTTAAACGGATCGCCGTCGCCCGCCACTACATCATCTGGATGCTTGTCCATTTTGTTCTCCGTATTTGCCATCGATCACATTCTTTCGCTAAAGATATACGATGTTCGATTATCGCACCATATTTCGATTATCGCCCTTGACCAGCATCGTTAAGCGGGTCACATTTTGTGCGAACAACGCATATAAGTGCGATTACCGCACGTTAAGGAGCGACCTGATGATTGATAAAAGCGTGTCGACGCTGAGTGAGGCCATTGCCGGGATCCACGACGGCGCGACCATCATGATTGGCGGATTTGGCCCCGCCGGGCAGCCGACGTACCTGATTGATGCTCTGATTGAACAGGGCGCCCGCGACCTAACCATTATCAATAACAACGCGGGCAATGGCGAAGTGGGGCTGGCGGCGCTGCTCAAAGCCGGACGGGTGCGCAAAATGATCTGCTCATTCCCGCGTCAGGTGGATTCACAAATTTTCGATGACCTCTATCGCCGCGGCAAGGTTGAGCTGGAACTGGTGCCGCAGGGCAATCTGGCGGCGCGGATCCAGGCCGCTGGAGCGGGTCTCGGTGCGGTCTTTACCCCGACCGGCTACGGCACGCCGCTGGCGGAAGGCAAAGAAACCCGGGAAATCGACGGCCGCCACTATGTGCTTGAGTATCCGATTAAAGCCGATTTTGCTCTTATTAAAGCCCATCAGGGCGACCGCTGGGGCAACCTGGTATACCGCAAAGCGGCGCGCAACTTCGGCCCGATTATGGCGACCGCCGCCAAAACTACCATTGTTGAAGTCTCGCAGCTGGTCGCCCTTGGCGAACTCGACCCGGAAAACATCATCACCCCGGGGATTTTCGTCCAGCGCGTATTCTCGCTGGAAAATCTGTCCGTCGCGCAAAGCGCCTGAGGAGCCGAACATGCAAAAACTGACTCGTGACGAAATGGCCCAGCGCGTCGCCCGCGATATTCCAGAAGGCGCTTACGTAAACCTCGGTATTGGCCTGCCAACCCGTATCGCCAACTATCTACCTGCCGATAAAGAGGTGTTCCTGCACAGTGAAAACGGGCTACTGGGAATGGGGCCGAAGCCGCAGTCCGGCGAAGAGGACCCGGAACTGATCAACGCGGGTAAAGAGTATGTCACTCTGCTGCAGGGAGGCTGTTTTTTCCACCATGGCGACTCCTTCGCCATGATGCGCGGCGGGCATCTCGATATCTGCGTGCTGGGCGCCTATCAGGTTTCCGCCAGCGGCGATCTCGCTAACTGGAGCACCGGCGCGCCGGATTCGATCCCGGCGGTCGGAGGGGCGATGGATTTGGCTATCGGCGCCCGCCAGGTGTTTGTGATGATGGACCATCTGACCCGCGATGGCGAATGCAAACTGGTCGAACAGTGCAGCTACCCGCTAACCGGCGTCGGCTGCGTCAGCCGTATCTATACCGATCTGGCGGTCATCGATATTACCGACCGCGGCCCGGTGGTCCGTGAAATCTTTAACGGTCTCTCATTTGAAGAGCTACAGCGCATCACACCGGTGGCGCTGACTTTTGAACAACTGGCGGAAAGCGCGTAAGGAACCTATGATGAATCAGGCATTTATCTGTGATGCGGTACGTACGCCGTTTGGCCGTTTTGGCGGCGCATTATCGAGCATGCGCGCTGACGATCTGGCGGCGCTGCCGCTGAAAGCGCTGCTGGAGCGTAATCCGGGTCTCGATCCGGCGCTAATTGACGATGTTATCTACGGCTGCGCCAACCAGGCCGGAGAAGATAACCGTAACGTGGCGCGTATGGCGTTGTTGCTGGCCGGGCTGCCGCAGAGCGTTCCCGGCAGCACGATTAACCGCCTGTGCGGCTCGAGCCTTGATGCGATCGGCGTCGCGGCGCGGGCGATTAAAAGCGGCGAAACTCAACTGATGATCGCCGGTGGGGTGGAGAGTATGTCGCGCGCGCCGTTTGTGATGGGGAAAGCCGAGAGCGCCTTTAGCCGCTCGATGCAAATGGAAGATACCACCATTGGCTGGCGCTTTATTAACCCACAGATGAAAGCGCTGTACGGCGTGCACTCGATGCCCGAAACCGCGGAAAACGTCGCCGATGAGTTCGCCATTTCTCGCGCCGACCAGGACGCTTTTGCGCTTCGTAGCCAGCAGCGTACCGCCGCGGCGCAGGAGGCGGGGCGTTTCGCCGATGAACTGATCGCCGTGTCGGTACCGCAACGCAAAGGGGAGCCGCTGCGCTTCAGCCGCGATGAACACCCGCGCAGCACCTCGCTGGAAGCCCTGGCTAAACTGCGCGGCGTGGTTCGCGCCGACGGCAGCGTTACCGCCGGTAACGCCTCCGGCGTCAATGACGGCGCCTGCGCGCTGCTGTTGGCCAGTGAACAGGCGATGTCGGCGAATGATTTACAGCCGCTGGCGCGAGTTGTCGGCGTGGCGACGGCGGGGGTGGCGCCGCGAATTATGGGCTTCGGCCCGGCGCCGGCGGTGCGTAAGGTGCTGGCGCAAACAGGGCTGACGCTGGCGCAGATGGACGTCATCGAACTGAATGAGGCTTTTGCCGCGCAGGCGCTGGCGGTTACCCGTGATTTAGGTCTGCCGGATGATGCCGCCCACGTTAACCCCAACGGCGGGGCCATCGCGTTGGGCCATCCCCTGGGGGCTTCCGGCGGGCGTCTGGCGATGACCGCCGCTTATCAGTTGAAGCGTACCGGCGGCCGCTATGCGCTGTGCACCATGTGTATCGGCGTGGGCCAGGGGATTGCGCTGATTATTGAACGCGTTTAAGGAGTCGCGATGAGTTTGTTGACCCCCATGTTGCGCTGCAGTCCGCTAACCGACTGGTTTAGCGATGCGCAGCGGGTACAGGGCATGCTGGATTTCGAAGCCGCGCTGGCGCAGGCGCAGGCCGACTGCGGGCTGGTGCCGCAGACGGCAGTCTTGCCGATAGTCAACGCCTGCCGGCATGCGCTTATTGATTTCGACGCGCTTGGACAGGCTGCGGCCAGCGCCGGCAATCTGGCTATTCCGCTGGTTAAACAGCTGACCGCGCGGGTGAAAGCACAGGATCCGGACGCCGCGCGCTATGTCCATTGGGGCGCCACTAGCCAGGACGCTATCGATACCGGCTTTGTTCTGCAACTGCGCGGCGCGCTAGCGGCGACGGATAGCCTGCTACAAAGCCTGATTGACGCGCTTGCCGAACAGGCCCAGCGCTATCAACATACGGTGATGCCGGGACGCACCTGGATGCAACATGCGCTACCGGTCACCTTTGGCCTTAAACTGGCGGGGACGCTGGATGCGCTGTTGCGCTGGCAGCAGCGGTTGATTGAGATGCGCCCACGGGTGCTGGCGCTGCAGTTTGGCGGCGCGGCGGGCACGCTTGATTCATTGAAACAGCAGGCGCCGCAGGTGGCGCAGGCATTGGCGCAAACCCTTGACCTACAATTGCCGGATACGCCATGGCATAGCCAGCGTGACCGTTTCCTCGAGGTCGGCGCCTGGTTCGCTGGCGTTTGCGGTACCTTGGGAAAATTCGCCAATGATTTTTCGCTGCTGATGCAAACCGAGGTCGCTGAAGTCGGCGAACCGCTGGCGGAAGGGCGCGGGGGCTCCTCGACCATGCCGCACAAACGTAACCCGGTCTCCTGCGCGGCGATTTTAACCGCGGCGCAGCGCACGCCGGGGCTGGTCGCCACCCTTTACGCCGGTCAAATCCAACAGCATGAGCGCGCGCTCGGCGGCTGGCAGGCCGAATGGGAAACGCTACCGGAACTGATCATGCTGGTGGGCGGGGCGCTGGCGCAAACCGACATGCTGGTGCGCGAGATGCAGGTTTTCGTGCATAAGATGCGTGCCGACCTTGATATTACCCACGGGCTGATTATGGCGGAAGCGGTGACCCTGGCGCTGGCGGAGTTTATCGGCAAAGCCGAGGCGCATCATCGTGTAGAAGCGCTGTGCCGCCAGGCTCTGGACAGTCACGGTTTACTTGTCGATCTGCTGGCGACTGACCCGCAGGTCAGTCAGTATCTCTCCCGCGAACGTTTAAACGCGCTACTGGATCCGGCAACGGCCACCGGTAGCGCCGAACGCTTTGTGCGCCAGGTACTGGCGCGTTATCAGGAGCAACATCATGAATCTTGATTATCAACTCGACGGGCCGGAAGGCGCGCCGGTTATCGTGCTGTCGAACTCGCTTGGCACCACGCGCGCCATGTGGCAACCGCAAATGGAGGCCCTGACGGCGAATTTTCGCGTACTGCGTTATGACACCCATGGCCATGGTAAAACGACGAAAAACGGCAAGGTGACCCTGGCGCAACTGGGCGAAGACGTGCTTGCGCTGCTCGATCACCTTAATATCGGTAAGGCGCTGTTTTGCGGTATTTCGATGGGCGGGCTGACGGGATTATGGCTGGCGCGCTTTGCGCCGGAACGTTTTTACGCGGTGGCGGTGGCTAATACCGCGGCGCGGATCGGCGATCAGTCGGGCTGGCTTTCCCGCGCCCGCGCGGTGCGTCAGGAAGGGATGGATGTGGTTGCCGCAGGGGCGGCGGACCGTTGGTTTACTGATAATTTCCGCCAGCGCGCGCCGGATGTGGTCGAGGCGTTATGTCACCAACTGACCCATAGCGACGCTGAAGGCTACGCCGCCTGCTGCGAAGCCCTGGCGGCGGCAGACCTGCGGGGAGAAGTCGGGCAAATTTCGATTCCGGTGCTGGTTATTGCCGGGGAAAGTGACCCTGTCACGACTGTCGCCGACGCTAACTTCCTGCATCAGCAGATTGCCGATTCCCAGGTGGTGGTGGTGCGCGCGTCGCATCTGTCGAATATCGAAGCGCCAGCCGCCTTTAACGCCGCGCTGAACGGCTTTTTGCTGGGAGAGCAAAATGGAAGATAAACAACGTTATCAGCAGGGAATGGAGGTTCGCCGCAAGGTATTAGGCGATGCTCACGTTGACCGTACTCTGCAGAATCTGACGCCGCTGAACGAGGAGTTTCAGGATTTCATCACCCGTTACGCCTGGGGAGAAACCTGGACCCGTCCGGGTCTCGATCACCATACCCGCAGCATGATCACCATCGCCATGCTGATTGCGCTGAACCGCGAGGCGGAACTTAAGATGCATCTGCGCGCCGCCTTTAATAATGGCGTGACCCGTGATGAGCTGAAAGAGTTGATTATGCATTCGGCGCTGTACTGCGGTTTACCGGCGGCGAACGCCACGTTGCATCTGGCGCAGCAGGTGTTTGCCGAAATCGACGCCGCGCAGGCGTAGCGGGGAACCGCTTCGCGGCGCTGATTTGTTGTCGATGCGGTTGTTGATACTGTTATCGTTGGCAACTTTTTAGCTTGAGAAAAGCGTTTATCCCGTTTCGCTCCAGAGCATCTTGCGCTCCCGGTTAATTCTTCTGCAATATGTTTTCCGTGGCGCAGGGAGCGCACAGGGGGCGGCCAGTCGCCGCCGCCCCCTGTACCCCCGGGCTCTGGCCGCCAAAATCGCCACTTCGTGGTACCTTCGACTTATCCCGGCAGGCTTCGGGTCGGGCCGAGGCAGCGTCCTTGCAAAACACGGCCCTCAGCCCGCATCCATGCGGGCTGCCCCGGCCTTCCGGGAACGTCTCAGCGATTTTGAGGCCACCAACACCGGCAGTTGCAGCCAGCATGGGGAATAAATTAAAGGCAGGCTGCACGGATCGTAGGCCGGATAAGCGCAGCGCCATCCGGCATTGCCTGATGAAGCTGCGTCGGCGTGGGATGATGTTACCTGTCGCGCTCCTGCGGCGCGACGGCCGGGGCGGTATACCAATCCTCTTTGGCGACCACCACCGCGCCTTTCGGTTGCATGACAAAATTGGGCGACATAATCTGCACGCCAAATTCGTTAAACACATCGATAATGCTGCTGTGCAGCGCGTTGCGCCCCTCCGGCAGCGTCGTTTCCGGTAACAGCCGCACCTGCAGTTCATACGACGTATACCAGTCGAGCAATCCCAGTTTGCGAACCACCGGCGCCACCTGATGATCCACTCCCTGGGCGCGGTGGGCCGCCAGTTCCAGCATCGCCTGTACCTGCCGCCACGGCGTGTCGTAACCAATGGTCACGCCGGTGGTGAGGTTGATTCCCTGTTGCGGGTCATTGGCGCTGAGATTGGTGATTTTACCGCTGACCACCACCGCGTTCGGCAGGGTGACAATATAGTTCTCGCGGGTCAGGATTTTGGTCGCCAGCATGCCGATCTCGCTGACCTGGCCTTCGTTATCGGCGATGCGGATCCAGTCGCCTTTATGCAGCGCGCGGGTATAAATCAGCACCAGGCCGCTCATGGCGTGATTCATCACCCCCGCTGAGCCCAGCGTCAACATCAGGCCGAAGAACACGCTAATTCCCTTGAAGGCCAGAGAGTTTGCCCCAGGCAAGAAAGGATAGGCGGCGGAGAGCGCAAAGAGCCAGATAACCACGGCGATAAGCTTTCGCGTGGCGCCGACGGTTTCCGGATGCAGACCGGGGATCTGCAGACGTCCGGCGGCGACCTGATCCAACACCACCTTCAGCAGGCGGATGATAAACCACGTAATCAGAAAGATAAGCAGTACGATCATCAGTCCCGGCAGCGCCGACACGATAGACAGCGAAATATCGCGAATCACCCCTACCGACCACTCACCGAGCGACTCTCCCCATACCCGGGTCCACGGAAACAGGCTGAATACCCAACTCAGCCAGTCATAACCCGCCAGTACCCCAAGCAGTATGACCAGCAGCGCGTATAACCGGCTTTCAATGTTGCCGAGAAAACGCCGCCAGTTATGCGGGATCAGGCTGCGCTTTTCGAGGATCCGCAGATGGAAAAAGCGCCGTACTCGACGCCACGAACGGAACGCGAGATAACCAGCCAGGGCGAGGAGCAACGCGCCGGCGGCGGATTTTAGCGCCGCCAGCAGCAGATAGCGGGTATTGTACTGTTCGCGTAGCGACGTCCGCTGCGCTTCCATACGGGCAAGAACGCGCTGCGCCGCCTGATCGAGGGTAAGATCGTCGCCTTCATCGAGGTCGGCCTGGCTTAGCAACATAATAGGTTTGCCATTCATCAGAAACAGCCGCCCCGGCTGGTTGTAGCGGGTGACTGGCACCACCTGCAGCGGCTGGCTGATATCGGCCTCGGTAAAGGCGCGTAGCGTATTGCGGATGCGCAGAACCCGCTCTTCCGGCGTAGTCTGGCCGAAGGTGGCCTGCAGCATGACGATCGGTTGATGGAAAATCGCGACGGTTCGCGCCTGCTCGCGAGCGGTGGGCTGCTGACGCGGTTCTGCCGCCGAAAGCGGAAAGGCCAGCCATAGCAGAAAACACGCCGTTAATAACGCCTGGATCCTGTTCATATGCGACACCGGAAAAGGGGGAATTATTGTTATTTTTCAGCTGGTCAAACTCTGAACGGCTGCTGGATTGAGCATAGTTCAGCGTCAGGTGAATTCAAGAATAAAGGGGGAGAATACGCCCGACGATGAGCCGCCGGGCGTGGAGGGAATTAGCCGTGTTGTTTACAACCGGCGCACTGCTGATTTTGGATCTGCTGGAAGAAGTCGTTACCTTTATCATCAACGAGGATAAAGGCCGGGAAATCTTCCACCTCGATTTTCCAGATAGCTTCCATTCCCAGCTCCGGATAAGCCACGCACTCGAGGCTCTTAATGCTCTGCTGGGCGAGTACTGCCGCCGGGCCGCCAATGCTGCCGAGGTAGAAACCGCCGTGTTTATGGCAGGCGTCAGTCACCTGCTGGCTGCGGTTACCTTTGGCCAGCATCACCATGCTGGCGCCGTGCGATTGCAGCAGATCGACGTAGGAATCCATTCGTCCTGCGGTGGTCGGGCCGAGAGAGCCGGAGGCGTAACCGGCCGGCGTTTTGGCCGGGCCGGCATAGTAGATCGGGTGATCTTTCACGTACTGCGGCAGCGCTTCGCCGTTATCGATAAGTTCCTTCAGCTTAGCGTGGGCAATGTCGCGGGCCACGATAATGGTGCCGTTAAGGCTCAGACGCGTGGAGACCGGGTGCGCCGACAGCTGCGTGAGGATCTCGCTCATCGGCTGGTTCAGATTGATACTAACCACATTGCCTTCGCCCTGCTGGCGCAGGTGTTCAGGAATGTATTTCCCCGGGTTGCTTTCCAGTTTTTCAATCCAGATGCCGTCGCGGTTGATTTTAGCTTTGATATTGCGGTCGGCGGAGCAGGAGACGCCCATGCCGATCGGGCACGAAGCGCCGTGGCGCGGCAGACGGATGACGCGGATATCGTGGGCGAAATATTTCCCGCCGAACTGCGCGCCGAGACCGAGGTTTTGCGCTTCTTGCAGCAGCTCTTGCTCCAGTTGCACATCGCGGAAGGCCTGACCGTGCTCGTTGCCCGCGGTCGGCAGGTCGTCATAGTAGCGGGCGGAAGCCAGCTTAACGGTCTTCAGCGTCGCTTCCGCCGAGGTGCCGCCAATCACAAAGGCGATGTGGTAGGGCGGGCAGGCCGCGGTACCGAGGGTACGCATCTTCTCGACGAGGTAGTTTTTCAGCTTCGCCGGGGTGATTAACGCTTTGGTTTCCTGGTACAGATAGGTTTTGTTGGCGGAACCGCCGCCTTTCGCCATACACAGGAATTTATATTCGTCGCCATCGACGCTGTAGAGATCGATCTGCGCCGGCAGGTTGGTGCCGGTGTTGACCTCTTTATACATATCCAGCGGCGCATTCTGCGAGTAACGCAGGTTGTCTTCCGTATAGGTGTTATAGACGCCCTGCGCCAGCGCGGCTTCATCGCCGCCGCCGGTCCATACGCGCTGGCCTTTTTTACCCATGATGATGGCGGTGCCGGTATCCTGGCAGGTTGGCAGCACGCCTTTGGCGGCGATTTCGGAATTACGCAGGAATTGCAGCGCGACGTATTTGTCGTTTTCGCTGGCCTGCGGGTCGAGCAGGATGGCCGCGACCTGCTGCTGATGTGAGACGCGCAGCATGAAAGCGGCATCGTGGAAGGCCTGCTGCGCCAGCAGGGTTAACGCCTGTGGTTCAACTTTCAATACTTCCTGACCATCGAATTCGGCGACGGAGACGTGCTCTTTGCTGAGCAAATAGTATTCGGTATCGTCATGCGCCATCGGGAACGGGTCTTGATAAACAAAGGGTTTCGTCGACATATTCACATACTCCATAAAGATAAAAACCGCCGGGGGAAGACCCGGCGGTTATGAATCAGAACATCATGGACATCCACGGATAGCCAATCAGCAGCAGGGCGGCCAGGAAGATGGCGCCGAAGATGGTGCCGAGGCGCCAGTAATCTTTGGTCGGCAGATAGCCGCTGCCGTAGTAAATCGGGCTCGGGCCGGTACCGTACGGAGTGATGATGCCCATCACGCCCAGCGAGGTCACCATCAGCAGGACGAAGACTTCCATATTCATTCCCGGGATAGTCGAAGCGATGGTCAGCATGGCCGGCAGCAGCGCGGTAGTGTGCGCGGTGGTACTGGCGAACAGGTAGTGCAGCAGATAGAACGCCAGCAGCAGGACGATGGTCGCAACGCCCGGAGAAATACCGCTCATCAGCGCGCCGCCTTCTTTACCCAGCCAGGCGATGAAGCCTGTGGAGGAAAGACCGTCAGCCAGCGCGACCAGCGTGGCGAACCAGACAAAGGTATTCCATGCCGCTTTGTTATTGGTGATATCGCTCCAGGACAGCACGCCGGTCCACAGCATCAGCACGATAACCAGCAGAGCAGCCAGCGCCGGTTCAATCCAGTCGGCGGCGAAGATCCACATCATCAGCGCGAAGCAAACAAACACCAGCAGCAGGATTTCATTGCGCGACAGTTTGCCCAGTTTCTCTAATTCACGAGCGGCCCACAGCGGTACTTCGTTATTGATTTTAACTTCTGGCGGATAGAACCAGTACGCCAGCAGCGGCATGGCCAGAATCAACAGGATACCAAGCGGCAGGAAGGCGATAAACCAGGTACCCCAGGAGATGTTGATACCGACGATGCTTTTTACCAGCGCCAGCGCCAGCAGGTTCGGCGCCAGCGCCGACAGGAACATGGAACTGGTGATACAGGCGGCAGTAATGGCTACCCACATCAGATAAGAGCCAATACGGCGTGCGCTCGGATCGTTAGGTTTAGAACCGTACAGCGGCGGCAGGTTAGCGATAATCGGGTAGATGGTCCCGCCGCTACGTGCGGTGTTGGACGGGGTAAACGGCGCCAGCAGCAGGTCAGCGAAGGTAATGGCGTAGCCCAGCGTCAGGCTGCGGCGGCCAAGATATTTTACCAGAATCAGCGCCAGACGGCGGCCGAACTGGGTTTTGTCATAGCCGGCGGCGAACATGAACGCGCCGAAGATAAGCCACACGGTAGAGTTGCCAAAGCCGCTCACCGCCCATTTAAATGACGCGCCGGCCAGCTTAAAGCTTGGCGCCGCCATCTGTTCCGGGCTGAACAGCAGCCACTGGCTACATAAAGCAATCACCACCACCCCGGTGATACCGATAACGGCGCCCGGCAGCGGTTCGAAGATAAGGCCGACGATGACGCCGACGAAGATAGCAAAATAGTGCCAGGCGAAAGGCGGTAAGCCGTCAGGCACCGGGACGAACAGCAGCAGTACGGCGACGATAATGGGCAACGCCATCATGATCAGACGTTTATACGCCGCGTTAGACGCGGCACCGGCAGGCGGTATGGTTGTCTTTTTCTCTTTCATAATGAGTATCTGCTAGTAGTTGAAAATACGGTTCCGTCTTCGCTTACAATGCTCGATTTTTTTAGTTGCGAAAGTTTCTTTAATTATTAATGGTCGAGATTGCTTATTGCTTAAACGGTTATTTAACGCGTTTCTCGCGGCGTTAAATTAAATTCATTGGGTATTTATATATTGCGCTTTCACGTTGCATTGCAATTGATCGAGATCAAAAAAAACAGGTGATCTGGATCTTTTTTTTCGTTTGGCAATAACCACATATGATGATGTGGTTATTATCCGTAAGAAACGTTAATTGTTAATGGAACGCTTAAATAATAATAAATGGCTAAACAGATTTATTATTTAAGTTATTGAAATAATGTGTTTTATTTTTGTTTTGCGCGTTTTTCTAGCGTTAACAAAAGTGACCAAAATGTTATCATTCATTTGTATTATGTAAATGCGATATATAAATTTAATAATACAATGGAGGTATTGCTGTTATTGCAGGTATTAAATAGTTTTTTAACTAACGTAATTAATTTAGTAACTAAAAAACCCGCTATATTATTGGCATGACATCAGGAATGAAAATAAACAATCAATAAAATTTCCGTCACCCAATTCTGAATTTCAATATTTAAAATCTGGAGTATTAATATGACCAGTAACGAACGAATTCTGCAGCCATTTACTTTACCGAATGGGACTGAACTGAAAAACCGTTTGCTAATGGCGCCAATGACCACCTGCACCGGTTATTTCGATGGTACCGTCACCAGCGAGCTCGTTGAATACTATCGCGCCCGCGCTGGCAGCATCGGAACTATCATCGTTGAATGCTGCTTTATTGATGATTATGGTCTGGCCTTCCCGGGCGCTATCGGCATTGATAACGATGAAAAAATCGCCGGGTTGGCGAAAATCGCCGAAGCGATTAAAGCGGAAGGCTCAAAAGCGATTCTGCAGATTTACCACGGCGGCCGCATGGTTGACCCACAGTTGATTGGCGGTCGCCAGCCGGTGGCGCCGAGCGCTATTGCCGCGCCGCGCGACGGCGCCGCCATGCCGCGCGCCCTCAGTGGTGAAGAAGTCGAAGGCATGATTGCCAAATTTGGCGACGGCGTTCGCCGCGCCATTCTCGCCGGTTTCGACGGCGTCGAAATCCACGGCGCCAACACCTATCTTATTCAACAGTTCTATTCGCCGAACTCCAACCAGCGTGACGACCAGTGGGGCGGCAGCCGTGACAACCGCGCCAGATTCCCGCTGGCGGTACTGGACATCACGCATAAAATGGCCCGTCAGTACGCTGACGATGCCTTTATTATCGGCTATCGCTTCTCGCCGGAAGAGATGGAAGTCCCGGGGATCCGCTTCGATGACACCATGTATCTGCTGGAGAAACTGGCCGCCCGCGGCGTTGATTACCTGCACTTCTCGGTTGGCGCGACGCTGCGCCCGTCTATCGTAGATACCAGCGATCCGACGCCGCTGATTGAAAAGTACTGCGCCATGCGTTCTGAAACGCTGGCGCAGGTGCCGGTGATGGGCGTCGGCGGGGTGGTTAACGCAGCCGACGCCGAACAGGGCCTCGATCACGGTTATGATCTGATGGCCGTCGGCCGCGCCTGCATCGCCTATCCGGACTGGGCTTCACGTATCGCCGCCGGCGAAGAGCTGGAACTCTTTATCGACAGCACCCAGCGCGAGGCGCTGCATATTCCGGAACCGCTGTGGCGTTTCTCGCTGGTCGAAGCGATGATCCGCGACATGAGCATGGGCGACGCGAAATTTAAACCGGGGATGTTTGTCGAAACCGTTCAGGACGATGCCAACGAGCTGGTCATTAACGTCAGCCTCGAAAACGATCGCATTGCGGATATCGAGCTGGCCGCAAGCCCTGTGCAGAGCGTTGAATTTACCACCAGCTTCGAAGAGATCCGCGAACGTATTCTGACCGCCAACACGCCGCACGTCGATGCTATCTCCGGCGCGACCAGCCAGAGCGAAGCGGTGAAAAAAGCGGTGTCCAAAGCGATGCTGAAATCCAGCAAAGCGCTGGCCGCGGAAGAGGGCGGCAACGATGTCGCGCCGAAAAGCTATGACGTTGTGGTGGTGGGGAGCGGCGGCGCCGGTTTGGCCGCGGCGATTCAGGCCCACGACGAAGGCGCCAGCGTGCTGATCGTCGAAAAAATGCCGACTATTGGCGGCAACACCATCAAAGCTTCCGCCGGGATGAACGCCGCGGAAACCCGCTTCCAGCGCGTCAAAGGTATTCAGGACAGTAAAGAGTTGTTCTATCAGGAAACCCTGAAGGGCGGCCACAACAAAAATAACCCGCAGCTGTTGCGCCGTTTCGTTGAAAACGCGCCGCAAGCCATTGAATGGCTGGCGGACCGTGGGATTATGCTTAATGATATTACCACCACCGGCGGGATGAGTATCGACCGTACCCACCGTCCGCGCGACGGATCGGCGGTTGGCGGCTACCTGATTAGCGGTCTGGTGCGTAATATCACCAAACGCGGTATCGATGTACTGCTAGATACCTCGGTAGAGGAGATCCTGATGCGCCACGGTGAGGTGAGCGGCGTGCGTCTTATCAACGATGAACAAGAGATCATCGACGTGCAGACCAAAAGCATCATCGTGGCGACCGGCGGCTTCAGCGCCAACAGCGCGATGGTGGTGAAATATCGTCCTGACCTCGAAGGCTTCGTGACCACCAACCATAAAGGGGCGACCGGTAGCGGTATCGCGCTGCTGGAACGCATTGGCGCCGGCACCGTGGACATGGGCGAAATTCAAATTCACCCGACCGTCGAGCAGCAGACCTCGTATCTGATTTCCGAATCGATTCGCGGCGGCGGCGCTATTCTCGTTAACCAGCAGGGGAACCGCTTCTTCAACGAGATGGAGACCCGCGATAAAGTGTCTGCGGCGATTATCGCGCTGCCGGAACACTATGCTTACATCGTCTTCGACGAGCATGTGCGAGCGAAAAACAAAGCCGCCGACGAGTATATCGCCAAAGGCTTCGTCACCAGCGCCAGCTCGCCGCGTGAACTGGCGGAGAAGCTGGGGATGGATTACCATGCGTTCCTCGCTACCCTGGAATGCTACAACGGCGCGGTGGAAAAACAGCACGATGAAGCGTTTGGCCGCACAACCGCGCTGCGCGCGCCGATTAACGAAGGCCCGTTCCACGCCATTCGTATTGCCCCAGGGGTGCACCACACTATGGGCGGCGTGACCATTAATACCGATGGCGAAGTGCTGAATGTGGCGCAGCAGCCAATTCGCGGCGCCTACGCCGCGGGTGAAGTGGTTGGCGGTATCCATGGCGGTAACCGCATCGGCGGTAACGCGGTCGCGGATATCATCATCTTCGGTACCCTCGCGGGCCATCAGGCGGCGAAACGTGCCAGAGGATAATAGGTAATTGCTGATGCCGGGCTGGCTTAGCCGCCCGGCTTATCCCTTCTAAGGAGAGCCCGATGTCCGATAACCGCGTCTATAGCTACTCCGCCGTGTTGATGGGCTCGCCCATCCTGCTCAAACTCTATTCCCACGATGAGGCGCTGGCCTCCCGCGTATTTCAGTTAATTAAACGCTACGAAGATCTGCTCACCGTTAACCGCGCACAGTCGCAAGTGATGGATATCAACCATGCCGCCGGACATCATCCCGTTACCGTTAGCCGTCCGGTGTATCAGCTGATTAAGTGCGCTAAAGCCGCCAGTATGGTGCGCGACAGCGCCTTTAATCTGGCTATCGGCCCGCTGGTTAAACTGTGGCGCATTGGCTTTCAGGGTCATAGCGTGCCGTCGGCGGCGGATATTGCGGCGCGGCTGCCGTTAACCCGCCCGCAGGATGTCATTCTTGATGACGAAAAGCAGAGCGTGTGGCTGGCGCAGGCCGGAATGGAAATTGACCTTGGCGCAATCGCCAAAGGATATATCGCCGACCGGGTACGCGATTACCTGGGCCAGCAGGGGATTGAACAGGCGCTGATTAACCTCGGCGGCAATGTACATACGTTAGGGGAATGGTCGATTGGGCTGAAAAAACCCTTTGCCGCTGAGCAGGAACTTATCGGCTCGATTGCCGTTGCCGGGCAGTCGGTTGTCACTTCAGGCACCTATGAACGCTATTTCGAGCAGGATGGCAAACGCTGGCACCATATCCTCGATCCGCGCAGCGGCTATCCGCTGGATAACGAACTCGACAGCGTCACGGTCATTTCCGCGGATTCACTGGACGGCGATATCTGGACCACGCTGCTGTATGGCCTTGGCGTGGAGAAGGGTTGCGCGGCGCTGCGCCAGCGGGACGACATTGAAGCGATTTTTGTCACCAAAAACCGCGGCGTGATTCTGTCGTCACCGCAGCGCATCCGCTTTCAACTGCTCGACAGCGGCTATCAGATTACTGACTGTACTGCTTGAGCAGGCCGTACTGCTCGGCGACCAGCCGATAGCGGTACACCGGTCGGCCGGTCGCGCCGTAATGGATGGTGGTATAGAGAATATTGATCTGCGCGAGCCAGATCAGATACTTGCGGCAGGAGACGCGCGAGATATTTACCGCCGCCGCCAGTTCATCGGTAGAGAACTCCACATCAGGGTGGCTATCAATCCACTGGCACAGCGTGCGTAAGGTCTGCGCCGTTAAGCCTTTCGGCAGCTTACGCACGTCAACCGCTTCCGGCGTGCCGCCGTGCAGTAGACGATCGACATCCGCCTGCTCGTAATAGGGCTGGCCGGTCATCAGTTTACGTTTTTCACGCCATGCGGTCAGCGCCTCTTCAAAGCGCGGGAACTGGAATGGCTTAATCAGATAATCCACCACGCCATAGTGCATAGCGGTTTGAACGGTGGCGGCATCGGCGGCGGAGGTTATCATAATCACGTCGATGGCGCGGCCGCTGGCGCGAATGGTCGGCAGCAGATCGAGGCCGCTATCTTGCTGCATGTAAACGTCCAGTAGCACCAAATCGATCGCCATCTGCGGGTCGTTAATCATCTCCTGGGCTTTGCCGAGCGTCGACGCGGTGCCGCAGCAGCTGAAACCGGGGATGCGCGCCACGTACAGGCGGTTCAGCTCGGCAACCATCGCATCGTCGTCAACAATTAATACATTTATCACGCTTTTTTCCTTTTACTATCCCAGGGCAGGTGAACAAAAAATTGAGTAAATACGCCAGGCTCGGACTCGACTGACAACGTGCCGCCGAGTTCGTGGAGCTGCTGGTTGGCGAGAAACAGGCCGACGCCGCGATTCTCGCCTTTGGTGGAGAAGCCCTTATTAAAGATGGCGTCGATATTAGCCGCCGGGATCCCCGGGCCGTCGTCGCTCACTTCGCCGCTTAACCAGCCATCCTGATAGTGCAATAGCAGGCTCACTTCGCCTTCCGTCTGGCCGCTCATCGCGTCCAGCGCATTTTCAATCAGATTGCCCAACACCGTCACCAGCACGGTGACCTGTTTTTCATTGGGACAATCCGGCACCAGGCTCTCTTCGGCGAGGTTCAAAGAGAAGCCTCGCTCTTTGGCGCGCTGGATTTTACCAATCAGGAAGCCGGCGACCACCGGCGATTTTATCCGGTGCTGAATTTCGCCGATGTCGGCCTGATAGGCATGGGCGGTCTGCAGCACATATTCTTCCAGCTTGTCATAGCTTTTCATATTCAGCAGGCCGAGGATCACGTGCAGCTTGTTCATAAACTCGTGCGAAGTGGTGCGCAGGGCATCAACGTAGCTCATCATGCCGTCCAGACGCTGCACCAGTTGACTCATCTCGGTCTTATCGCGGAAGGTGCTGATGGCGCCGACGATGGCGTTCTGGCTGCGCACCGGGACGGTATTGCTGATCAGCAACAAGCCATTACAGCCGAGCGCGCGGTCATAAATGGGTTCACCGCTGCGCAAAACTTCCTGCAAGTCCGCCAGCAGCGGGGTGCGATCGATGCTTTTATCCGGCCCGCTGAGTAACATGCCGCGGGCGGCCGGGTTAATCAGCGTGACCTGGCCGCTGCTATCCACGGCGATCACGCCTTCTTTCAGCGAGTGCAGCATCGCTTGTCGCTGCTGGAATTGGGTGGAGATATCCTGCGGCTCCAGCCCGAGCAGAATACGTTTTAAGCCGCGCACCAAGCTCCAGGTGCCGATAGCGCAGACCAGCGCGCTGAACAGAATGGTCAGCAGAACGTCCCAGCGGCTATTGGCGATCTGTTCGTCGACTTTACTCAGCGAAATACCTACCACTACCACGCCTATCTGCTGATGCTGTTCATTGAATACCGGGGTAAACACGCGCAGCGCCGGCGCCAGTACGCCGTGGTTAATCGCCACGTTTTCCCGCCCGGCGAGGGTCGGGCGGATATCCTCGCCGATAAACGGTTTACCGATGATGGCGCTATCAGGATGCGAATAGCGAATGCCGCGCATGTCGGTCACAATCGCGTAAAGCAGATCGTTACGCCGGGTAATGGCCTGCGCCAGCGGCTGAATGATATTACTCTGCGGCGGCTCGCCGAGACCACGCTTTACCTGCGGCATATCGGCCATGGTGCGCGCCACCGCCAGCGCCGTCTCTTTTAAGCCGTCGCGGGTGGCGTTGCTGATCTGCATAAACCATAGCGCGTAGACCAGCAGAAGCACCGCGCCGATAACGCTGCCAATCATTAGCGTGACGGCGGTACTTAATTTCAGGTTGCGGGCGCGCTTGCGGGCGGGCGGCTGTAGCTCGGCTTCCTTCATGACAACCCCGATCGATTCGTTGAACGATCATTATCGCCGATAGGGCGGCTTTCATAAAGCCGTGTAATAACAGTAAAACCGCTTTCTGGATATCCGCTGCCTGACATGCGTAGACCTCATGCTCGGATAACGCGCAGTCGCGCCGCGATTAGGTGTCGAGTGAACAAACTGTGACCCCCGTGGCGGTAAAGCCGTGGATGAAGGCTTTACACTGGCTGCATCAATCAAATAGCCGTGATGAATGAATGGATATTTCACCGCTGTTGATGTAGCCGCAGTGAGTTCGGTTTTAAATGGAGGTTTTATGAGCAGTAAGCCAACCGCATCAATGCTGGAACGACGCCACCCGCAAACGCGCCATATCGATACGCTCGCCACCCTCGATATGCTGACCCTGCTGCAGCAGGATAACAAACAGATAGCCGTTGCTATCGATGCCTGCCTGCCGCAGATTACCCGGCTGGTGGATAACGCCGCGGCGACTCTGAGCCGGGGAGGACGGCTGGTGATCGTTGGCGCCGGGGCATCCGGGCAGGCGGCGTTGCAAACGGTTAATGACTATTCCCCTGAAGCCAATCACTCACTGGTGGCGATGATCGCCGGTGGTGAAGGGAGCGCGCTGCAGGCCGCCGAGCGGGCGGCTAACGATTATGACGCGGGCTTACGGGATATGCAGCTATTGTCCCTGAGCGCCAACGATATGCTGCTGGCGCTCACCGTCAGCGGCAAAACGCCGTGGGTGTGGGGGGCTATGCGTCACGCCTGGTCGCTGGGCACACCGATTGCTATCCTGACGCAGCAGCCTGATAGCGAAGCCGCGCAGCTGGCGGATATTATGATTGCGCCGCAGACCGGCCCGGAAGCGGTGGCGGGTTATGGCAACCCGAAAGCGCAACTGGCGCAGCGGCAGATCCTCACCCTGTTAACCACTGGCCTGGCGGTACGCAGCGGCAGGGTGTTCGGCAACCTGCGCGTAGACCTACAGGCAACCAGCCCGCGCTGGGAGGAGCGGCAAATCGCCATGGTGATGGCCGCCGCAGAGTGTACGCGCGCGCAAGCCAAAGTCGCGCTGGCCAGTTGCAATCAGCATTGTCGGACGGCGATTCTGATGCTGATGACGGGGCTCGATGCCTGGCAGGCGCGGGATCTACTCAGCGAAAACAACAACCATTTGCGTATCGCCTTACGTGAAGCGCAAGAGAAAACGCCAAGTAACGTCAATTAAACTCCTCGCCGCGCCGGTTTGTTAAATAACTAAATAAACCGGCGCCAGATTTCTTATCGCCTGAATCATCCTGATTTTCCGCCGCTATTTTCACAATGAATGCCAGTGAAATAAATAAACTGCTTTTTTAAGTTAAAAAACCGTTTGCATTAAAATATCGAAGTGTAAATGATATTTTAAAATAAAGTAAAAGTGCGTTAATATGGCGGCTCTTATTACACTTTTGCTACGCGATATTTCTATTATGCCTGCAATTAAAAAAACGATTATATCTATGACCGCATTAGCGATGTTCGTCAGTACGGCGACCTACGCAAATGGCGATACCTCGAAAAAAACTGACTTTCTGCTGATCGGCGGCGGCATCATGAGCGCCTCGCTGGGCACCTGGCTGCAGGAGCTGCAGCCGGAGTGGAAACAGGTGATGGTGGAGAAACTCGACGGCGTCGCGCTGGAGTCCTCCAACGGCTGGAATAACGCCGGTACCGGTCACTCGGCAAATATGGAACTGAACTACACGCCGCAGCGTGCAGACGGTTCTATTGATGTTAGCAAGGCGCTGGATATCAACGAACAGTTTATGATTTCGCGCCAGTTCTGGTCGGCGCAGGTTAAACGCGGTATTTTGCACGACCCGCACTCGTTTATTAATTCCACGCCGCATATGAGTTTCGTGTGGGGCGATAATGTTGATTATCTGCAAAAGCGTTATAACGCACTGCAGCAGACCACCTTATTCCAGGGAATGAAATTCTCCACCGATCACGCGCAAATTAAACAGTGGGCGCCGTTGGTGATGGAAGGACGCGATCCACAGCAAAAAGTGGCCGCGACCTGGACGCCGGTCGGTACTGACGTGAACTACGGCGAAATTACCCGTCAGCTGATCGGCAGCCTGAAAAAGAGCAGCAACTTCTCGCTGCAGACCTCTTCTGAAGTCACCGATTTCAAACGCAATGCCGACAACTCCTGGCATGTGACGATTAAGAACGTGAAGAGCGGTGAAGAGCAGGCTATCGACGCCAAATATGTCTTCATCGGCGCCGGCGGCGGCGCGTTGAAGCTGCTGCAGAAAACCGGTATTCCGGAAGCGGACAACTATGCGGGCTTCCCGGTAGGCGGCTCGTTCCTGATGACCGAGAACCCGGAGCTGACTAAACTGCACCAGCAGAAAGTTTATGGTCAGGCTTCAGTTGGCGCGCCGCCGATGTCGGTACCGCACCTGGATGCTCGTTACCTCGATGGTAAGCGCGTGGTGCTGTTCGGGCCATTCGCCACCTTCTCGACCAAGTTCCTGAAAAACGGTTCGTTCTTCGATCTGCTGAGCACCACCACCACCAGCAACGTACTGCCGATGACCCACGTTGGCCTCGACAACTTCGATCTGGTGAAGTACCTGATTAGCCAGGTTATGCTCAACGATGATGACCGCTTTGCGGCGCTAAAAGAGTACTACCCGAACGCGCGCAAAGAAGACTGGAAACTGATTCAGGCCGGTCAGCGCGTGCAGATCATCAAAAAAGACGCAGAGAAGGGCGGTGTGCTGAAGCTCGGTACCGAAGTGGTGGTCGATCAGCAGAAAACGATTTCTGCGCTGCTCGGCGCATCGCCGGGTGCTTCCACCGCCGCGCCGATCACCCTGAACGTTCTCAAGCAGATGTTCCCGCAGCAGTTTAACTCGCCGGAATGGCAGAGCCGCATTCGCGCCATCGTGCCGAGCTACGGCGAGAAGTTAAACGGCAACGTGGCGTTGACCCAGCAGGTTTGGGATGACACCGCCGCGGCGCTGCAACTGACCAAGCCTCCGGTCATTCAGATGCCAGAGTCCGCGCCGACCGCGACCGCCAAACCGGCAGAGACGCCGCGCGAAGCCTCGCCGCAGCACGATATGGCGCTGTAACGACGCATCCGGGCAGTGAACAAAAGGGAAGACCATGGTCTTCCCTTTTTTGCGTTATTTACCGGCTGAGGCCGCGCGCTGCCTGCAACTTTGGCCTCATAAAAGATATACTGGTTTGAATTGAAAAAGAAAATTAAACCAGGAGTGTGGAAGGGCTATGAGAGACGATATTAACCAGGAGATCACCTTCCGCAAGCTATCGGTCTTTATGATGTTTATGGCGAAGGGCAATATCGCCAGAACCGCCGAAGCCATGAAGCTCAGCAGCGTTAGCGTTCACCGCGCGCTGCATACGCTCGAAGAGGGAGTCGGCTGCCCGCTGTTTGTTCACAAAGGGCGCAACCTGCTGCCGCTGCAGGCGGCGTGGACGCTGCTGGAATACTGCCAGGATGTGATGAGTCTGATGAGCCGCGGGCTTGAGGCAACGCGTAAAGTCGCCGGCGTCGGTCAGGGGCGATTGCGCATCGGTACCCTCTATTCGCTGACGCTGGAAACCGTTCCGCGCATCATTATGGGGATGAAATTACGCCGCCCGGAGCTTGAACTGGATCTAACGATGGGCTCCAATCAGATGCTGCTGGATATGCTGGAAGACGATGCCCTTGACGCTATCTTAATCGCGACCAATGAAGGCGAATACAATAATTCGGCTTTCGACGTAGTGCCGCTGTTTGAAGACGATATCTTTCTCGCCGCGCCGGCGACGGAACAGCTGGATACCTCGCAGCTCGCCGATCTACGCGATTACGCCGATCGCAAGTTTGTCTCGCTGGCGGAAGGATTTGCGACTTATGCCGGGTTTCAGGAGGCCTTTCAGGTAGCCGGTTTTGAGCCGGAAATTGTGACCAGGGTGAATGATATCTTTTCGATGATAAGCCTGGTGCAGGCGGGCGTGGGCTTCGCGCTGCTGCCGGGGCGGATGAAGAAAGTCTATGAAAACGATGTGCAGCTGTTAAAGCTGGCGGAACCCTATCAGATGCGCCAGCTGATCTCTATCGTCTATTCACACCATCGCGAGCGTGATGCCGACCTGCTGGCGCTGGCGGCGGAAGGGCGCATGTACGCCCGCAGTATTAATCGCTAAGCCGCTGCGCCAGATGGCGGGCGACGTCCACGCCGCTGCGCTCCAGCGAAATGGTCTCGCCGCGCCAGCCCGCCTGGCGGGTCAGGCAGGTGAGCACGCCGCCGGGCGGCATCTCGATTGCCAGCCTCGCGTCGCGTTCATCGGCGGCGATCATCGCCTCCTGCCAATGTACGGTGCGCGCCATGTTCATCGCCAGATCGTCGGCGATCCGCTGCGGATCCCACAGCACGCGCGCCGTCGAGCCGCTTAAATAGGCGCGCTGAGGGCGCGTTAAGGTGACGTCGGTAAAGGCTTTTGCCAGGGCGGCGGCAGGTTTAGCCAACAGCGCGCAGTGCGACGGCACGCTGACCGCCAACCGTTGGGCTTTACTGGCGCCAGCCTGCAGCGCCAGCTGCGCTACCTCGGCCATGGCTTCATCGCGCCCGGCGATCACTATCTGCGTTTCGGCATTCAGGTTGGCGAGATAAACCTCATGGCCGTCCATCAGCGCCTCAACCCGTGGGCGGGTCAGCCCCATAATCGCCGTCAGCCCGTAACCTTCGGGATAAGCCTGCTCCATTAAATCACCGCGTAGCGCCACCAGGCGCAGCGCGCTGGCGAAATCGAGCGCGCCGGCAATCACCGCTGCCGGAAACGCGCCGATAGAGAGCCCGCTGACCATCTGCGGATCCACGCCCTGGCGTTGTAGTTCGCGCGCCCAGGCTACTCCGGCGATCAGCAGACAGAGTTGTACTGCACGGGTATGCTTTAGCGCGTCGGCGCTATCGAGAGTATCGACTTCATCCCCCAGCACGGTGCGCGCCTGGGAGAGGATAGCCTCGCGATCGGGGATTGCCGCCAGCATTGCGGGGCGCTGGCCGCCCTGACCGGGAAAAGTAAATATAATCTTCATCATTCCTCCCTGTGCCACGGCGTCGCGGTTAAGCGTGCGCCGCGGGATGTTTTCAGTAGCGCGCGGCCATCGCGCAGCCACTCATTAAGGGCGAAGGCGCCGTAGGGCGTTTCTACCTGGGTATCGGCGCGGCACGGTAGTTGGGCAACTCGGGCCTGCCATTCCAGCAATGCCTCGCGGTCCAGCGGCTGCGGCGCGCGGATCAGCAGATCCAGATCGCTTGCCGCATGCAGCACCGGGATTTCGGTTGCCAGCGCGTAGCCGGTACTACCGGTGATGCCCCAGCGCCAGGGCCAGCGGTGTAAGGTAAGGGCGATAGCCGCCTGGATCGGCGGCTGCGAAACAAAAGGCGAATGGAGTAAGACCTCACGATCAACAAGCATCTCCGGGCTGACGCTGCGCACGATATTGTGCGGCTGAACCCAGCCGGCGGCGCGTTGTTCGCGCTTCATGCCCCGCACCCCAACCGGGATGCGGGCCTGGCCGTCAACGTCGCGTCTCACCACCACCGGCAGCGCGGCTCGCCACTGCTGAACCACCCACGGCTCGGCAATGTCTTCCAGGGCGCTGGCGTGGTTTAACCAAACTAAATCGTGGGGACGCGGCGTTGATGACATGGTTTACAGTCCTGAAGTCAAAGAGATAAACAGCGGTAGCGACAGGATACACAGAACCGAGCTCAACAGCAGCACGGCTTCAGCATCCGGAGACTGCACGCCGAAGCGGTTGCCGAAGACCACGCCGAAGAAGCCGGCGGCCAGCGCAATCATCAGGATCGCGGTAATGGCGATAGAGCCGTGCAGACCAAGTAACATCACCAGGCCCCAGGCAATAAACGGCTGCACCAGCAGTTTCACGATGGTTGATGTAGCGATCAGCGCATTGAGCTGCAGTTTACGTGCCGACAGGATCACCCCGGTGAGGAACAGCGCGGCGGCGGTGGCGGCCAGTCCCAGCGGTTTGATCGACGCCAGCAGCAGGTCCGGCATTTTAATGCCGATAGCGGAAAGTACCACCCCAAGCAGCGGGCCCCAAACGATCGGTTTTTTCACCGAACGCCACATCAGCACCGGCAGCATCGCCAGCGTAGAACCGCTGTTTTCACCCGCGGCGCGGGCTTTTTCACGTTCCAGAATCAGCAGGCAGAACGGGGTCATCAGTACCGAGCCGCAGGCGATAGAGACCGCCACCGACAGCGAGGTTGACGCGCCTTCACCCAGCACGCTGCCGAGGATCGGCAGACCCAGCGCGGCATAGTTTGGCAGGGCGACGGTGAGGGTCAGCACCGCGGCATCCTGCGGCGTGCGTTTGAACACGCTGGTGGCGAGGAAGTAGATCGCCGCATAGGTGATCCACATCGCGCCGGTCAGCACCAGCACTAGCGGCGACTGGGCGACGATACCTGCCCACGGCGTTTGTACCGTCGCGCTAAATAGCGTGGCGGGTAAGGCAAAATCCATTACAAAAATATTAAGCAGCGAGACGTTTTTGTTATCTACCATCCCGGCCTTTCCGGCCCAGAAACCCAGCAGCATGATAACGAAAATGGGCGCGAGAGCATGAATAATCACATAAGTCATAAATCACCTGTAAATAAAATAGAGTACTGGCGCGATTGTTATTTTTTCTAAAAGCCGTCCCTTCCCGGAGCGTTTATTCCGCGCTCCGGGAGACTGCTTCCGGCAGGTTTTCTTCTACTACTTACGTACGAACGTCTTACCAGCTGGCGCGCATGCGATCGCGAACCAGCTGTGAGCTGCGGCGGTTTTCCGCGCCCAGGCGACACTTCAGTGAGGTATCGGTGCGCGCGTCAGCGATGGCGTCGCGCAGGGTACGGCTGACCAGCGACAGATCGCCTTCGTCTGGCGCATCCGGATTGCTGATATCGAGCAGGGCGGAAAGCAGGCCGAGCGTAGCGTAGTTGCTGACGTCATAGGCCATCGGCGGGATCGTCGCCGCCAGTTTCTCCAGCGCCTCTACGGTACGCAGCGTAATGCGCGCTGCCGATTCTTTACCCATCGCGTGGACCAGCACGCCGCTATCGTTAAAGGCGATCAGGCGGTTGGCCTGATAGCCGTGGGCCAGAAACGCCCCGGACATCGCTTTTCCGACGATCAGGCCAATCACCGGGTGGCCGGCAAGACGGGCTTTGGCGTAGGCGCCTGCCGCTCCGGCCAGCGCCTGGTGGATGCCAAAGGCTTCTTCGCGGCGGCCATAGGCCTGGCTCGGGACATCAATTACCGCGACGATCGGCCGTTTGACAGGCCGATCGGCGTCGGCGGCGATAGTTTCATTGACCACTTTCGCCAGCGTCCAGCCTTCCAGCAGGCCGACTTCGCCGCCGGCGGCGCGCGGGTAATGGTTGTTGGCGTCAGGCACCACGGCGATAAAGCGGACGTTTTCGCCATTAATCTGGCCATCTGCGACCTGTACCGAAGGGCATAGCCCGCTCATCAGCGGCGCGTTGGGCGCCAGTTTGTTCAGCCATAGCGCGGCGCGGTTTGGGAACTGACTCATTATTTATCCTCCCGGGCAAAAAGCTGTTTAATCTGCGCGGTGTCCGCCTGCTGGCGGGTATCGAATTGGCTCAAGCGACGCAGATAATCGTCATAATTGTCGCTGCGGTGCTCTGCCGGTACGCCTTTGGCGATGGCCTCGTTCATTGCGGTTTTAACGGCGTTAACGCCATCGTTAACCAGCGCGTCGACCAACCCGCTGGCGGCGCGAATTTCACCCCCGGTCATACTCCAGATAAACGGTCGGTTGCGGGAGTCATACTCTTCAATACCGGCCTCCTGCTCGATAACCTGCGGGCCGTTGAGGCCAAGACGGGCTTCACGGGTAACGATAAGGTAGCTGCACAGCGCCGCGGCGATAGACATGCCGCCGAAACAGCCGACGGTACCGGTAATAATGCCGACCACCGGGGTGTAGCGGCGCAGGTCGACAATCGCGGCATGAATATCGGCGATGGCGGCCAGACCGAGGTTGGCCTCCTGCAGACGTACGCCGCCGGTTTCGAGGCACAGTACCGCCTGCGTCGGGATACCGTTGCGGTTATCTTCCGCCGCCAGCTCCAGCGCGGCGGCCATTTTGGCGCCGGAGACTTCGCCCATACTGCCGCCCTGGAAGGTGCCTTCGATGGCAATCACCACCGCAGGTTGGCCGTTGATAGTGCCTTTGGCGACCACCATACCGTCGTCGGACTGCGGGACGATGCCTTGTGCGCCAAGCCACGGCGACATAATGCCTTCAAACGGGTCCAGCAGTTCGCGGTAGCTGCCATCGTCCAGCAGGGCGTGGGCGCGTTCGCGAGCGCGCAGTTCGATAAAGCTGCGATCGTTACGCATGAGCGGCCTCCTCAAATACTTGTTCAATACGAATACGGGCGACGCCCGGCGTGGCGCCGAAGTCGTGGATAATCAACTGCCCGGCGGGCAGGCCGTTGATCAGGTTCAACCTGTCGAACAGCGCCTGCCAGCGCGCCTGGCTGTTATCCACTGAGGTGGTGATCTGTACGTTGAGCGTGGCGCCCTGTGCGGCGGTATAAAGCACTTCCATATCGCCAGAACCTACGACCCCTGCCAATGCTTTGCCGCTGAGGGCGCGGTTGGCAGGAAATGACAATGTAATCTGTTCCATAACATCCTCTGAATGCGTTAGCCGGAAACCCGGTCGAGAAACAGGGTGGCGGCAAGGAGATCGGCCGCGCCACCCGGCGAGGCGTTTTGCGCCAGCATCTGCGCGTCAAGGCGCGCCAGCGCGGCGCGACCGGCGGCGCTGGCGCAACCGCCAGCCGCCAGAACCTCGCGGGCGCCTTGCTGCATGGCGTGCAGGCCGTTCATGCCGGCACGCGACAGCACGCAGGTATCGCTCAGCGAGGTCATGATGGCCATCAGCGCGTCGAGACGCGCCTGCGGCTCGCTGGCGCCTCGCGCCCGGCTTTGTTGCAGTTGCGGCAGCGCCAGAGTGATAACATGCGGAAATCCGCGCTGCGCTTCCTCGCGTGCGCCCGGCACCTGCCAACGGCGGCTGGCGCGCAGCCCCTTACTAAAGCTTTTCGGCGCGAAGCCGTCAGGCAGGCGGGCGAGGGCGGCGGCGGCGGCGGCGATCGCCTGTGATTGACCCTCTCCACCCAACATCGCCACCGCGCTGACCAGCAGGCCCAGCGCCCAGATGGCGCCGCGGTGGGTATTGACCCCGCCGGTGGCCAGCATCATCTGCGCTTCGCCTTCGCGACCGAGGCGGCCGACGGTTTCGCGCAGGGCGATATCCACCGGACGCTGCCAGCTTTGCTGCGCCAGCGCGTGAAAGGTCGGCTGCAGGCTGCGGGCGGAGCGTTCCATCAGTTCCAGATTAAGATCCTGATGCGCGCCGCTGCCGCGACTATCGACCAGTCCCGGTTTCGGACTCAGTCGGGCTTCGTCAATCAGACACGCGCTGGCGGTATGCGCCAGCCAGCTGACGCGGCTTTCTGCGTGTAGGGGGGAGAGATTTTTCATTACCAGCTCCGGAATTTTGCCGGTGGGTTGTACAGTCCGTCGGACCATTCCACCAGGTCGGCGACGCTGCCGGCGGCCAGTAGCGAGCGGGTGGCATCGCTGCGGCGAATGCCGATATCTTCCGGGTAGACGACTTTGCCGCTCTGGCGCAGCGCGGCGACGCGTTTGGCGTCCACGCCGAGGCCAATATCGGTGATACCAGCCACCGCGGCGACCATCGCCCGGCGCTCTTCAAGGCTATCCGCCCGGTACAGGTAGGCGATACCCTCTTCGGTCAGCACGTGGGTTACGTCATCGCCATAAATCATCACCGGCGCCAGCGGCATGCCGGAGGTTTTGGCGACGTCGACCGCATCGAGCGTTTCAACGAAGGTCGGTTTCACGCCGGCCTGGAAGGTTTCGACCATCTGCACCACCAGTTTTTTACCGCGCTGCATCGGGTCTGGTTCAGTGATCATATTGAGCCAGGCCGGGGTGGCGTGGCGACGACCGTGCGGGTCGTGACCCATGTTCGGCGCGCCGCCGAAACCGGAAAGACGACCGCGGGTGACGGTTGAGGAGTTAGCCAGACCATCAACCTGCAGGGTCGAACCGATAAACATATCTACCGCGTACTGACCTGCCAGCTGGCAGAAGGCGCGGTTGGAACGCATTGAGCCATCCGGGCCGGTAAAGAAGATATCCGGGCGGGCGCGGATATACTCTTCCATCCCCAGTTCGCCGCCGAAGCAGTGCACGCTTTCCACCCAGCCGCTTTCGATGGCCGGGATTAAGGTAGGATGCGGATTCAGCGTCCAGTGTTTACAGATTTTGCCTTTCAGTCCGAGCTGTTCGCCGTAGGTGGGCAGTAACAGCTCAATGGCGGCGGTATTAAAGCCGATACCGTGGTTAAGCGACTGCACCTGATGTTCCGCGTAGATGCCTTTAATCGCCATCATCGCCATCAGAATGTGTTCTTGCTTAATCAGACGCGGGTCGCGGGTGAACAGCGGTTCAATGAAGAACGGTTTATCGGCGACCACCACGTAATCAATCCACGAGCCGGGAATATCGACGCGCGGCAGATCGCATTCGTCGTCCACCAGTTCGTTGACCTGGGCTATCACAATGCCGTCATGGAAGGCGGCGGCTTCGACCAGCGCCGGGGTATCTTCGGTACTTGGCCCGGTGTACAGGTTGCCTTTACGGTCCGCTTTATAGCCGGCGATCAGCGCGACGTTTGGTGACAGATCGACATACAGGCGGGAGTAGAGTTCGATATAGGTGTGGATGGCGCCGATTTCGAGCAGACCATCTTCCAGCAGCTGCGAAATTCGCAGGCTCTGCGTGCCGGAGAAAGAGAAATCCAGTTTACGGGCAATGCCTTTTTCAAACAGGTCCAGATGCTCGCTGCGCCCGACGCTTGGCATAATCATATGCAGGTCGTGGATTTTTTGCGGATTAACCTCGGCGAGCATGCGGGAGAGGAAATCAGCCTGTTTCTGGTTGTTGCCTTCCAGTACCACCCGATCGCCCGGGGCGAGCAGATTTTCCAGTACGCTGACCAGTTGGTCAGTGGGGATGACTTTGCCGGCAATCTTCGCTTCGGCCAGCCGCCGCTGTTTTTCCGTCCGGCGACGGTTCCAGACCCGTCCCGTCGTTTGTTCAGCATTCATTGTTAACCTCCTGATTCGACAAATCGTTTCGTTTGTCCTGGTGGAAGTTAGTGTGCGCGGCGCGGCGCTGCGCATCAATTAAGCACGCCAGCTAATCGTTAGCTTTAGAGTAATGATTGGATGTGCCCATTTGTGATGGGGATCAATAATAAGAAAGGAGTAACGGTCTAAGCGGAAAAGATGAAAAGAGGAGAAGGCTGGCGGATAAGCCAGCCCGATTGCCGGTTATTCTTTACTTAAGTCACTAAGTAAGAAAGCAATACTCTGCCCGCCGTTGGTTTGCTCAAGGGCGATTTTCACAATGATGGTCAACGGCACCGACAGCAGCATGCCGACCGGGCCCAGCAGCCAGCCCCAGAATATTAACGACAGGAATACCACCAGCGTGGAGAGTCCCAGCCCGCGGCCCATAATGCGCGGTTCGAGAATATTGCCGAACACCAGGTTGATAATAAGGTAACCGGCAGTGACGATCAGCGCCTCATACAGTCCGCCAAATACCATCACCTGCAGAATCGGCGGGATGGCCGCCAGTACCGAACCGATATTGGGAATATAGTTCAGCGCAAAGGCCAGTAGCCCCCACATAAAGGCGAAGCGGACGTCCAGCAGCGCCAGCATGCCCCAGACCACCAGCCCGGTGACCAGGCTTATCGCGGTTTTCAGCACCAGATAGTGGGACACGCTATCAATCGCCCGCTGAATGGCGCCCATCCCCTCAACCGGCCGCGACATCAGTTGCTGGAGCTTGGCGGGCAGCTGCGGCACTTCCAACAGCATGAATACCACGGTGAGAAGCAACAGGAAAATGGACGACATCGCATTCGACAACTGGGTCAGTAGACTGGTCACCAGCGTCATCACCGCGTTGGGGTCGATATACTTATTCAGCTCAATGGCGGAGACGGTAAATCCAAAGCGCTGTAGCCATGGCGTGACCGTTTTTAGCGGTTCGGCCAGCGACGTGCGGTATTGCGGCAGGGTACGCGCCAGTTCGTTAAGCGATGTGCCAAGCGACGCCAGCAGTACCACCGCCAGCAGCACGATGGCGCCCACCAGTAGAGAAATCGCCAGCACCCGGGGCACCCGGAAGCGCACCATCAGCTGGACCAGCGGGTTAATGACCACCGCCAGAAACAGCGCTAAGATAAAGGGGACGATAATATCGGCGGCAAAGCGGATGCCGGTAAGGATGATAACCAACATGCCCAGCATGATGACGATCTTGAGTCCATTAAGGGTGATGATGGGTTTGGCCATTGGGTTCCTTACGCTGGAGATGAAAACGTCCTTGATCATAGCGACTTTGCTATTCGCGTTTATGATGGAGATCAGTTTGAGAAAATACTAATCGAAATCGCACCTTGGACGTAAAGAATTGCAAAGACTTTGAGTTAATATTAACACTATGGTACAAATTTACTTGTGTTTAACTACCGAGGACAATTTTTTTCCGCAATGACGAGAAGCAACACCGCGGATAATTGTAATTTTATGAACAATCAGTTCAGCCATTATTTTTCGACTCATCACGCATTACCTTTCATCCTTTCCCGATTTGCTGGCGAACAGCACTGGCGCTCAGCGCTATAGTCCCATTCTCTCTGCCTGAGCTGGCGCACCGCGCACGGCTAAAACTACGTCAGAATTTTTTCGGTTTACCTTCGTGAGCCGTCATGGATTGTATTCTCAAGCAGGAGAAGGGATTATGTTTTATTGGATTTTATTAGCCTTAGCTATCGTTGCTGAAATAACCGGCACGCTGTCTATGAAATGGGCCAGCGTCAGCGGCGGTCATACAGGCTATATTTTAATGCTGGCAATGATTGCGCTTTCATATATTTTCCTGGCCTTCGCCGTTAAAAAAATTGCTCTCGGTGTGGCGTATGCGCTATGGGAAGGTATCGGTATTTTATTAATTACCGTATTCAGCGTGCTGCTGTTTGACGAAAGCCTGTCTATCGTAAAACTGGCAGGGCTGGCAACGCTGGTCGCGGGTATTGTGCTGATTAAGTCCGGCACCAGGAAAGCGGTGAAACAGCGCGAGGAGAAAGCTCATGCAACAGTTTGAGTGGATTCACGGCGCCTGGCTGGCGCTGGCTATCGTACTGGAAATTACCGCGAACGTATTTCTGAAGTTTTCCGACGGTTTCCGTCGTAAGACCTACGGTATTCTGTCGCTGGCGGCGGTGCTAGGCGCTTTCAGCGCCCTGTCGCAGGCGGTAAAAGGTATCGACCTTTCCGTCGCTTATGCGTTATGGGGCGGGTTTGGGATCGCGGCGACTATCGCCGCCGGCTGGATCCTCTTCGGACAACGCCTTAATCATAAAGGCTGGGTAGGCGTCGTGCTGCTGGTAGCCGGCATGGTATTGATAAAACTGGCTTGATATGATGCCGCCTGCGTAGGCAGGCGGCAAATTCTGTCCTCTGTATTACGCTTAAAAAGCAGATTCGGCATCTTTCTGTAGGCCGCTATGAGGACAGCGCATGATCCCTTTGCCAGGCTGGCGGAATATCCCTTCTGCCAAAATTCTTTCCGTACTGGTCTTTCTCGCCGGCCTGGGGCTGGTGGTCTCCGTTATTTCTCTCTTCTATTTATCACAACACCTGGTCAGTATTAAAACCAATGAAATTGATAAGCACCGTACGATGCTCTCGGTGGAAGGGGCTGTACAGACATCGGTCAATCGGGTGCTGTCATTGGTACTGGATAATTCGATTTGGGATGATGCGGTTAAACAAACCTATACGCCCCATCTTGACTCACACTGGCTGTATGATTCGTGGGGATCGGGTTTTAAGATTAATAATCTCTACGACGGCACTTTTATCCTGGATGAAAACTACCGCATCCTGTGGGGCGCTTTTCGCAGCGAGCCATTTACCGAATCCGATATTGGTTTTTTCGGCAGCGGGTTGCGAACCCTCATCGAGCAGCACGCGGATGCGCTGAGACGCGGTGAAAATGCCTTTGCTGGTATTACCCGTACTCGCGCAGGTATCGCGTTTGTCGGTATCGGCTTGATTCGCCCGACGATCGGCCGCTTGCCGGTTTATGACAAGACCCGTCGCTATCTGGTCATTACCCGACACATTAATCCGACCATGCTGGAAACCCTGGGGACTACTTTCCAGATTAATCGCCTGCATACGACGCAGTTCGCCGGCGAATACAGCGTACCATTACGTACAGAAGGCGGCGAAACGCTGGCATATCTGAGCTGGCAGCCGCGTCTTCCTGGTGCTGAGGCGGCGCGCGCCGCGTCAAACAGCATCAGGCTTATCGCCATTCTGGCGGCGAGTTTAATTCTGCTATTCATTCTGCTCAGTAGCCTGGGGCTATACAAACTGGCGCGCGGCGAACAGCAGGCGCGAAAAAATGCGTTGACCGATTGGCTGAGCCGTTTGCCGAACCGTCGGGCGTTGATCGAACGTTTGAATACGATGGGCGACTGCGGCAAGAATGAAATGCAAAGCGTGGTATTTATCGATCTCGATGGTTTCAAAGACGTCAATGATAACTACGGCCATGACGTTGGCGACGCGCTGATAGCGCATATTGCCCGCGAACTGCAGGATCGGGTTCCGGCGGGGGCGATGTTGGCGCGGATGGGCGGGGATGAATTCGCCATGACCGTCAGCGGTGAACAAGCGGTTAATCAGGCTTCGGCGTTTGCCTGGGCGGTACTGGAATTATTAAAATCGCCCATTGAACTCAGCGCGCGCAAAATATATATCAGCGCCAGTATCGGTATTGCCAGCGGCGTGCCGGCGGTTTGTTCCAGTACCGAATTGTTTCGTCGCGCAGACATGGCTATGTACCACGCGAAGAAGAGCGGTAAGGGGAGAGCGGCCTGGTATGATGACACCCTTAACGAAACGCGCCAGCACCAGCTACACATCGAAAATGGCATCCGCGAAGGTCTCGAAAAAGGCGAATTTGATGTCTGGTATCAGCCGATTGTCAACGCCGATACGCTGGTGATGGAAGGCGTAGAGGCGTTGCTGCGCTGGTCGCGGCGCCCTGAAGGCCCGCTGGCGCCGGATGCTTTTATTCCCATCGCCGAAAGTAGCGGATTGATCTACGCGCTTGGTCAGTTTGCGCTAGCGCAAGCCTGTTACGATTTACAGCCGATGGGAGATCTGCTCCTTTCCGTCAATATCTCACCGGCGCAGTTCCGCGACCCGGAATTTGAAACGCGGGTGATCCAAACCCTGGGACGCTGTCAGTTTCCTGCGCGCCGCCTGCAGCTTGAGGTGACCGAAAGCTACGTACTGGAAAACCCGGAGCGCGCCCGCGTGGCTATCGAAAACCTGAAATCGTTGGGTATCACCGTCGCGCTGGACGATTTCGGTATTGGTTATTCCAGTATTGGTTATCTACGCAGCTGTCGTTTTGATAGTCTGAAGATTGATAAGTCGTTAGCCGGCTTGGTGGATGTCGACCCGCAGGCGGCAGAACTGGTGCGCGGCACGGTACGTATCGCTAATGCGCTGGGGATCACCGTGGTTGCCGAAGGGGTTGAAAGTCAGCAGCAGCTGGCGCTGCTGCGGCGGGCGGGATGCGATCGACTTCAGGGATATTATTTCAGTCAACCGATGCCGATCGATTCATTGCTTCAACTGCGCCAGCAGCAGGGATAATCACTCATTGGCCAGCGCTTCCAGCTTGTCGAGAAAACCGGTCACGGCAATAGCCCGGTTATCGGCGCGATAGCGATCTTTCGGGCCCGGCGCCGAGCTTTGCACCGCAATGACCTGCCAGCCGTTTTCCGTTTTTAACAGCAGCGGAGAACCGCTGTCTCCCGGTAGCGTATCGCATTGATGTGATAGAACTGAGGCCTGCGCCCATCCCGTCACCAGACAATCCTGATGGCTATAGAGGCTATCCAGATGATCTTCCGGGTAGCCGGATTGCGTCACTTTGCGGTCCGTTGCTTTCAGCGCCGCGGTTAGCGCTTCTTTATCACCGCGGAAAACCGGAACTGGCGTAATGCCGCCGGGCGCGTAGCGCAGGACGATCAGGCCAAAGTCCCAGGGGGCTGCGGAAGACGGAACAATCCAACCATCGCCGTCCGCTTTAAGCCGTTTACCCAACGACGGATCGGTACGGCCATCAATCCCGTGAATTTCATAGACCCAATTACCTTTACGCGAGATAAAACGCAACGCGACGGCCTTATCCGGCTTGCCTTTCGGCGGCTGCAGCAAACAGTGACCGGCGGTGAGGGCCAGATGCGGCGAAATCAGCGTTGCGGTACACAAATTACCGCTGGCGGTTTCTAACTGGCCGATGGCATCCCAAGGGGAACTGGCCGGGTCGCTGACCGCTTTACGATCGTCATGGCCGAAAAAAAGCGTTTTGATATCTTTCGCGCTCATGCCGTCATCATCGGCGTGAGCAAACAGAGGAAAAATACAAAACGAACACAGTAATAACAGTACGTCTCTACGCATATCACTCTCTGGGGAGATAATTATGTCTATTGAAAGTAGCAGGAGATTTAAGTTTATGAAAGTTAAGAATAATTTTTATTAAGCCAAACGGCAGTTAAAATGAATCCTGACGTCATTTCATCTATGCAAGAACCATATGAATTCAGATGGTTAACGCATTATCTCTGCTGTTGTCATTTCCGCAGAAAGCGGCGGGCAACGCAACATAATTCGTGTATCGGAACGTACGTAAAGCGCGGGAAAAATAATCACTTTGCATTGCAGGACATTCGCAAAGCGCAATTTTTTGCGGGTGTTTTAGTCGCCTTGCGAGCACGAAAGTTCATCGTCATTGGCGTTTTTTTACCATCTTCTCAATTATTTTCACTACGAAACATTTTCTCACTGTAAACATCGTTTTCGCTGGTTCCCATTGAGTGAAATGTGAAGTTGACCCGGCCATCATAAGCGCAATGTCATTTCCCACAGTGGGAGGGTGTATGTCTAAACAAGGTATTCGCGCATTAGTTTATGTTTCGCTGGTTTCAATTTTTATGTGGGGCGCGATGGGCTATCTCGTCATTGAGGCGGTACATGCCCTGTAATGACCCGCCAGCGCCGTGAGGTGGCGTGGGCTATAATATCCGCCAGTGAATGCAGAACTGGCGGATATGATGACTATCGATGAGACGCGATTACGGGCGGTGATTGCAGGAGCAGATAGCGAAGTGTCGACCGCTGAATTGGCGGTGGAGCTGCTGGCGGCGCGGCAAAAAATTAGCGAGCTGGAACGTCAACTGGCGACGCCGATTCGCTTACCTTTCTCCAGCGCGAGCCCGGTATGCGAAATTGAAGCGGGATATGCGGCGGGAGTCAGCGATTGCCGTCAGGCGATACGTGCAGCCGGTTTTCCCATTGAGGGGGATGAATAGCGACGCCTAGTAGAGGAAAAAGCGGGTTGCCACCAGCGCGCAGATTATCAGCAGTATCAGGATGAGCTCAAAACGATAACGTCGCAGCATAGCGCTCTCCAGAAAAAAACGGCGCTGAAACAGCGCCGATTTATACAAAACCAGACTAACCGGAAAGATTATGCAGCCGGCTGAGCAGCAGGTTTAGCCGCGGTGTGTTTAGTGGTTTTGTGGTGTTTTTTGGCAGCCTGAGCTTTCTGCGCTACTGGTTTAGCGGCAGTTTTGTGGTGCTTTTTGGCAGCCTGAGCTTTCTGCGCGGCCGGTTTAGCGGCGGCTTTGTGGTGTTTTTTCGCAGCCTGAGCTTTTTGCTCTACTGCAGGTTTTGCCGCGGCTTTTTTGTGTTTCTTGGCAGCCTGGGCCTTCTGTTCTGCAGCCGGTTTGGCGGCAGCTTTGTGATGTTTCTTATGGTGAGTGGTCTTGGCAGTGGTGCTGTGAGTTGCAGCAGCAGGTGCCTGAGTGGTGCTTACTGCATCAGCAGCGAAAGCAGCGGAAGACAGACCCATAGCAGCGGCAACGACCAGAGCTAATACTTTTTTCATTCTGATATCCTCGAAAAGGTTTCTTCATTTCAACCCCACTGCGGGGCCGTTGAAGTAACTATATGCTTGTCTTTTCGAGCTTTCCGTGAGTGTTTGGTATCGGCGTGTAACCGTTTGTACAATACCCGTCTGGTCAGTCGAAACGCGCCGGAGCAGACCCCGGCGCGCAGGCTTAGAGATAACGGGCGGTAAGATGCTGGCGGAAATACTCGCTGTTGAGATCTTCGCCGGTGGCATTTTTAATCAGCTGCGAAGTGGTAAAGCGGCTGCCGTGTTGCCAGATATTTTGCCGCAACCAGTCGAACAGGGCGTTAAAATCGCCGCCGGCGATATCCTGCGCGAGATTCGGTAGCGCGCGTCTGGCAGCCGCCATTAACTGTGCGGCGTACATCGCCCCCAGCGTATAGGAAGGGAAATAGCCGAAACCGCCATCGGTCCAGTGAATATCCTGCATACAGCCGTCACGATAGTTGCCGAGGGTCGAAATACCCAGCCAGCTCTGCATTTTCTCATCCCACAGGGCTGGAATATCGTCTACTTCAATATCGCCGTCGATCAGCGCCCGCTCGATTTCATAGCGCAGAATGACGTGCGCCGGGTAGCTGACTTCGTCGGCATCGACGCGAATGAAGCCCGGCTTCACGCGCTGGTTCCAGGCGATAAAGTTTTCCGCGCTGAACGCCGGCTGGTCGCCAAAGCGTTGACGCACGGCGGGCAGCAGGCGGTTGAGGAAGGCTTCGCTGCGGCCAAGCTGCATTTCGAAGAACAGACTCTGAGATTCATGAATCGCCGTTGAACGAGCCAGCCCAACCGGCTGATCGACCCAGTTACGCGGGAGGTTCTGTTCATAGCGCGCGTGGCCGGTTTCGTGGATCACGCCAAATAGCGCGCTGAGCAGATCGTTTTCGTTATAGCGGGTGGTGATCCGGACGTCCTCTGGCACCCCGCCGCAGAAGGGGTGTGCGCTAATATCCAGACGCCCGCCGTCAAAATCAAAGCCTAAAACCCGCATCGCTTCCAGTCCCAGCTCGCGCTGATCGGCGATGGCGAAGGGCCCCTGCGGCTCGAGCAGCGTTTTCTGCGCTTGCTTATCGACGACGTTTGCCAGCAGCGACGGCAGCCAGGATTTCAGATCGGCGAATAGCACGTCAAGACGCGCGCTGGTCATGTCGGGTTCAAAAATATCCAGCAGGGCGTCATAGCGGGAACACCCTTTCGCTTCGGCTCGGATCTGCGCCTCTTCGCGGCTGAGCTTAACGACTTCGCGCAGGTTTTCGGCAAATCCCTGCCAGTCGTTAGCCGGACGCTGGCTGCGCCAGGCATGTTCGCAGCGGCTGCCGGCCAGTGATTTCGCCTCCACCAGGCTTTCCGGCAGTAGCGCCGCCTGCTGGTACTGCCGGGTCATTTCGCGCAGGTTAGCTTGCTCCAGATCGTTAAGGTCTTCCTGTTGGGCGTGCCGCAGCCATTCGCCAACCTTCTTGTTGGTCAAAATTTGGTGCTGCAGCACCCCGAGCTCCGCCAGCGCTTCGCCGCGCGCGCGGCTGCCGCCGGGCGGCATCATGGCGAACATATCCCAGCCGGCGATGGCGGCAAGGTGAGAGAAGCGGGAGAGCCGTTGGAATGTGCGGGTGAGCTGCTGATAGTTGTTGTTTTCAGTCATAGTCTCTGCTGGCCTGTGGCGAGTGAAATAAATCTGTTGTCAGAGGGTACACTAGCGCGTCGGCGGGATTTGGTCGAGTCGTGGGAACGACATTTTGCGTGCGGCGAAAAATGCGTATGTGAATACCATAACGGACGGCGCGCCTCGCCAGCGACTACACTAATTACAGGCGCTGGCTGTCAGCGGAGGCGAGTATGAATCCGTTCACGTGGGTGTTTTTCGCACTGCTTTCTATGGATGCTCTCAGAGAACTGTTGGGGTTGCCGTCGGTGCTCGGGCTGTGGTGAGCGGACGTGACCTGTAAGGTCACGTCGTTTAACGATTATTTCAGGCGGTTGTGCAAACAGGCGCCGGTCAGCAGCGCGGCCATTAACAGGAGCGCGATAAAGCCGCCGACGCCGTTCCAGCCGTAATGATGCCAGAAGACCCCGCCGAGCGTCCCCGCAATACTGGAACCGAGATAGTAACTGAACAGGTACAACGAGGATGCCTGGCCGCGCGCGCGACGCGCCCGTGGTCCGATCCAACTGCTGGCGACCGAGTGCGCGGCAAAAAAGCCGGCGGAGAACAGCAGCATGCCGATGAAAATCAGCCACAGGGGCGAGAATAGCGTCATCAGCAGGCCAAACAGCATCACCGCAATAAAGAACAACATCACCGGCCCGCGGCCATAGCGCACCGTCAGCGCGCCGGCTTTTGGCGAACTCCAGGTCCCGGTCAGGTAGGCGACCGACAGCAGACCGACCACCGCCTGGTTCAGCGACCATGGCGACATCATCAAGCGGTAGCCAATATAGTTGAACAGGGTCACAAATGCGCCCATTAGCAGAAAACCTTCGAGGAACAATAGCGGCAGTCCGCGATCGCGCCAGTGCAGATGGAAGTTAATCAGCAGCGTTTTCGGTTTCAACGAAATAGGGCGAAAATGGCGAGACTCCGGAAGAATACGCCAGAACATAATTGCCGCCGCGAGGGCGAAGGCGCTTATCACCGCCAGCGCCACGCGCCAGCCGAAGAAATCGGTAAAGACCCCGGTGAGCAGGCGGCCGCTCATGCCGCCTATTGAGTTACCGCTGATGTAAAGCCCCATCGAAAACGCCACCACGCTTGGGTGGATCTCCTCGCTGAGATAAGTCATTCCCACGGCGGCCACGCCGCTGAGCGACAGGCCGATCAACGCGCGCATGATCAGAATACCGTGCCAGCTGGTCATCATCGTGGATAATAATGAGCAGCACGCCGCCAACAGTAAGGCGGTGACCATCACCGGTTTACGACCAATGGCATCAGACAGCGGTCCGGTGAAAAGCAGCCCGACGGCGAGCATCGCGGTGGAAATCGATAACGAAATACTGCTGCTGGCAGGGCTTACGCCGAACTCGCCCGACAGCACCGGCAGAATAGGCTGCACGCAGTAGAGCAGGGCGAATGTCGCCAGTCCGGCGGAAAACAGCGCCAGGGTGACGCGAATAAACGCCGGGGTACCGCGTTTAATAAATTGATTTGGCTGGTTTACGGCCTTATCGCTGGCGCTGCTCACCGGCGCGGTGCCGGCGGTTGTTGTGTTACTCACGGAGAATTCCTTGCTTATATACCGCTGGATTACAAACAAACTGATGTGACCATTCAGCTCACATTTTTAGGGTATAAAATTGTAAATATTCCGTCTAATATATTAATAATCTCAAATAAGATGTTTTAAATATGAATATCGAGCTGCGTCATCTGCGTTACTTCGTCGCCGTAGCAGAAGAGCTACATTTTGGCCGCGCGGCGGCGCGCCTCAACATCTCCCAGCCGCCGTTAAGCCAGCAAATTCAGATTCTCGAACAGCAAATTGGCGCGCGGCTGTTTGCCCGCACCAACCGTAGCGTTAGCCTGACTCCTGCGGGGAAGCAGTTCCTCGCCGATAGCCGACAAATTCTGTCGCAGGTTGAAGACGCCGCCGCCCGCGCCGGGCGCCTGCATCACGGCGAAACCGGTGAACTGCGTATTGGCTTCACCTCATCCGCGCCGTTCATCAAAGCGGTTTCCGATACGCTTTCTACTTTTCGTCGGCGATTTCCCGATGTTCATATTCAAACCCGCGAAACCAACACCCGCGAACAGATAGTGCCGTTGAATGAAGGGGCGCTTGACCTTGGCCTGATGCGCAACACGCAGCTGCCGGATACGTTGTGCTGGGAAAAGGTGCTGCGCGAACCGCTACTGGCGATGGTGCCCAGCGATCATCCTTTGGCTCGTCAACAGGCGGTCAGTCTGCTTGAGCTGGCGCGCGAGCCGTTTGTCTTTTTCGATCCGCATGTTGGTACCGGCCTGTATGACGATATTCTCGGGCTGATGCGCCGCTACGCTACCGCGCCGGTTATCACCCAGGAGGTCGGCGAAGCAATGACCATCATCGGCCTGGTGGCTTCTGGTCTTGGGGTATCGATCCTACCGGCGTCGTTTAAGCGGGTGCAGTTGAATGAAATGCGCTGGCTGCCGATTAGTGAACCCGATGCGGTATCGGAAATGTGGCTGGTGTGGGCCAAACACCGCGAACAGGGGCTGGCGGCGCAGCGTTTTCGCGATTATCTTCTCGCCGCCGCCGCATTAGCAAAATGAGACAAAAAAGAGCCAAAAATGTGCGGTAAATCACAAGGCTAAGTAAAAATTTGACGTGTACCATCGAAGTGCTTCACCATAGCCGGAAGTTTATTTCGAAGCGCGAAAATAAGGGAGTCAATGGTGGTAGCGGACAGTCAACCAGGCCATATCGATCAAATAAAGCAGACCAACGCAGGAGCCGTGTATCGCCTGATTGATCAGCTTGGCCCGGTATCGCGTATCGACCTTTCCCGATTTGCGCAACTGGCGCCGGCCAGCATTACCAAAATTGTTCGCGAGATGCTGGAAGCGCATCTGGTGCAGGAGACAGAAATCCAGGAGCCGGGGAGCCGCGGCCGCCCTGCGGTCGGTCTGATGGTTGAAACGGAAGCCTGGCATTATTTGTCGTTGCGCATCAGTCGGGGGGAAATCCACCTGGCGCTGCGCGATTTGAGCAGCAAGCTGGTGGTGGAAGAACAACTGGATCTGCCGCTGCAGCATGCACAACCGCTGCTGACGCGGATCATCGAGCAAATCGATCAGTTTTTTATTCGCCATCAGCACAAGCTTGAGCGCCTTACCGCTATCGCCATCACCTTGCCGGGGATCATCGATACTGAAAACGGCATCATTCACCGGATGCCATTTTACGATGATGTGAAAGACATGCCGCTTGGCGAAGCGCTGGCTAATCACACCGGGGTGTCGGTCTATATACAGCACGATATCAGCGCCTGGACTATGGCCGAATCGTTGTTTGGAGCATCACGGGGCGCGCGCGACGTCATCCAGGTGGTGATCGACCACAACGTCGGCGCGGGAGTGATCACCGATGGCCGCCTGCTGCACGCCGGTAGCAGCAGCCTGGTGGAGATTGGCCATACCCAGGTCGATCCTTATGGTAAACGCTGCTATTGCGGCAACCACGGCTGCCTGGAAACCATCGCCAGTGTCGAAAGCGTGCTGGAGCTGGCGCAGATGCGCATGGCAAAATCGATGAGCTCTATGCTGCATCAACAGCAGTTAAGCGTTGAATGGTTATGCCAGGCGGCGCAGCAGGGTGATTTACTGGCGCGGGATATCATTACCGGCGTTGGCGCCCATGTAGGGCGTATCCTGGCTATCATGGTCAACCTGTTTAACCCGCAAAAAATCCTTATTGGTTCGCCGTTCAACCAGGCGTCCGATATTTTGTTTCCGGCAATTTCTGACTGTATTCGGCAACAGGCGCTACCGGCCTATAGTCGTCATATCGCGGTTGAGAGTACCCAGTTCTCAAACCGCGGAACGATGGCTGGCGCGGCTTTGGTGAAAGACGCCCTCTATAACGGATCGCTCCTTATCCGACTGTTACAGGGTTAACATTTTTTCATAGTCGCACCAAAAATTGCGCTATCTCAATCTGAGCCCCGGCGGCTTCGCGTAGACTTTTCCCACTGTTGATTATTTCTCTTATGTATCTTTCGTATACACAACTTTGGGGTTAGTGATGTTTAAGCGTTTCTTTATAACAGGTACTGACACTGCTGTCGGGAAGACGGTGGTTTCCCGCGCGCTGCTGCAGGCACTTGCTGCCAGCGGTAAAAGCGTCGCCGGGTATAAGCCTGTGGCGAAGGGCAGCAAAGAGACGCCGGACGGACTGCGTAATAAAGACGCGCTGGTCTTACAGAGCGTGTCGACGCTGTCGCTGCCGTATGATGCTGTCAATCCCATCGCGTTAAGTGAAGAAGAAAGCAGCGTGGCGCACAGCTGCCCGATCAACTACGGCTTATTAAGCGACGGCCTGCAGCAACTCAGCGGCAAAGTGGATCATGTCGTGGTGGAAGGTACCGGCGGCTGGCGCAGCCTGATGAACGATTTACGCCCGCTCTCCGAGTGGGTGGTACAGGAGCAACTGCCGGTGGTGCTGGTGGTGGGCATTCAGGAAGGGTGTATCAACCATGCGTTATTGACCGCTCAGGCGGTGGCCAACGATGGTCTGCCGTTAATCGGCTGGGTCGCCAACCGCATTAACCCTGGTCTTGCGCACTACGCTGAAATCATCGATGTGCTGAGCAAAAAGCTGCCCGCGCCGCTGATTGGCGAGCTGCCTTATCTGCCGCGCGCCGAACAGCGTGAACTCAGCCAGTATGTTGATTTAGACGTTCTCGGCAGCGTAATGGCGATAGATCGAATCCCGGCGTAACGTCCGCGACAGTACCGACGCCAGTACGCAGGCGATCAATAAACCGGGCAGCAGCACATACTGCCCGGTCATTTCACAAATCATCAGCGTCGACATCATTGGCGCATGCGTTGTCGCAGCGAGAAACGCCGCCATTCCGGTTAAACCAATCATAATCGCCATATCGCGATCCCCGTGCAGCCACAGACCGCTAAAAGCAGCGAACAGCATTCCTATTGCCAGCCCGACGAATAGCGTCGGGGTAAAAACGCCGCCTGGCGCGCCGGAGCCGCTGCTGGCCAGCACCGCCAACAGCTTACAGACAAAGACGATGATAATGACGCTAAATAGCGGCGGCGATAGCAGATAGCTTTGCACAACGCTATAACCGTTGCCCCACACCGCCGGGGTAATAAGCGATAACATGCCGACGATGAGGCCTCCCAGCGCCAGCTGCCACGGCGGCGACAGTTTCAGTCTCACGAAGCCACGGTGGCTGTAGTCCATCAGCCAGATGAATAGCGGCCCGCACAGCCCGGCCAGCAGGCCGGTTGCCAGCATTAATGCGTAATGCAGCGCGGTCAGGTTTTGCTGAAAGACGACGTGGTACAGCGGCGCGGCGCCGCCGTTGAGTAGATTGGTCAGCAGCAGGGCGATCACCGCAGAGATCACCACCGGCCCGAGCGAGGCCAGCATCAGGGTGCCGAAGAGAATTTCGGCAATAAACAGGCTACCCGCCAGCGGCGCATGATAGGCGCTGGCCATCCCGGCGGCAGCGCCGCAGGCGACCCACAGCTTCCACTCAGCGCGCGGCGTAAAACGGCGGGCGAACAGCGAGGCGGCCAGCGCGGCCAGCAGGATCATGGCTCCTTCTCGGCCAATGGCGCTGCCGGTTACAACCACCAGCAGCGACGCCAGCGATTTCACGAGGCTTGCCGGCGTATCGAAACAGCCATCGCCGGTTTCCAGCGCTTCCATGTAATCGGTCGGGGCGTGCGGACGCGAGACGCTACGCCGTTGCCATAGCCACAGCAATGTCCCGGCGGCGAGCCCGCCAAGCGCTGGCGTCAGCAGCCGACGCCACCACGGCAGCGACTGCGCGGCGTTCACCAGGCTACCGCTATCGTTACCGAGAAATAAAGTTTCCAGCGCCAGCATCGAGTGGCGAAACAGCGCCACGGCCAGCGCCGCAAAGATGCCGACGAGCGTGGCGATGATCAGGCGACGGAACATCACCTGCACATCAGGATAGTTATGAAGACGATGCATGGGCGGGAGTGAAATTGGGAGTCATAGCGTTATTGTGATAGGGAATAACCTTAGATGCAAAAGCTATAAGTGCCGCGCCGGGGATCGACGCGGCGGGTGAGTTAACGATACAGCTGCTTTTCCGCCACCGCGATGGGCAAATTTTCCTGCCAGTTAGCCAGCGTCGACTGCGCCAGTTGGCCCAGCGCCCGATAGAACGGATGCCCGGCGTTTTCAATAAAGACGCTCAGAAAACGCCCGGACCACGGCAGTAAATGCCAGGCCAGCAGTTGAGTAAACAACTCATCCTGATTTGTTTCGCACAGCCATGCGGCCAGCAGCAGCAAGGTGCCGAAGTGGTCTTCGGGTTCGTTGCGCTCAATATCCAGCGCGATACCGCTGGCCCGCATCCATTCGCGCAGCGCAAGCGTAGAGTCGCCGAATAACACCGACTCTTTATCCAGCCACACCGAGCCCCATGGCGGAGCGGGCAGCGCCCATGGACCGATAAACAGACGCTGCCAGGCTTGCGGCAGCGCCTCGTCGCTGCTGGCGGCGAATTCCATTGCCAGTGAATCGGAGACCGGGAACGGCCACTGCGGTTGCCAGCTACCATCGAGAAAAGCGGCGACCAGCTGCGCGTTTTGCTCGCTATTCGGCGCATAAGAGAACAGCGCGCCCAACGTGCGGGCGCTTAGTGCGACGGCGTCGCGATTTGGGATCTGCATCATTACCCTATTCCTTACTGCGGCGCGCACAGGCGCGCCGTCTCGTTAACCCGCAACCGCCATACCCACGGTCATATGCAGGCCATAAAACAGGCCGCGGCCTATACACTCCGCGACTAAAACCAATACCAGCCCGATGAATAACCCGGCGGCGCGCGGCGGCTGGCGGCGGATTAACGGACACAGCCAGCAGCCGAGACCGAGCGCCAGCAGGAGCAGCCGTAGCACCTGCAGCCCGCCGTAATCCGGGAGAAGGGCGTTCGCCTGTTGTACTGAACTGTGGATCGTGCCGAGGTCAGCGCTTTGTAAGACAACAACGGCCACGCTGATGATGAGGGCGGCAACGCTAATCGCGGCAAAAAACCAGCCGTTGAAGTCAACTTTCGCCAGCTTCAGCAGCAGGGCGGCGAACAGCGGCCCGCTGAGTAGTACCGTCAGGAAGAACGCGCTGGTAGTGTAGCCATTGTACCACGTCGGCACGGTGTCAATCTGGTAGACCCGGGTCATCGCCATCACAAACAGCAACCCCAGCAGCATGGTGAGAAACAACCAGATTTTGCCGAGCGCCGCCGGCATTTTTCCTGGCACCGCCAGTAGCCACCAGAATCCGCCAACGGCGAAGAAGAGGGCGCCGCTGGCGATTTCATTACTGAGCGCTGAAGCGCCAACGCGGTTCAGTGAATTAAATGCGCGTAGCGGCGAGCCGAGATGGATTACAGACGCGAGAAAAGCTATTCCCATCAATAGCCAGATAAAGAACATACTGCGCACCAGCCGCTCTCGCGATTCGCGCTGACCGGAGAGCGACACCCAGCCCAGGCCGCTGACGATGACTGCGCCAGCTACGCATTGCCCCAGTACCGTAAACAGAACTAGCGGCCATTCATGCCATCCATTTCCCATTTCAGACCTCCTTCGGATTGGCCAGATAGCCGGTGGTATCGCCGCACGGACGGCTGTTGGCGTTTGGTTTTATCACAATGCTCGGCCTGGTGAAGTGCGCTGACGGCAGCGGCGCCACGGCGGCCAGTTGGCCGTGCTTTTCACGCAGTTCGGCAATCGGCCCGAAGTCCAGTGCCCGCAGCGGGCAGGACTCGACGCAAATCGGCTTTTTGCCTTGTGCCACACGCTCGTGACAGCCATCGCATTTGGTCATATGCCCTTTAGCGGCGTTGTACTGCGGCGCGCCGTACGGGCAGGCCATATGGCAGTAGCGACAGCCAATGCACACCTCTTCATTAACCACCACAAAACCATCTTCGCGCTTGTGCATTGCCCCGCTCGGGCAGACTTTGGTGCACGCCGGGTCTTCGCAGTGGTTACAGGCGATAGAGAGGTAGTAGGCAAAAACGTTCTGATTCCAGACGCCGTTGTCCTCCTGCCAGTCGCCGCCGGCATACTCGTAGATACGACGGAAGCTGACGTCCGGCGTCAGGTTCTTGTAGTCTTTACAGGCCAGCTCGCAGGTTTTGCAACCGGTGCAACGGGCGGAATCGATAAAAAATCCGTATTGAGCGCTCATGGTTTACTCCTTAAACCTTCTCGATTTCGACCAGGTTGGTATGCTGCGGGTTTCCCTTCGCCAGCGGTGAAGGCCGGTGGGTGGTGAGGGTATTCATGCAGGCGCCGTGGTCGACGCGATCGCCAGCCATATTGGCATCGTGCCACGCTCCCTGACCCATCGCCGTTACCCCTGGCATAATGCGCGGCGTGACCTTTGCCGGAATACGCAGCTCGCCGCGCTGATTAAAGACGCGCACCATGTCGCCGTTTTTAATTCCGCGTTTTTCAGCATCGATGGGGTTAAGCCACACTTCCTGACGGCAGGCCGCTTGTAAGACATCGACGTTGCCGTAGCTGGAGTGGGTACGCGCCTTATAATGGAAGCCAAACATTTGCAGCGGGAACTGGTTGCGTAACGGATCGTCCCAACCTTCAAAGGTGGAGGCATAGACCGGCAGCGGGCTGATGACTTCGCATTTTTCTAGTTGCCAGCGGGCGGCAATCTCGGCGAGGCGGCTGGAGTAAATCTCAATTTTGCCGGAAGGGGTTTTTAGCGGATTCGCTTCAGGGTCGCGACGGAAATCGCGATAGGCGACGAAATGGCCGTTCGGATCTTTACGCTTGTAGATGCCCATTTTTTTAAGCTCGTCATAGCCCGGCAGCGCTGGGTCTTTGGCGACCATTTTGGCGTACAGATACTGTAACCACTGCTCCTGAGTCCGTCCTTCGGTGAAGCGCTGATGCACATCGTCGCCAAGGCGTTTTGCCACTTCACTTAAGATCCAGTAGATAGGCTTGCGTTCGAACTTCGCCTTAGTGGCGGGCTGGATGAAAATCAGATAGCCCATATTGCCGGCATAGTCGTTAGGAATAATATCTTCCTGTTCTACGGTCATCAGGTCCGGCAGCAGAATATCGGCATATTTTGCCGACGAGGTCATAAAGTTTTCGATAACCACGATCGTCGAGCATTTGCTCTCGTCCTGCAGGATATCGTGGGTTTTATTGATGTCGGAATGCTGGTTAATGATGGTGTTGCCAGCATAGTTCCACAGAAATTTGATAGGGACCGTCAGCTTCTCTTTGCCGCGCACGCCGTCGCGGGTTGCGCTCATCTCCGGCCCACGGGCGATAGCGTCGGTCCAGCTAAAGCAGGAGATGGCGGTTTTTACCGGATTCTCCAGTACCGGCAGGCGCTCAATGGTGATGGTATAGGTCGATTCGCGGGCGCCGCTGTTGCCGCCGTTAATGCCGACGTTGCCGGTTAAAATCGGCAGCATGGCGATAGCCCGCGCGGAGAGCTCGCCGTTCGCCTGGCGCTGTGGGCCCCAGCCCTGGCAGATATAGGCGGGTTTGGTCATACCAATTTCGCGCGCCAGCTTAATGATGCGATCGGCGGGAATACCGGTAATGCGCGAGGCCCACTGCGGCGTCTTGGCGGTAGCGTCGTCCCCTTGGCCAAGAATATAGGCTTTATAGTGGCCGTTGGCCGGCGCATCGGCCGGCAAGGTTTTCTCATCGTAGCCGACGCAGTATTTATCGAGGAACGGCTGGTCTACCAGATTTTCATTAATTAATACCCAGGCGATACCGGCGACCAGCGCGGCATCGGTACCGGGACGAATCGGGATCCACTCATCTTCACGCCCTGCCGCGGTATCGGTATAGCGTGGGTCGATGACGATCATACGGGCGTTGGAGCGCTCACGGGCCTGCTCCAGGTACCAGGTAATGCCGCCGCCGCTCATGCGGGTTTCCGCCGGGTTATTGCCGAACATCACCACCAGTTTACTGTTTTCAATATCCGAGGTGCTGTTGCCGTCGTTGCTACCGTAGGTATAGGGCATGGCGCAGGCGATCTGCGCCGTACTGTAGGTGCCGTACTGGTTGAGCGATCCGCCGTAGCAGTTCATCAGCCGCATCACCGGCGAGGCGGAAGGGGAAGAGCGGGTCATATTGCCGCCGACAATTCCGGAAGAGTAGTTAATATAGACCGCTTCGTTGCCGTACTCTTTCACCACGCGTTTCAGACTTTCTGCGATGGTATCCAGCGCTTCGGTCCAGCTAATGCGCTCGAATTTTCCTTCGCCGCGTTTGCCGACGCGTTTCATTGGGTAGTTTAGACGATCGGGGTGGTTGATACGCCGGCGAATAGAACGCCCGCGCAGGCAGGCGCGAACCTGATGATCGCCGTAGATATCGTGACCGGTATTATCGGTTTCCACCCACACCACTTCGTCGTCGCGGACGTGCAGGCGCAGCGCGCAGCGGCTGCCGCAGTTAACCGAGCAGGCTCCCCAGACGGTTTTTTCTTCTGCCTCGGTGGCTTGCTGCACGGCGGCGGCCGCGGCGCGTAGACTGAAAGGCAGGGACAGGCCGCCGGCGGCCAGGGCCAGTGAACCGATTGCTGAGGATTTTATGAGGGTGCGACGGCTGACGCCGCCGGGATGTTCAGGGTTGGACATTGTGCTCACTCCATGATTTTTATTATGCAAAATGCCGCTGGCAACCGCGGGGCTGCTGGCGCATGGGTGAGGAATAATACTTAAATAGGGGTAGGCGAATCTTATCTCCGGTCAACCAGAGATAAGATCCTTCACTCGAAAGCGGCGGTTATTGCCCGTCTGAATCGGTCGCCGCCGCGTCGCCGCTGCGGGTATAGATTATCTTGAAGGTGTCGTTAGCGCAGTGGCCCACCACCTGAGCGCCGGGTTGGTCAGGCTGATCGTTCGGCACTATGGCCAGGGTAAAACCGTCGGCCGGTACGCCGTTGTTGATAATCTTCTGCTGGATCTCGCCTTTTACCCGCTCGCAGGAGTCCGGCGCTGCCAGTGCGGATGCCGAACCCAGCAGCAGGGCCGCGCACAACCATGGGGATAGTTTCATCATAAGCTCCTTATTGATGTCATCCAGTTTTAAGCATAGCAGAATTGGTGTAAACAATTGTATTTGCTAAAATGATTGGAATGTTCCCAAAAAGGTAGCGGCTGTGAATAAACTGTTTTTGCTGATCCCGGCGGCGTTGCTGCTCAGCGCCTGTGACAAGCCGTCAACGCCGGCGGCGTTTACCCCGGAGATGGCCAGTTTTTCCAATGAGTTTGAGTTCGACCCGCTGCGCGGCCCGGTTAAAACCTTTACCCAAATTCTGTTTGATGACCAGGGGGAAATGGTGAAGCGGGTGCGTGCGCAGGTGTCGGCAGAAGGCTGTTTCGATCTGCTGGATTTTACCGACCTCGAAAACAAAACCGGCGCCACGCTAGTACTGGACGCGAATTACTATCTCGATGCGCAAACGCAGGAGAAACGCCTGCGGCTGCAGGGGAAATGCCAGCTCGCCGAGATGCCGGCGGCGGGCGTCAGCTGGGAGACTGATGACAACGGGTTTGTGGTGAAGGCTCTTGGGAAAGAAAGCACTTCCAGCTATCGCTACGACAGCGAAGGCTATCCGCTGGGCAAAACCACCACCGCGAAAGATGAGCGCTTCAGTGTCGTATCGACGCCGTCCACCGATCCGCGTAAAAAGCTCGATTACAGCGCGGTGAGTGTATTTAACGATCGCGCGTTAGGTAAGGTGAATCAAACCTGTGACTATGACGATCACGACAACCCGATCCGCTGCGAGATGCAGGTTGTCGATGAAAGCGTCCAGCCGGCGGTGACGCGACACTACAGCATCAAAAACACTATCGACTACTACTGAGCCGTGGGCTTGAGTAGCGTCTGGCCTTGAGGACGATGTTTCTCAAGGTACTGATGCTGGAACAGGCACATGCGAATGGTATTGCGGTATTCGCCGTTGATAAAGAACTCGTGAATCAGCTCGCCTTCGACCATAAAACCGAGTTTGCGGTAGATGTGGATCGCTTTTTCGTTTTCTTTATCGACAATCAGATACAGCTTATACAGATTCAGAACGGTAAAGCCGTAGTCCATTGCCAGCTTAGCGGCGCGCGTCGCCAGCCCTTTTCCCTGATATTCCGGGGAGATAATAATCTGGAACTCGGCGCGACGGTGAACGTGGTTTATCTCCACCAGTTCAACCAGCCCGGCTTTTTCGCCATCACATTCGATGACGAAACGGCGTTCACTTTGATCGTGAATATGTTTGTCGTAAAGGTCAGAGAGTTCGACGAAGGCCTCGTAAGGTTCTTCAAACCAATAACGCATTACGCTGGCGTTATTATCAAGCTGGTGGACGAAGCGCAGGTCTTCGCGCTCAAGCGGGCGGAGTTTGACGTGAGGGGCGTCAGACATGGGAAATCCTGTGTGCATTAATAGAGGATGGCGCCCACGGGCGCCGGGGAATTATGGCGTAATAACGCGACCGGTACGGCGGTCAAGACAGCGCAGGGTGTTAGGTTCCCAGTAGGCGTTGACGTTGGCGCTCTTCTGGCAGTTATCCTGCGCATCGAAGGCGACGTCGGTTTTGTCCCACTCTTTCTCCGCGCGTTTATTCACCTTCTGCCGTAGCGAGCGGGTATCGTTCCACTGCTCTTTTTCCATTGCGGCTTGCTGACGGCTCTGCGCGCTGTCGCCGGACTCGATCACTAGTTTGTCGGTTTGCGCGAAGGACGAAGCGGTATAGACCATTGCGCTTGCCGCCAGCAGGGCGGTCAGGCACCAGCGTTTATTGCGTGTCATTTTCATCACGATTTCCTTTGAGTGATAAAAAGGGTTATCCAGTTGGACAAGTTTACTACAACTCGCCACCCGCGCCTACCGGACAAAATGGCATGGGTTCAGGCACATTATCGCGTACACTGGTGCAACAAATTGTCTCATTTACCAAACTTTAATGCTGAAAACCACGTTACTTTTCTTTGCTACCGCGCTGTGCGAAATCATCGGTTGTTATCTGCCGTGGCTATGGCTGAAGCGGGAAGGTTCGCCGCTGCTGCTGATCCCGACCGCGATGGCGTTGGCGATGTTCGTCTGGCTGCTGACCCTGCACCCGGAGGCCAGCGGCAGAGTGTATGCCGCCTATGGCGGCGTCTACGTCTGTACTGCGCTGTTGTGGCTGCGTTTCGTCGACGGCGTGAAGCTGAGCCACTATGATTGGGCGGGCGCGGCGATTGCGCTGTGCGGCATGCTGATCATCGTTGCTGGCTGGGGGCGAGCTTAACGTCGCGCAGCAGGATAAAAAATCGCCCTTTGTGATCATCCACGCTAATTTTAACCTTGATTCTTGTATGGTAGCCGACTAGTTGCCTTACTTACCCTAACCGCATCGTGCTGTTTATCGTAAGAGGCAATTATGGCTACACAAACCCTTGCCAGCGAAGCTGGCGCCAAACCCGTGCGCATTGGCCGGGTGCAAAAAGTCACCCTGACGCTGCTGTTTATCGCCGGTATCGTCAACTTCCTCGATCGTTCGTCATTAAGCGTCGCCGGAGAAGCCATCCGTGGCGATCTCGGACTCAGCGCGACCGAATTTGGCGTACTGCTTTCCGCCTTCTCGCTATCATATGGTTTCGCGCAGCTGCCCTCGGGTATTTTGCTCGATCGCTTCGGCCCGCGAATTGTATTGGGGGCGGGGCTTATTTTCTGGTCACTGATGCAGGCGCTGACCGGGGTAGTGAACTCCTTTAGCCACTTTATTTTGCTGCGCATTGGCCTTGGTATTGGCGAAGCGCCGTTTATGCCGGCGGGGGTAAAATCCATTACCGACTGGTACGTACAAAAAGAGCGCGGCACCGCGGTCGGCATTTTTAACTCGTCAACGGTGCTTGGCCAGGCGATCGCGCCGCCGGCGCTGGTGCTGATGCAGATTGCCTGGGGCTGGCGCACCATGTTCGTGGTTATCGGCCTTGCGGGGATCGTAGTGGGCCTGTGCTGGTACGCGTGGTATCGCAACCGCGCCCAGTTCGACCTGCAACAGGAGGAGCGCCAGTATCTGGCGGCGCCGGAAAAAGCGCGCCCAACGCTGGTATTCAGCGAGTGGCTGGCGCTGTTCAAACGGCGCACCACCTGGGGCATGATTTTAGGCTTCTCCGGGGTTAACTATACCGGCTGGCTGTATATTGCGTGGCTGCCGGGTTATCTGCAGGCGCAGCAGGGATTGAGCCTCGCGAAAACCGGCTGGGTGGCGGCGATCCCGTTCCTGGCCGCGGCGGTGGGCATGTGGGTCAACGGGCTAGTGGTCGATGCGCTGGCGCGCCGCGGTTACGATCTGGCGAAAACGCGCAAAACGGCGATTGTGGTTGGCCTGACGCTTTCCGCGCTCGGCACGCTGCTGGTGGTGCAATCGAGTTCGCCGACCCAGGCGGTGGCGTTTATCTCCATGGCGCTATTCTGCGTCCACTTTGCCGGGACCTCGGCCTGGGGGCTGGTACAGGTGATGGTTAGCGAAAATAAAGTCGCGTCGGTGGCGGCGATCCAGAACTTCGGCAGCTTTGTTTTCGCCTCTTTTGCGCCGGTCGTCACCGGTTGGGTGGTGGATACCACGCACTCCTTCAACCTGGCCTTGGTTATCGCCGCCTGCGTGACCTTTACCGGAGCGCTGTGTTATTTCTTCATCGTAAAAGACCGCATCAATTAATCGCTAACGGGGGGCGCCAGTCGCCCCCCGCAACCAAACCCGTTTGTGATCCTTCGCATCTTTTTTAAATATCATACTTGTATGGTAGTAGGTCTGGTGATTTAATTTTGATCACTAACCGTACAGATGCAAGGAATTACCCATGAAGATCGTTGCCGCCGACGTGTTCGTTACCTGCCCAGGGCGTAACTTCGTCACCTTAAAAATCACCACCGATGAAGGGATTGTCGGCCTCGGTGATGCCACGCTCAACGGCCGTGAATTGTCGGTCGCCTCATACCTGAAAGATCACCTTTGCCCGCAGTTGATTGGCCGTGATGCTCACCGCATCGAAGATATCTGGCAGTTCTTCTACAAAGGCGCCTACTGGCGCCGCGGCCCGGTGACCATGTCGGCGATTTCCGCCGTTGATATGGCGCTGTGGGATATCAAAGCCAAAGCCGCCGGAATGCCGCTTTACCAACTGCTGGGCGGCGCCTCGCGCGAAGGGGTGATGGTCTACTGCCACACCACCGGTCATTCCATTGATGAAGTACTGGACGACTACGCCCGCCATCAGGAAATGGGTTTTAAGGCGATCCGCGTGCAGTGCGGTATTCCGGGGATGAAAACCACCTACGGCATGGCCAAGGGTAAAGGTCAGGCGTACGAGCCGGCGACCAAAGGCGTGTGGCCGGAAGAGCAGCTGTGGTCAACGGAAAAATATCTCGATTTCACCCCGCGGCTGTTTGCCGCCGTGCGCGAACGATTTGGTTTCAACGAGCACTTACTGCACGACATGCACCATCGCCTGACGCCGATCGAGGCGGCGCGCTTTGGTAAAAGCGTTGAGGAGTATCGTCTGTTCTGGATGGAAGATCCGACACCGGCAGAGAATCAGGACTGCTTCCGCCTAATTCGCCAGCATACCGTCACGCCGATTGCCGTCGGCGAGGTCTTTAATAGCATCTGGGATTGCAAACAGCTGATTGAAGAGCAGCTCATTGATTATATCCGTACCACCATTACCCACGCCGGCGGGATCAGCGGCATGCGGCGTATCGCCGATTTTGCTTCGTTGTACCAGGTACGTACCGGTTCTCACGGGCCGTCCGATCTCTCTCCGGTATGCATGGCGGCGGCGCTGCATTTCGACCTGTGGGTGCCAAATTTCGGCGTGCAGGAGTACATGGGCTATTCCGAACAGATGCTGGAGGTCTTCCCGCATAGCTGGCGTTTTGACAATGGCTATATGCATCCGGGCGATAAACCGGGGCTGGGCATCGAATTCGACGAGAAGCTGGCGGCAAAATACCCCTATGAACCCGCCTGTCTGCCGGTGGCGCGCCTCGAAGATGGCACGCTGTGGAATTGGTAAGGAGAGAAAAATGAAAAGCATTGTTATCCAACAGCCAAACGCGCTGGCGATTGAAGAACGGCCGCTGCCGCAGCCGGGAAATGGAGAAGTGCGGGTAAAGGTGAAACTGGCGGGAATTTGCGGCTCAGATAGCCACATCTATCGTGGACATAACCCGTTCGCCAAATATCCGCGGGTCATCGGCCACGAGTTTTTCGGCGTGATTGATGCCGTGGGCGAGGGCGTGACGGATAAAATCGTAGGCCAGCGGGTGACGGTTGATCCGGTTATCAGCTGCGGCCACTGTTATCCCTGCTCGGTCGGTAAGCCCAACGTCTGCGCTTCGCTGGTGGTGCTGGGCGTCCATCGCGATGGCGGGTTTAGCGAATACGCGGTGGTACCGGCCAAAAACGCCTGGCCGGTACCGGAGAACGTGAGCGACCATCACGCGGTAATGGTGGAGCCCTTTACTATTGCGGCGAATGTCACCGGCCAGGCTAAACCACGCGAACAGGATATCGCGCTGGTCTACGGCGCCGGGCCGATGGGGCTGACCACCATTCAGGTGCTCAAGCGCGTCTATAACGTGCGGCAGGTGATCGTCGCCGATCGGATCCCCGAGCGGCTGCAGATGGCGCAGCAAAACGGCGCTGACTGGACCATCAATAATCAGGAACAGCCGCTGGCGCAGGCGCTGGAAGCGCAGGGGATCCGGCCGACGCTGATTATCGACGCCGCCTGCCATCCGGCGATTTTTGCAGAGGCTATCGCACTGGCTTCGCCAGCGGGCAGGATCGTACTGATGGGTTTTTCTACCGAACCTTCAATGGTGGCTCAGCAGGGGATCACCGGCAAAGAGCTCACTATTTATTCATCCAGACTTAATGCCAATAAATTCCCGCTGGTTCTCGAATGGTTGGCAAACGGATTAATTAATCCTGATCGGCTAATCACCCATCAGTTTGCTTTCGAGCATGTTGTCGATGCCATGACGTTATTTGAAGAAGACCGCAAGCATTGTTGTAAGGTGTTATTAACCTTCAACGCATAAATATAAATAACCTCGCTGTATCCTACTTTAGAGATTATTATTATGACGACAGCTAAAAATGAGAGAAGTACCACGGATCTTATCCGCGCCGCGGTATCCGGTTGGCTTGGCACGGCACTGGAATTTATGGATTTCCAGCTTTATTCTTTAGGCGCCGCGCTGGTCTTTCATGAGATATTTTTCCCGGAGCAGTCGGCGGCCATGGCGCTGATATTAGCGATGGGAACCTATGGCGCAGGATATATTGCGCGGATCGTCGGCGCTTTTATATTCGGTAAAATGGGGGACCGCATCGGGCGTAAAAAAGTTCTGTTTATTACCATCACCATGATGGGAATTTGTACCACGTTAATCGGCGTTTTACCTACCTATGCGCAGATTGGCATTTTTGCTCCAGTGTTACTGGTGACCCTGCGTATTATTCAGGGGCTGGGGGCGGGTGCTGAAATTTCCGGCGCCGGCACCATGCTGGCGGAGTATGCGCCAAAGGGCAAACGCGGCATCATCTCTTCTCTGGTGGCGATGGGCACCAACTGCGGGACGCTGAGCGCCACGGCCATCTGGGCGATAATGTTCTTCCTGCTCGATCGCGAACAACTCATCGCCTGGGGCTGGCGTATTCCGTTCCTCGCAAGCGTCGTGGTAATGATCTTTGCCATCTGGCTGCGTTTGAATCTGAAAGAGAGCCCGGTATTTGAACAGGTCAACGAAGCCGATGAAATTCAGGCTAAAGCCGCCGCCGCGCAAAACACGTTCGGCGCGATGTTAAAAAGCAAATCATTCTGGTTGGCGACCGGGTTACGCTTTGGACAGGCCGGTAATTCCGGTTTGTTGCAAACATTTCTCGCTGGATATCTGGTACAGACTCTATTATTTGATAAGGCTATTCCGACCGATGCCTTAATGATTAGCTCAGTGATTGGTTTTATTACTATCCCGCTGTTAGGCTGGCTGTCGGATAAAGTTGGGCGCCGTCTGCCTTATATTATCGTGAATATTTCCGCCATTATTCTGGCCTGGCCGATGCTGGCTATTATTGTCGATAAAAGTTATAGCGCCAGCACGATTATGCTATCGCTGATTGTCATTCATAACGTGGCGGTGCTGGGCTTGTTCGCGCTGGAAAATATCACTATGGCGGAAATGTTCGGCTCGCGTAATCGCTTCACCAGAATGGCTATCTCAAAAGAGGCCGGCGGTCTGGTGGCGGTGGGATTCGGGCCGGTACTGGCCGGTATCTTCTGTAACATAACCGGTTCGTGGTGGCCGATTGTCGCGATGCTGATTTGCTATTCAGCTATCGGTCTTATCTCGTCCTTGCTGATGCCGGAAGTGTGCGACCGTGACCTGAGTCTGGACCACGATGCGGCGGACGCTGGTACACGTCAGGCGCTGAGCGCGAACCGCCAATACGCGAAATCATAATCATATCGTTAACCCTTGATAGCCGGGTTTACTCCCGGCTCCTTCCCGCCATTGCGCGCAGGATCACGAAACGCGACAGCGCTGAATCTTCTTGTATGGTAGTTGATGGAAATCAAAGATGTCATACCAATTGCGTGCGATGGTTTACCTCACCAAAACATTCTGTTTGAGAATGATTTATCAGTCATCATAAAAATGAGAGACACCATGGAAAACACGCTTTTAAACGCCAGGGCAACGCTTCCTTCTTACGATCGCAGCAAGCTGGTTTCTCGCATCGTTCATCTCGGTTTTGGGGCTTTCCACCGCGCCCATCAGGCGGTTTATGCTGATATCCTTGCCGCCGAACACGGCAGCGACTGGGGCTATACCGAAGTGAACCTCATTGGCGGTGAGCAGCAGATTGCCGATTTGCAGCAGCAGGACCTGCTCTATACGGTGGCTGAAATGTCCGCCGATGCCTGGACCGCGCGCGTCGTCGGCGTGGTGAAGCAGGCGATGCATGCGCAGGTCGACGGCCTGGAAAGCGTGTTGGCAAAAATGTGCGAACCGCAGGTGGCGATTGTCTCGCTGACCATCACCGAAAAAGGCTACTGCCACTCTCCGGCCACCGGCCAGCTGCAGCTCGATAACCCGCTGATTGCCGCCGATCTGCAAACTCCACACCAGCCGAAATCGGCTCCGGGCGTGGTGGTAGAAGCGCTGGCGCGCCGTCGCGCCGCCGGTCTGCCGCCTTTCAGCGTCATGTCCTGCGATAATATGCCGGAAAACGGCCACGTAATGCGCAACGTAGTTTGTGCGTTTGCCCGCGCCGTTGATGACGAACTGGCGCAGTGGATTGAGCAAAACGTAACGTTCCCTTCCACGATGGTTGACCGCATCGTTCCGGCCGTGACCGCAGATACGCTGGATAAAATTGAACAACTCACCGGGGTGCGCGACCCGGCCGGTGTGGCCTGTGAACCGTTCCGCCAATGGGTTATCGAAGATAACTTCGTGGCTGGTCGTCCGCAGTGGGAGAAAGCCGGTGCAGAGCTGGTCACTGACGTAGTGCCGTTTGAGGAGATGAAGCTGCGTATGCTCAACGGCAGCCATTCGTTCCTCGCTTATCTGGGCTATCTCGCCGGTTATCAGCATATTAATGATTGCATGCAGGATGATAACTACCGCCGCGCCGCGCAGGCGTTAATGTTGCAAGAGCAAGCGCCGACGCTGAGTGTACAGGGCGTCGATCTGGCGCGTTATGCTGGTTTGCTCATTGAGCGTTATAGTAATCCGGCGCTTAAGCATCGTACCTGGCAGATTGCGATGGACGGAAGCCAGAAGCTCCCGCAGCGTATGTTGGATTCCGTGCGCTGGCACCTGGCGTATCACAGTGATTTCAGCCTGCTGGCGCTGGGTATTGCCGGCTGGATGCGCTACGTGAGCGGCGTCGATGATCAGGGGCAGGCAATTGAAATCAGCGATCCGCTGCTGCCGATAATTCAACAGGCGGTGCAGGGCAGTAAAGAGGGTAGCGAGCGCGTGCAGGCGCTACTGGGTATTAAGGCCATTTTCGGCGATAGCCTGCCGCAGGAACCGCGTTTTGTCGATGCGGTGACGGCGGCGTATCTCTCTTTACAGATTCACGGCGCGAAGGCGACCGTTGCCGAATGGGCTAAAGGCCAGTAAAAACGTCCGACGATTAATAGCCCGGCAACGTATTGCGTGCTGGGCTATTTTTGTATTAGCAATACGATTATCTTGTGATATTCCCCGCCTGTACATAACTCTAAATATCTATAATTAATTATATATTGTTGAAGTTTATTTTTATTACTGAAGTATTTATTTGGGTGATTGATCGTATTCCCATACGTTTAAATATGGCAGAATAAAATCATCCCAACGGTTTCTTCAGGACTAAGGAGCTCAGGCTATGTACAAAAAAATACTGTTGCCGGTCGATGTTTTTGAAATGGATTTAAGCGATAAGGCCGTTCGTCACGCGGATTTTTTAGCATCTGCCGAAGAGGGTGAAATCACGTTGCTGAACGTGCTGCCTAACAGCACCAGTTCTTTGCTGCGCGGCTTTACGGCGGATATTCGTAAATTTGAAGCCTATATGAAAGAGGAGTCGGAAAAGAAAATGCGCGATCTCTCGCGGTTGTTTTCAATCCCGGCTTCGCGGATCCATACCCGCATTGTTTTTGGCAATGTGCGCGATGAAATATTAGCGCTGAGCGAAAAAGAGAATTTTGACGTTATCGTTATTGGCTCTCGCAAACCGGGTATTTCAACCCATCTTCTTGGTTCAAACGCCGAATCCGTTTTACGCTATGCCAAAGTTCCGGTGTTAGTGGTGCGGTAATCTATTTTACGGCAGCTGACGCAACGTTGGCTGCCGTTTATCCCATTATTCTTCGCTGAACCACTCGCTATTTTCCTGACGAATCAACAATACCGACTCGCTAATTTCATGTAGATGGATATTCATCGCCTGTTCTACGGCATCAAGATCGCGTTTTTCCAGCGCTTTAAAGATATCGAGATGTTGACGCAGCAGCATATCCGGCGGGGTCACGTGATCGAGACTCATATAACGAACCCGGTCGATGGTCGCTTTAATATTTTCAATGGTGTCCCACGCCAGCTGGCAGTCGGCGATAAGGGACAATTTCTGGTGAAATTCGTCATCGAGCTGGAAAAAATCATTGAGCTGCTGACGCTCTACCGCCACCCGCTGCTGATTGAGGTTTTGCTCCAGCTGATAGAGCTGTTCATCGTTTATCATCGATCCCGCGCGGCGCACTACCGCGCACTCAATGGCCTGGCGCACGAAACAGCCGTTACGCACCTGGGTCATCGAGATTTTATTCACATAGCTGCCGCGCTGTGGGCGGATCTGAATCAGCCCGTTTTCCGCCAATTTGATAAAGGCTTCGCGTACCGGCTGGCGGGAGACATCAAATCGCACCGACACCTCTTTCTCCGACAGCGGGGTTCCCGGCGGGATCAGGCAATGGACAATATCCCGGCGAAGGATGCGATAGATTTGCTGATTGACGGGCTGGGTCGGATTCAGTTGCGTTTCTGCGGCCATTGATGATTACTTTTTAATGGGTTATGAGCATTATTTTACTCGTTTTTTGCCGTTCCGCCCAGACCTGGCCCGCAGGCCAGGCCGCAGAGGACGTTAGCCCTCACGATGGACGCTGAGACCGGCAAAGCTCTGGCTGACCGGCATCATCTCCAGCGTGTTAATGTTGACGTGTTTCGGCAGATTCGCGACCCACCACACCGCTTCGGTGACATCTTCCGGCGTCAGCGCCTGGGTGTTCTCATAAGTTTTACCGGCTTTCGCATCGTCGCCTTTAAAACGCACGTTGGAGAACTCGGTGCCGCCTACCAGGCCCGGCTCGACATCGGTGACGCGAATCGCGGTACCGTGCAAATCGGTGCGCAGATTCAGACTGAACTGGCGCACGAACGCTTTGGTCGCGCCGTAGACGTTACCGCCAGCGTAGGGCCAACTGCCGGCGGTCGAACCGATATTAATAATATGGCCGCGATTACGCTCAACCATCCCCGGCAGCACCGCGCGGGTCATGTACACCAGACCTTTATTATTGGTATCGATCATGTCTTCCCAATCTTCAACGCTGGCGCGATGGGCGGGTTCCAGACCTAACGCCAGGCCGGCGTTATTCACCAGAACATCGATAGCCTGCCACTGTGCAGGCAACCCGGCGATCATCTCTTCGATGGCGGCGCGATTACGCACGTCGAGTTGCGCGGTATACAGGTTATCGCCAAGCTCCTCTTTGAGCGTCTTCAGGCGCTCTTCACGACGCCCGGTGGCGATAACTTTGTGGCCATTAGCGATAAAACGACGAGTAATACTTTCGCCAAATCCAGCAGTTGCACCAGTCACCAGAATAATCATCTTACTGTTCCTCAACGCTTTTTGTGTTGTCATAACATAGCACGCGATAACGCCGCGCGGTAAAGGAAAATCGTATCGTCATCTGTTGGTATAACGCGCTGGCTGGATAAATCATTGCGGCCAATCAATGAGTTGCCTAATCTTAGTGGATACCCGCGTTCAGGAGAGAATGATGTCGGACAATAACCCCTTTTTACACGCCAGCCTGCTGCCGTACCAGGCGCCGCATTTTGATTTGATTGAAGATAGTCATTATCGCCCGGCTTTTGATGAGGGCGTACGGCGCCAGCGCGAGGAGATCGCGGCGATAATCAATAACCCGGCGCCGGCGGATTTTGACAATACCCTGGTTGCGTTGGAACAGAGCGGCCAACTATTAGGCCGGGTAACCCGAGTCTTTTTCGCGATGGCCGGGGCGAATACCAATCCGCTGATACAGCAACTGGACGAACAATTCTCAGCCGAGCTCGCCGAGCTTGGCAACGATATCTGGCTCAACGATGCGCTGTACCAGCGAGTCAAACAGGTTTGGCAGCAGCGCGACGCCCTGAGTCTGGATCCGGAGTCGCGTCGTCTGCTCGAGGTGAGCTGGCAGCGTTTTCAGCTGGCGGGAGCCGCGTTGGCGCAAGAGCAGAAAACTGCGCTAAAAGCGTTGAATACCGAGGAAGCGTCACTGCAAAGTCAGTTCCAGCAGCGTCTGCTGGCGGCGGTGAAGTCCGGCGGTCTGGTCGTTGATTATCAACACCAGCTTGACGGACTGGCCGCGGATGAGATTGCCGCCGCCGCCGATGCCGCGCGCGACAAAGGCCTGCACGACCGTTGGCTGCTGGCGCTGACCAATACCACCCAGCAACCGGCGCTGCAGACACTTGCCGATCGCCAGACCCGGCGCAATTTGTTCGCCGCGGGCTGGACGCGTAACCAGAAGGGCGATGCCAACGACACCCGTGAACTGGTTTTGCGGCTGGCGGAAATCCGCGCGCGTAAGGCTGAATTGCTGGGCGTCGCCGATTACGCGAGCTGGTCGATGGCCGACCAGATGGCGAAAACGCCGTCTGAGGCGCTTGCCTTTATGCGCCGCATAGCGCCTGCGGCCCGCCGCCGCGCCGAACAGGAGCTTGCCGACATCCAGCGGGTTATTGATGAAGAGGGCGGCGATTTTCAGGCTGCGGCCTGGGACTGGTTATATTACGGCGAGCAGGTGCGGCGCGCTAAATTCGCCATCGATGAAGCGCAGCTAAAACCCTATTTCGCTCTGGACCGGGTGCTGGAAGATGGCGTTTTCTGGACCGCCTCCCAGCTGTTTGGCATCCGTTTTGTCGAACGTTTTGATATTCCGCTTTACCATCCCGATGTGCGGGTATGGGAAATCTTTGATGCCAACGGCGAAGGCATGGCGCTGTTTTACGGCGATTATTTCTCGCGTGACAGCAAAAGCGGCGGGGCCTGGATGGACGTGTTCGTCGAGCAATCGACGCTGCGTGCCCAGCGTCCGGTGATTTACAACGTTTGCAACTACCAGAAACCAAAAGCCGGCGGCTGCGCGCTGCTATCGTGGGATGACGTCATCACGCTGTTCCACGAATTTGGCCATGCGCTGCACGGCCTGTTCGCTAACCAGCGCTATGCGAGCCTTTCAGGCACCAACACGCCGCGCGATTTCGTCGAGTTTCCGTCGCAGATTTATGAACATTGGGCCCGCGAGCCGCAGGTCTTCGCCCATTATGCGAAGCACTACCAGACCGGCGACGCTATGCCGGACGATCTGCGCGACAGCATGTTCCGCGCCTCAACGTTCAATAAGGGTTATGACATGAGCGAACTGCTGGCGGCGGCGCTGCTGGACATGCGCTGGCACAGCGTCACCACGCAGGCGCTGCCGCAGGATGTCGATGCTTTTGAACAGCAATCGCTGCGCGAGGAGCAGATGGATCTGGCGGCGGTTCCACCGCGCTATCGCAGCAGCTATTTCTCACATATTTTCGGCGGCGGTTATGCGGCGGGCTACTATGCCTATCTGTGGACGCAAATGCTCGCCGACGACGGTTTTCAGTGGTTCGTGGAGCAGGGGGGGTTAACCCGGGAAAACGGTCAACGTTTCCGCGAGGCGATTTTGTCGCGCGGTAACAGCTGCGATCTCGACGCGCTGTATCGCGACTGGCGCGGGCACGATCCGCAGATCGAGCCGATGTTGAAAAATCGCGGTTTGTAGATACTGTGCGACCCGCCGCCGCCAGGGTTTTTCCCGGCGGCGGCGCTTTGCGCCTTGTAGGAGTTACCAAATCGCACGGCATGCCACTGTAACCAATGTACATTTTGCGACCATTCTCAATGCCAGGCGCAACAAATAAGAGTTGTTAAGATTCACAATTCCACTTTTTTCCTTCATCATTTGTCGGCCTTTACTACTAATAATGCGTGCTTACAAAGTGCAATTTGTTTTTTTTTATATTCCAGGCCGCTATGAACTATAAAAAAGTACTTACGACGATGTTTTTTCCTGCGACGCTTGGGCGTGGCCTGGGACTTGTTCAATGACATTTTTGACCCCACTCGGGAGGAACACAGTGCACCCGTTAATTAAGGTCATGCTGGTAGGCGGCAAAGCAGATGGTCTGCTGGTCAGCGTCGCCGACACCGCGACGGAAGTTTCCGTCACCCCTACGCAGTACGGCGCGCCATCCGGGCTGCCGCTGAACTACCGGGTGGTGTCGCAGGTTATTGATAATGAACGCCTGTTTTTCGGCGTATTTAGTGATTCACATCTGGATGCCGATAAGCTCGCCAGAGTCGCGCTGACGCGCGGGATGAAAAAATCGCTCAGTTGAGCGTCGGCGCGCCTGAGGAATGGCATGATTAACCGTATTCGTATTAACAACTTCCGTTCAGTCAGAGAGATTGAACTGGAACTGGGGCCGCTGAACATTGTGTTCGGCCCTAACGGTTGCGGAAAATCGAATATCTACAAAGCGATCCATCTGTTAACCGCCTCGGCTGACGGCCAGTTTTCCAGCTATGTCAGCGAGGAGGGCGGACTGGAGAATATCATGTGGTCGGGAAAGCAGGCGCCAACCGATCGCCATCCGCGGCGTCTGCAAATCGCCTGCCTGACCGATGAATTTGAATATGAATTGCAGGTCGGATTTCCGGAAAAACTGCCGTATCCGACGCAATTCATGCTCGATCCGATCGTTAAAGAAGAGAATATCTGGCTGTCGGGCTTTAACCGCCGGCCGTCGTCGCGTGTACTGCAGCGGAAAAACCAGGCGGCGTTCCTGGTCGACGTCAACGGTGAAAAAAGTACCTTCACCGATACTATTTACGAAAACGAGTCTATTTTCGGCCAGCTAGGCGAGCCGCATCGTTTCCCGGAAGTGTCGCGCGTGCGGGAGACCATGCGCCGCTGGCGTTTTTACCATGAGTTTGCCATCGGCAGGCTTTCACCGCTACGCCAGCCGACGGTCGGCTATCGTTCGCCGGTGCTCGATAGCGATGGCGGCAATCTGGCGGCGGCCTTTCAGACTATCGTCGAAATCGGCGCTGAGGAGTTGCTGCATGAAATCCTCGGCGAAGCGTTTCCCGACTGTACCTTTTTCTGCGAGAACGAAAACTCGCGTTTCGTGATGAAGATGCGCCGGGAGGGGATTTATCGGCCTCTGCTGGCGGCGGAGATGTCTGACGGCACCCTGCGTTTTTTGTGCCTGGCGGTAGCTTTGCTTAGCCCACGGCCGCCGGCGTTTCTCGCCATTAATGAGCCGGAAAACAGCCTGCATCGCCAGATGTTCCCCGCGCTGGCGCGACTGATTGTCGAGGCATCACGCTATAGCCAGATCTGGCTCACCAGCCATTCGGCTGAGCTGGCGCAATTGATCTCGGCGCGAGCGGAGTGCCGCCTCTACGAACTGGAAAACAACGGTGGGCAAACGCAAATTAAAGCGGCGTTGCCGTCATCCCTGACGGAACGTTAATCTCTCAGGCCGCGTTGTTATACTCTGCCGCGGGTAGCAGCGTCTTACCGCCCTTTAAGGTAAACAGCGATATCAGGGTAAAGCTCAGGGTGATTGAGCCGAGGATAAGGTAGGCCTGGTGAAAACCCACGGTGTCGTACATCCTCCCGACCCAGGCCGAAAGCACTACGCCGGAAAGCTGTTTCGACAGGTTAAAGCCGATTAAAAATAGGGTGGCGGAAAGCTTAGGGTTAAATGCGGAAGATATATATTTGAAGGTCCCGACCAGCAGGAACGGTAATTCAAACATGTGCAGCATTTTTAAAATGACCACTTCCACCGCCGAAGTCGCAAATGAAGATCCGAGAATGCGCATCGACATAATTATGCCGGCCGTCAGCAGGGCGTTTTTCGCACCGATACGGTTAATAATTGCCGGGGCGCAGAACATAATCATCGCGTTGAGTAACTCACCGCCGGTGGTGACAAAGCCGAAGACCTCGGTCCCGCGCTGCGGCGTGGCGAAAAAGCCTTTAAAAAAGTTTGCGAACTGCTGGTCGAAAACGTCATACACGCTGGCGACGCCCACCACATAAATAATAAATCCCCAGAAGCGCGGCATTCGCAGCAGTTCGGCCGCCGTACGCAGAGAAAAGGCCTGGCGGTTGGCGCCGATGGCGTCAATAACCTGCGCGCTGCTGCTGGCTTCCGGGCGCGATAGCCATAACAACACGCCAAGCACCAGCGCAAAACCGGAGGCTATCCAGAAGGTAATATTCGGGTCGATGCCGAATAAGATGCCGGTAATTGACGCGCACAGCGCCCAGCCGACGCAGCCGGAGACGCGTACCTTGCCGTATTCAAAACGGTTGGCGCGGCTGACGCGTTCAATATAGGCCTCGACCGCGCCGGAACCGCTGGAAAACACCACGCCTAAATAAATTCCTCCCACCAGCGCGCCGGCGATAATGTTCATTTGCAGCAGCGGCGAGAAGACAAAAATAAAGAACGGGGCGAACAAAATAAGCAGTACGGTAATGGTCCACAGCAGATGTTTACGCAGCCCGAGCTTATCGGAAATCAGACCAAACACCGGTTGGAATATTATCGCGAACAGCGAAATGGAGGAGAAAACAATCCCCGTTTCGGTTTTCGTTAAATGATTTACTTCCGCCAGCCACACCGGAAAAAAGGGAAAGTAAGCCGACATAATGAAATAGTAAAAGAAAAAGAACAGCATGAAATAGATAAAATTATGCCGTTCGCGGGGCGTGAGTTCAGAGAGTTTCATATCTTATTATACCTGTGCGGTGGGGGCCGAAGCCCCCGTTATTATTGACAATGAAGCGTAACCTGATAGTGCCATTGGGCCTCGAGCAGCAGCCACTGTGACAGAACGCTTGGTGTCCAGGAATCATCGCCGCCAACGCCCATATGCTGGCCGTCGAGCGTGATCCAGACGCCTTTTTCCGGCGTCATACGATGCCAGTGATCGGTCGTCATCAGCTGTTCCGTACTGTACGGCTGCACCGAGAAGTGGAACTGGCCTGTGACGTGCCAGCATCCCCAGTCCAGCGCTTTGCAATCGCAGCGCAGACCGTTTTCGCTGGGGAAGATATAGGGCGTGCTCATCTCGCGCAGCGGCTGTTGCCAGCGCGAAAAACAGGCGCTGCTTTTGCGATCCGGATAGTTTTCGTGCGGCCCTAATCCCAACCAGCTGACTTCGGCATGTTGATCGGCGACCTGGAAGCGCAGCCCGACGCGCGCCAGCGGCGGTAACGTTGCGGCACGTTCGCCATCAACGGTGATCTGGAGCTTGCCGTCGGCCGTGAAGGTCATGCGCCAGTGGCTGGCAATGACCGTCTCCTCGCCGCGCAGATAGTGCCAGTGGCTATCAACGATCACCTCCCGCGCCAGCTGCTGCGCCTCGCATTTCACGCAGCGGGTCGTCAACGAATACATACCGGCGCTCTTCCAGCGCTCGACCCAGGCGTTCGGATCGATACGTTCGACTTCGCTGACGCCAATATCATTGTCCAGCGGCGCACGGACAAACTGATCCGCCAGCGGGGTGAGCAACTGCTGTTTGCCCGCGGCATACCATTCGCTTAAACGTCCGCTCTGACGATCGATAATCCAGCGCTGGGATCCGACGCTGACCTGATAGAGCGTGGGCTCAATCGTCAGGAAGGGCGCCGGGCCTTCGGCGGAGGTCTCTGATAGCGCCAGCGGCGCGGCAAGCGTTAGCTGCTGCCAGGCGACGCGATGACCGGGCTCAGACCATGACGTCGCCTGCGGCTGGATCACTTCGAGCTGCAGCCAGACATCGCGGGCGCCGCGCGGCAGGGACAGGCTGTCGCTAAGGGTGAATTCCGCCCGTTCTTGCGGCGCCAGCGTCAGCGCTAAGTCGCCGCTGGCTATCGTTTCTCCGGCGCACTCTACGCGCCAGCGCAGCGTTTCGTTATCGGTGGCGCGGAACAGGTATTCGCTGGTGATAGCAATCCGCAGCGGATTTTGTTCGAGCAAGGCGAATTGGAAATACTGTTGCGCATGTTTGGCCTCGATAAGCGAAGGATGGGCGCGCCGGTCGGGGAATACCAGGCCATTCATGCAGAACTGCCGGTCGTTAGGCTTATCGCCGAAATCGCCGCCATAGGCCCAGCCGACGCTACCATCCGGGAATGTTTTCTCGATTGCCTGGTCGGCCCAATCCCAGATAAAACCGCCCTGCAGGCGTGGATAGTCGCGGAAGGCTTGCCAGTAATCGGCGAAATTGCCCAGGCTATTGCCCATCGCGTGGGCGTATTCGCAGAGGATCAACGGACGCTGTTCGCCAGGCATCCCGATCCACTTTTTGATCGACCATTTGGGCACCGCCGGGAAGGGCTGGTCGCGCTCTACGCGGGCGTACATCGGGCAGATAATATCGGTGGCGCTGCTGTCGGCGCCGCCGCCTTCATACTGTACCGGCCTCGAAGGATCGTTGTGCTTCAACCATTGGTACATGGCCTGATGGTTGTCGCCGCAGCCGGACTCATTACCCAGCGACCAGATAATGATCGAGGGATGGTTGCGGTTGCTCTGGACCATACGGGTGACGCGCGCGCTGTAAGCGGCAAGCCAGGTCGGATCGTCAGACAGCCGATTCATCGGCACCATGCCGTGAGTTTCGATATTGGCTTCGTCTACCACGTACAGGCCGTAGCGGTTGCATAGCTCGTACCAGCGCGGGGCGTTGGGGTAGTGCGAACAGCGCACGGCGTTGAAATTGTTCTGCTTCATCAGCAGAATGTCCTGCACCATATCCTCTTCGTTGACCACCTGGCCGCGCTGATGATGATGTTCGTGGCGGTTGACGCCGCGAATCAGCAGCGGCTTGCCATTGAGTAACAGTAGCCCGTCACGGATTTCGACCTGGCGAAAACCCATGTCCCAGGCTTCCGCTTCCAGCAACGTCTCGCCGCGCCATAGCGACACCACCGCGCGGTAGCAATGCGGCTGCTCGGCGCTCCACAGTCGCGGGCGCTCGACGTCGAGATTGACGATTGCCCGCTCGGCGTAGCTGCCGCGTTCATCAACAATCGGCGTACCCAGCGGCTGGCGCTGGCTGGCAATCCGTGTTTCGCCATCCCACAGCGCGACCTCCACTTCCAGCGCCGCCAGCGCTTCAGGCGCGGCCTCGACGCTAAGTTTGACCTGCAATTGCGCGTCGCGATATAGAGCATCGAGCTGCGGGGTTAATTGCACATCGCTGAAGCGGGCCTGCGGTTTATGCAACAGCCAGACCGAACGGAAGATACCGCTCATGCGCCACATATCCTGATCTTCAAGCCAACTGCCCGCGCTCCAGCGCATCACCATCACGCACAGGCGGTTGGCGCCTGGCTGCAGATACGGGCTTAAATCAAAGGCGGCGGGCAGGCGGCTATCCTGGGAGTAGCCGACCCACTCGCCGTTGCACCACAGATGAAAGGCGGAGTTGACGCCATCAAAGATAATCTGCGTTTGCCCTTCGGCCCGCCACCCCTCATCGACGGTCAACTGTAACGAATAGCAGCCGGTAGGGTTGTCTTCGGGCACCCGCGGCGGCACGGTATCAATCGGATAGCGGACGTTGCTGTATATCGGCGCGTCATAACCCTCCATTTGCCAGTTTGAAGGCACCGGCGTCGGGCGGCTGTCGGGCAGGTCATGCAGTAGCCAGCTGGCATCCACCTGAAATGGACTGCGGGCATAGGAAAATTGCCATTCGCCGTCCAGCTGACGGCGGCGGTCGGAAGGGCGGTTGTCGCGCGCCGCATCGGCATCGCGCCAGCTGGCAAAAGAGGGATGAGCGGGCAGGCGGTTGAGGTGAGTGATAGTCTGGTTCTGCCAGTCCTCGCGGGCCAGAACTTCGTGAAAAGCGGGACCGCGAGCGGCGCCTGAATCATATCGTTGCATACGCATACCTGACGGATAATGGTAATAAATGTTATTCGCTAAACAATCTCATCGGGTTATCGGGTATTTTTCACCGACCCGCAATATTGGTGAAAATGAAACCCATTCACGATCACGAATCACGGCTGAAATAGCAGATTTCTGTCGTAAGGAAGACATAAAATGTTAGCGTAAGACATTAAGCCTTTTCACTGACAGGAGTATGCGATGCAGCGCCGTTCAGCCACTTTAGAAGATGTCGCCCGCGAGGCGGGCGTATCGCAGCAGACGGTTTCGCGGGTGGTGAATAACCCGCAGATTGTGGCGCAGCGCACCCGTGAAAAGGTGCTGCGTGCGATGCAGACGCTGCACTATGTGCCTAACCGTTCGGCACAGCTATTGGCGGGCAAAGCGGCGGCATCGATAGGGCTTATCACCGCGTCGTTGACCTTACACGCGCCGTCGCAAATTGCCGCGGCGGTGAAACGGTATGCCGGTGAGCAGGGGCTGGAGGTCGCCATTGCCATGCCGGCGCAAAGCGATTATCCGGCGCTGCAGGCGCGGCTGGATGAGTTTCGCGCCCAGCATATTAGAGGCGCCATTATCAGCCTGCCGCTTGAGAGCAGCGTCGCCGAACGGCTGGCCGCGGAAAATACGGATATCGCCTGTATGTTTCTCGATGTCTCGCCGGAGACGGATGTCTCCTGCGTGCGTTTCGATCATCGTGATGGCTGCGGCGCCTGCGTGCGCCACCTTTGGGAATTAGGACATCGCGAGTTCGGCCTGTTGGCCGGGCCGGAAAGCTCGGTGTCGGCGCGGATGCGCCTTGGCAGCTGGCGCGAGACGTTGCACCGGCTGGGGGTCAGTCAATCGATCACGGTATTCGGTGACTGGAGCGCCGCCAGCGGCTGGCAAAAAACCTTCGAGTTGCTGCATAAAAACCCGAAATTAAGCGCGATTGTGGTCGCCAACGATCAGATGGCGCTTGGGGTGTTAAGCGCGCTGGCGCAGCTTAATCGACGCGGCAGCCAGGCGATTTCGGTGACCGGTTATGACGATACGGCCGATAGCCTTTACTTTCAGCCGCCGCTTACCACTGTCGCCCAGGATTTTGATCTGTTAGGCCGCCGGGCGGTGGAATTACTGATGCAGCAGATGGCGGCGCCGACCGGCCGCCTGCGCGAACTGCTGCCGGCGCGGCTGGTGGTACGCCAGTCGACGTGGCCGCTCGCGACGCAGGACAATACCGCGCCGCTGATCGCGGAACTTAAAGCGCTGGTGGAGAAGCTATGAGTACGTCTGCGGTTTAAGATTTATTGAACAAGGGCGTGCTAGCCTGCGAGTCAGACGTAGGAAGTCCCGACGCTTTTCTACGAAAACGCTAAATACAATCTACGATCTATCCATGCAAGCATTTATTCACCGCCAGTCACATGGCGGTTTTTTTTTGCCCATTCGCCCCGGCCTCGTCGCTTGTCGATTTTATTATCTTCTGCTGGTTGCCGGTAATTTGCGCTGATAGCAGCGTAAACACGTTGTTTTTTATGGCATAGGTCTCGGCTTTTCCGCGGGCTGTATTTTTGCAGGCAGCATAAAATGCTGATAGCTATTGGGATGGAAAAAACGGCCAGGGCTAACCATACTGATGACAATGTAACAGGATGTGGTGCTCTCAATGAACGATGATTTTCAGGCGATTAAGAACGAATTTGCTAAGTATGCCGATACGGCGCAAGGGACCGCGGTGGCTTTCGCCATGTATGAAGATTTAGCCCGACGGCTGGCAAATTACTTCCACAACCTCGATCAGCTCAATAAACGCCGTTTTCTGCTGAAGCTGGAGGAGGGGGAACGCGAAATTGGTACCCAGGGCAGCTATGACTGGTATGGAGCGCTGACGCGCTTTTCATCTGCTGCTCATTAATCCCGCCACCTGATTTTTTCGCTTTATTGCAATGAGGTTTTATGAAATTCCCAGGCGTACCGGAAAATGAAGAAGAAAGACTGAAATCGCTGTATCTGGCGGACCTGCTGGATACCCGTGATGATGAGCGTTTCGAACGCCTCACCCGGCTGGCTAAAAAAATTTTTCAGGTGCCGGTGGTACTCATCAGCCTGCTCGACCGTGAACGGCAGTGGCTGCTCGCCTGTCAGGGATTGGGGATTCGCCAGACCCAGCGCGATATCTCTTTTTGCGCCCACGCCATCTTGCAGGACGGCGCCTTCATCGTTAACGATGCGGTCAATGACGATCGTTTTTATGATAACCCGCTGGTGACGGGCGAACCCTATATCCGCTTCTACGCGGGCTATCCTGTCCATCTGCCCGATGGCGCCGTGGCCGGCACGCTATGTCTGATTCATACCACGCCGCGCGAGTTTAACGATGAAGAGATCGCCGTACTCAAGGATCTGGCGTATATCGTCGAGGATGAGTTCCAGGTGATTGGCATGGCGATGACCGACAGTCTGACCGGTATCGCTAACCGACGCGGCTTTTACCGCATCGGCGATAAACGTTTCCGTACGCTTACGAGTAACTCAACCCCGTTTAGCCTGGTTTTTTTTGATCTCGATAAATTCAAACCCATTAACGATCTGTGGGGGCATGCGGAAGGTGACGAGGTGCTAAAAACCTTTGCGGCGTTTCTGGCGCAACATCTGCTGCCAGGCGAGGTTGTCGGCCGTTTAGGCGGCGATGAGTTCGCCGCGATGATTACCCGCAACGGGCGTGCCGACACATTCTTGCAAAAGCTGCGTGAGAGTGTCGATCATTACAACCAGACGTCAGGTAAGCCCTATAACATTAATTACTCTTACGGCGAGCTACAGAGCGATGCCAGCCGTTATCCGACGCTTGGGGATATGCTTAAACAAAGCGATGAAGTGATGTATTCGCGCAAGCGTAGAAAAACCTTATAAGCGGCAGTAAACAGGCGGTGGGGATGATGTGGCAGGCGTTCGAAGAAGTGACTTAAAGCAGAACGCCCCCTGGTGCAACAGCAGCAGGGGGCGCTTACGGGTGGGGATTATCGTCGTTCATCAGTCATCCCATTTGTGGCTTAGATACGCGGCCAGAAAACCAAAGAACAGGATTGTTCCCAGTACGGCCATAAAAACATGCATATTTCCCAGCATGGTCTACCTCCATATTATTTATGCGCTAATGTTGTCCTCATTGAACAGGGTTTACGGTTGTTGAATAGATAGTATCCTGGTCAATCTAAACAAACGATTAACCAGAATGGCGTTATGTTATATGAAATAAATTAACGCATCAGATGGCGCGTTCGAGCACAAATAAATACGCTTCGCGCGACCAGAATAGGGCGCTGCGGCGGCGTTCGACCGCCATGGTTTTGACTTCCCAGCCCTGCTGCGTGTACTCAGTGAGGAACCGGCTCATTTTATCGGGATCGGCCTTGGCTTCGCCGAAAAACATACTGCCCAGCAGCCCCTCTTTATAGATAACGACGCGGCACTCTTTTTTCATCAGCTTAATCCTTGCAGGTGTAATTCAACGACGCGAATTATTGTCGCAGGCCATCTTAATATTACCACTGACCGGTGGAAAACTTTTTTCGATATTGCAGCGGGCTCACGGCGAATTGCTGGCGAAAGTGATGACGTAGCGTACTGGCATTAGCGAAACCGCAGATTTCGGCGATTCTGTCGATGCTGAGACGGCTATCGGTGAGCTGCTGGCGGGCACGAAGCAGGCGCTCATCGAGCAGCCAGCGGGCCGGTGATTTGCCGGTCGCCTGCTGAAAACGGCGCAAGAAAGTACGCGGGCTCATATCCATTCGCTGCGCCAGCGAGGCAAGGGTATGGCTCTCAGCGAGATGCTGATGCAGGTAATCAAACAGCTGGCCGAGGCGCTGGCTTTCACGCGCTGTCGCCACCGGGCGAATCACCTGCTGCGCTTGCCCACCGTCGCGGTGCGGCGACACCACCAGCCGCCGGGCGACGATATTCGCCGCTTCATGGCCGAAATCTTCGCGCACCAGATGCAGGCAGAGATCGATGCCCGCGGCGCTGCCGGCGGAGGTCATCAGCCGCGCATCACCGACGTACAGCACGTCTTCCACCACCTCAATCAACGGAAAACGCTCCTGCAGCCGGGCAGTATAACGCCAATGGGTGGTGGCCTGCCGTCCATTGAGCAATCCGGCGGCGGCGAGCACAAATACACCGGAACAGATAGAGACGATTCTGCAGCCGCGCGCATACGCTGCCGCCAGCGCCTGGCACAAAGCCTGAGGAACATCGCTTTCTATGCCTCGCCAACCGGGTACGACGATGGTGTCCGCTTCATCAAGCAGCGCCAGTCCGCCATCGCTGACGATACGGATACCACCGGTGGCGCGAAGCTCGCCATCATCGACGGCGGCGACCGCGAACCGATACCAACTTTCGCCCATTTCCGGGCGCGGGAGGCCAAAAATCTCCACCGCCACGCCGAACTCAAAGGTACACAGGCCGTCATAGGCCAGAACGACGACTTTTGGTGGTGACAGTGTCACATTGTGGGTTGTCAGGATTTCAGCGTTTTCTGTCATCAATGGGGGCGGTGGTCCGGGTACGGTGGTGGTTAAAGTAGTGTTACCACAGACAAGGAGAATACGCCATGAGTGTTGTAAGCCAATTTACGCCAGCCGCCCCGGCCGATGCCGCTGCCTGGTTTGCCCATAAACTGAGTGTCGAAACCGACTGCGCGGATGTCCACCACGCCATGCAGCATGGCGAACAGGACTTTGTGCTGCTGCACGTCATCGGCAGTCAGGATGTTTTCGCCCGTCGCCACCTGCCTGGCGCGCTGCATCTGCCGCATCGCGAGATCAATGCCGCGCGAATGGCGCAGTGGCCCGCGGAAACGCTGTTTGTTGTCTATTGCGCCGGGCCGCACTGCAACGGCGCGGATATTGCCGCCTTAAAGCTGGCGCAGCTTGGCCGACCGGTAAAAATGATGCTCGGTGGACTGACCGGTTGGGCGGATGAGGGGTTCGCATTTAGCGTCAGCGAAACGAGCAACATGAAATAAATTCAATAGCCATGAATTTTTCTCGTTTGCTGATGCTCCCTCTGCATGACAGTATCTGGACATATAGACATCCAGAAGTCTAAAAATTCAAATAATGAATTATCACGGCGGGCAACTACCTGTCTGCCGTTAAGGAGAGAACATGCAACGTCACCAGGCCCCGTTCCGCGCAGATATCGTCGGCAGTTTTTTACGTCCCAACGCCATTAAGCAGGCGCGCCTGCAGCTGGCGGAAGGCAATATTGATGCCGGCCATCTGCGTGAAATTGAGAATGAAGCCATCCGCCAACTGGTTCAGCAGCAGTGCGATTGCGGCCTGCACGTGGTGACCGACGGTGAGTTCCGGCGCGCGTGGTGGCACTTCGACTTCTTCGACGGTCTGGAAGGCGTTGAACGTTACGATTCAGAGAAAGGTATTCAGTTCAACGGCGTACAGACTAAAGCGCACGGCGTACGCGTGACCGGTAAACTGGGCTTCGGCAACCATCCAATGCTGGAAGATTTCCGCTTTTTGAAAAGCGTCAGCGGTAATGCGCAGCCGAAAATGACCATCCCCAGCCCCAGCGTGCTGCACTTCCGCGGCGGACGTAAAGATATCGATAGCACGGTATACCCGGACCTGGCCGAATACTTCGACGATCTCGCAACCACCTGGCGTGACGCGATCCGCGCTTTCTATGACGCTGGCTGCCGTTATCTGCAGCTTGATGATACCGTCTGGGCCTATTTATGTTCAGACGAACAACGCCAGCAGGTACGCGAGCGCGGTGACGATCCGGACGAACTGGCGCGTACCTATGCCCGGGTGCTGAATAAAGCGCTGGAAGGGAAACCACAGGATCTGACCGTTGGTCTGCACGTTTGTCGCGGAAACTTCCGTTCGACCTGGATTTCAGAAGGCGGCTACGAGCCCGTGGCGGAAATTCTCTTTGGCGGCGTCAATATCGATGCGTTCTTCCTCGAATATGATAACGATCGTTCCGGCGATTTTGCCCCGCTGCGTTTTATTCGTCCAGGTCATCAGCAGGTGGTACTGGGGCTGATTACCACCAAGAATGGCGAACTGGAAAACCCGGAAGGCGTGAAGGCGCGCCTGCAGGAGGCGGCGCAGTATGTGCCGCTGGAGCAGATTTGCCTCAGCCCGCAGTGCGGCTTTGCCTCCACCGAAGAGGGCAATTCGTTAAGCGAAGCCCAGCAGTGGGATAAAGTGCGGCTGGTCACAGGGATCGCCGCCCAGGTCTGGTAAGGAGATAGCCCGCTTTAAGCGGGCTTTTTCTATTTGCGCAGCAGGCGCTGTAGTCGCGCCTGTCGCCACTGGCGGATCCACCCGGCAAAGACAAACAGACGTAATCCCCGCAGCAGCAATAACGCGCCCCAGACGATCGCCACCCACACTGACCAGTAGACATCGGGTTGGGTAAAACGGTTAATCACCAGCAACAAAACGCAAACCGTGACCGCCACGCTCAGCGAGCGAAAGAAACGGCTCTCCTGATGCAGGCGGCTTTTCGCTTCTTCGATACGTAAATCGAGCGATGCTTCGTGACCGACGGGAGCATCGTCGCTGAGTTCGGCCACATTTATCTCAAACACTGCCGCCAGGGCGCTCAGGGTTTCTAACCCCGGACGATCGCCGTTTTCAATCCGTTGGATAGTGCGAACGCTGACGCCAGCCAGTTCGGCAAGCTGTTCCTGGGACCAGGCGCGCTGCAGACGTAATTGCTTTACTCGGGTGCTGCTGTTCATGATGTTAATCTCCGGATGGGAACCTGAGACCAGTGTGGTTTTTTTAGCCTGCCGGGCGCCACGACGGGCACCCGACAGACAGGCGACAGCAACCCGACAGCCGCATGACGCCTGGGTTTACGCCTGTACGGTTTGCCAGGGACGCACATTCATCCCGCGGAAAATCATCAGCCAGGCGGCGACTATCGCCAGCATTAAAATGAAGAATAGCGACCAGTGCGGCAGATGGGTAAGGATTATCCCCGTTAGCATCGGATTGAACGCCGCGCCTAACCAGCCTAACGACTGGGCGGAAAAATAGCTGGCTTTCATGCCGGGTGGGGCAATCTGATCGATCAACATATATTCTCCCGGTGCATAAATAACTTCGCCAAGGGTAAAGATAGCGGCGGAAACGCCCCACATCAGCAGATTATGACCGGAGAGGATAAATCCGCCGAGTCCTACTACATAGCACAGGGTGCCGAAGGTCATCAGCGGGCGGATGTTTCGCGCCGAAAGCCGTCGCCCGACGGCATATTGCAAGGCGACGACCACCGCGGCGTTGACCGGCAGCACTACCGCGACCACCTTTTCCGCGAAGTCGCTGGTGCCTGCGGCCAGCACATACTGTGAAATGCAGGAGGCGAAAGAGCCGCCGACAAACGACGCCAGCAGGCCGGAAAAGGTAAACCACAGCAAGGCGCGGTCGCGCAAAAGCACCGACGGCGTCCACTGCGGCGCGGCGCCTTCCACGCAGGCGGCAGAGGTGCGCTCGACGAAGAGCTGGATAAACACCAGCGGGAAGGCGGCGCACAGCGCGGCCAGCCAGAAAGGCAGGTTAATGCTCTGCATCACCAGCAGGGTGCCGATTGGCGGCCCAACGGTCCAGCCGATATTGAGGAAGGTATAGTTGAGCGAAAAGATGCGCGCTTTTTTCTCCGGCGTCAGCACGTCGGCAAACCAGGCTTTCAGCACGGTAGAAAAAACCGAATAAGCGCAGTTGATTAATGAGAAAAAGAACACCACCAGCGCCACGCTATTGACCGCGGGGATGGCGATAAATCCCGCGATAAACGCCGCGATGGCGATCAGCATATAGCGTTTTTTGTCGAACTTATCGGCAAGAATACCGAAGCCCATGCTGAAGATAACGCCGACGACCAGCGCGACGGAGAGCGCATAGCCGATGACATCGACTTCCAGCTGGAACCGACGGGTGAGATAAATCGTCATAAAAGGAAGCGTTGCGCCGCGGCCGATAGTTAACAGCAACGACGACGCCAACAGCGCTATCGTTGAGCGCCTGATGGTGGTTGTCATTTTTTCCTTGCCTGATGGAGTGTTTTATTTTTGTTGTGCCCGATCACAAATAGCATGCTAACTGAGCCTTGTATAGCGGGCTCCGTGTCGGAAAGTGCCTTCAGTACCTGCTAAAAATAATGATCTGTTCGAGCGGCGGGAATTTGGTTACTTTGACGGTGGTCATCGTTGACCAGGAAGACAGGGGCTTCGTATGACGCGCAGAGATGGACTGCTGGCAATGCTGGTAGTGGTGGTGTGGGGGCTTAATTTTGTGGTGATTAAGCTCGGGTTACACAATATGCCGCCGCTGATGCTGGCGGGGTTACGTTTTTTGTTGGTGGCGTTTCCGGCGCTGCTGTTCGTTGCGCGGCCCAAAATACCGCTGCGTCTGCTGTTGGGTTACGGCCTGACCATTAGTTTTGGCCAGTTCGCCTTTTTATTCTGCGCGATTAACCTCGGTATGCCAGCCGGGCTGGCATCTCTGGTGCTGCAGGCTCAGGCCTTTTTCACTATCGTGCTGGGCGCTTTTGTCTTTGGCGAACGGTTACAGGGAAAGCAGGTCGCCGGTATCGCGCTGGCGATTTTTGGCGTACTGGTACTGGTTGAAGCCAGCCTCGGCGGCCAGCATGTGCCGCTGGTCGGCTTTATGCTGACTCTGGCGGCGGCGTTTAGCTGGGCCTGCGGCAACATTTTCAATAAGAAGATTATGTCTCAGCAACACAAGCCGCCGATTATGTCGCTGGTGGTGTGGAGCGCGTTGATTCCGGTGTTACCGTTCATGCTGGCGTCTGGCATTATTGATGGGCCGCAGGCGATGGCGGCAAGCCTGGTGAATATCGACGCGACGACCATGCTATCGCTCATGTATCTGGCGTTTGTCGCCACCATCGTTGGTTACGGCATCTGGGGGGCGCTACTCGGGCGTTATGAAACCTGGCGGGTAGCGCCGCTGTCGCTGTTGGTACCGGTGGTAGGGATGGCCAGCGCGGCTCTGCTGCTCGGCGAACGGCTCAATGGTCTGCAGCTGCTGGGGGCGGCGCTGATTATGGGCGGGCTCTATATTAACGTGTTTGGCCTGCGGCTATTGCGTACCACGGCAGGGCGGGGATAAATCAAGCCCCGGTATGTGCCGGGGCTTGACGCTGTCGACCCTTTAATACTTGTTTTGGGCAGCAGATTTTGCCTGGGCTATTGCTCCGGCATTAAATATCGGTTGCTCATAATGATGGCTTACATCCCTTACGCGATATATCTTCCACTTACCATTTTCGCAGCGCATATATGCTTCAAGGTGTAAAACATCACCGTTTTCAATACCGATCCATACCGGAATAACCGTTCCCCCCATTAAAGCGCGGGCATGACCAATCTTAAGATTTGCTATCCAGGACGAATCATAATCCTGAACATAAGTAAAATAATCAGATCCGACAATCTCTTGCTCAGGAATAGCCTCGATATTACCAAGTCTGCTCAGAGTATCAGCCGAAATATATTCTTGCAGCTGATAATATTCATCATTACTGCTTGCCAGAAACTCCAGATACGATGAGTAAAACGCCTCAGCGCGGTTAGCCGGACTCTCTTGAGGATGGCCCACACACGCTGTGAGTAAAAATAGTATCATTAAGGGGAGAGTTCTCATTGATTCATCCTGTATACCTTGAACGCTGGCTGTAGACGACGATAGCCAGGACCTGGATACATGCTTCGTTGGGTGAAGTCGGATATCCACTGCTTGCCGTCATACATTGTCATGTGCCCGCTAGGGTTGCCTCCCGCATAAGGCTGAATCACTGCGACATCGCCGCGCAGTATCGTCGAACCCGGTGGCACTTCTTTAAATCCGGCGCGCAATAATATTGGCCCATAATCTTTGGCGTCGCGCGTGCGCTCAAGTTTAATTCCTCCGGCTTCTATAGCCTGGCGGATGTATTTTGCACATTCATAATGAGATTGCTTATGGGCATGCGAGCGGAGATGGGTAATAGACGTTTGCTTATTCCAAGCCACTTTTATTCTTCCCTGTATCAAATTTACAAACAGGGAATTAATACATAAATGACCGCGTCAGGATATCTGAAAATGCAAAAAAGCGAGCAAGACTAAAAAAGCTGATGCGCTAAGGAGTGGAGAACCCTCAGCACATCAGCCGAATCAATAATTATTGGTGAATGATATGGGCGTCAGTTGTAATACGGTACGCCCAGCTCATCCGATTTGTCATTGCCGGCAGCCATGTGATTAAAATCAAACGGCGAGTCGTTATGTTCGGAAGGGATAATCATCGCATCCCGGTTATTGTGGCGAACCGGAGTGGTGGTTTGCTCCGCATAACTCTGACCGGTGGCCAGCGCCATTAGCACGATGGCGGCGGTAGCGAATAATTTCATGATTTCCTCAATACGTCTTTTGCAGGCGATTAACAACAATAATTATTTAGCGGCATCAGGTAGCGGGATTCACCCGGAACGTTGGTGATGCGATATTTATGGGGCGGTACATCGAAATAGTTTTTAAACGTCCGCGTCAGCGTCTGCTGCGATTCAAAGCCGTAGCGCTCGGCCAGATACAAAATCGGCTCATTACTCTGCTTGAGTTTTTGCGCGATTTCCGTCAACTTGCGGCTGCGGATATACTGGCCCAGCGAGTGGCCGGTCTCTTTCTTGAACATTCTTTGCAGGTGCCATTTGGAGTAACCTGAGCGCTCCGAAACTTTCTCCAGCGACAATGGAGATTCCAGGTTCTCTTCGATCCACGACAAAATACTATGGATAGTGATGGCGTCGTTATTGCGTCTGGACATCATCTTACCTCTTCTTATTACGGCAGGACTTTCTTGAGCAGTTGCTCAAGCATGACCACTTCGTCTGCCGTTAGATTTTTTGTTAGTTCCTGGTGCAATTTTTGACCCACAACCTGATGACAGTGCTCACAAAGGGCTGCGCCTTCTGGAGTCAGTTGCACCAGAATGCCGCGCTTGTCATTGGGGTTGGGCAACCGTTCTATCCAGCCTTTGCAGACGAGTCTGTCGAGCATGCGCGTCATTGCGCCTGGATCGACCGACAGAACGGTCTTCAGCTCAACGGGTGTCGTACATACCTCGCAGCGAATGGAACAGAGCACCCGAAATTGGGTAGCGGTGATATCCATGGGTGAAAGGTAGTCGTTGAGCAGTCGATCTTTTTTCTGGTTAACCATCTGGATCAATCGGCCGAGAGGGATCATCTCGTTGAACAGATTGTTAGTGTTTTCCATGATAGTTGCCCAGGCAATTATTTAGTTGCGATGGATATTATTGCCGCGGCAATCATAAGTCAACATTATGAATTCGCCGATGCCACGATTTGCTAAAGATTGATAGTTTGATGGCGGTCACTTTTTTTCATTTTACTAACGCTTGTTATTTTTTATCGACGTGATTTTTTCAGTGGGTGTGGCATCTGAGTCGCTGCTGTCGATATACTCACGGGGTGAAACTGTACTGAAAAAATGATACTTAACGGGATGTTGACTCACTATGCTGGAACTCTTTAAAGCAATAGGGCTCGGTCTGGCGGTGATTTTACCGCTGGCGAATCCGCTCACCACCGTGGCGCTGTTCCTCGGCCTGGCGGGCAATATGAACAATGCCGAGCGTAACCGGCAATCGTTGATGGCATCGGTATATGTCTTTGCGATCCTGATGGTGGCGTGGTATGCCGGCCAGGTGGTCATGAATACCTTCGGCATTTCCATTCCCGGCCTGCGTATCGCCGGCGGTCTGATCGTAGCATTTATTGGTTTTCGCATGCTGTTTCCGCAGCAGAAAGCCCATGATTCGATGGAAGCGAAAATCAAATCGGAAGAACTGCAGGATGAACCCACGGCGAATATCGCCTTCGTGCCGTTGGCGATGCCCAGTACCGCCGGGCCAGGCACCATCGCGATGATTATCAGCTCCGCCTCGACGGTAAAACACGGCGTTGATTTCCCGGAATGGGTCGTGCTGGCCGCGCCGCCGATTATTTTTGCGCTGGTGGGGATCATTCTGTGGGGCTGCCTGCGTAGCTCAGGGGCGATCATGCGACTGGTGGGCAAAGGCGGTATCGAGGCGATTTCCCGCCTGATGGGTTTTCTGCTGGTCTGTATGGGCGTGCAGTTCATCATTAACGGCGTGCTGGAAATTATCACCAACTATCACGCCTGATCGCGGTAACTTTCTGAAAGGCCCGGCGACGTGTCTGTTTCGGGCCTTTTGGGGATAGGATGTCGGCGCCGCGGGCGGCATTGACCGCCCGCGGCGTTATCATGAGTGATGCGCTTGTTGTTCATCCAGCGGCGAAGGCCAGCGGCGAAAAATCATCACTGCCCAGACCAGCGCTACCAGCGCCGGCACTGCGCCAACGTAGCCTATCGCCGACATTGACAGCTGCGTACTCACCTGGCTGCCGACCAGCGCGCCGGCGCCAATACCAATATTGAAAATCCCCGAAAACAGCGACATCGCGACGTCGGTAGCATCCGAAGCCAGCGCCAGCACTTTCACCTGCATGCCGAGGCCGATGACCATAATCGCGATCCCCCAGAATACGCTGAGCAGCATGAGCTGATTGGCGTTCCTTGAGGCGGGTAGCAGCAACAGCAGGCATATCAGCAGCATGGCGATAGCGGTCGTAATCAGTCCGGAAGCATGTTGATTGCCCAGCTTGCCGAAGACAATACTGCCGATAATACCCGCGCCGCCGAGCACTAACAGCAGTAGGGTGGCGAAGTTACCGCTAAGGCCTGCGACGGTTTGAACGAAGGGTTCAATATAGCTGTACGCCGTGTAGTGGGCGGTTACCACGATAACCGTCAGCAGATAAATGCCGAGCAGCGCCGGACGGCGGAACAGCACCGGCAGGCTCTTCAGCGAACCGGAATGTTCGCTTGGCAGCGCCGGCAAGAGTTTCGCCAGGCACACCAGCGTCGCTAAAGCGCCAAGACCAATGGCCAGGAAGGTGGTACGCCAGCCGAAATATTGCCCGACGATACGGCCAATAGGAATGCCGAACACCATGGCCAGCGCGGTACCGGTGGCGATAAGACTTAGCGCCTGGGCGCGCTTGCCGGGAGGGGCCATACGGATAGCCAGCGCGGAAGTTATCGACCAGAACACCGCGTGGGCGAAGGCGATACCAATGCGGCTCACCACCAGCACCGTGAAGTTCCACGCGAAAAACGACAAGACGTGGCTGGCGATAAATAACACGAACAGGCCAATGAGCAGGCGACGGCGTTCCATCTGGCTGGTCAACAGCATGAACGGCAGCGACATCAATGCCACTACCCAGGCATAAATGGTCAGCATGATCCCGACCTGGGCCGTTTCCATGCCGAAGCTGTCGGCAATATCAGACAGCAAACCGACCGGGGCAAATTCCGTGGTATTAAAGATAAAAGCGGCAATTGCCAGCGTGACGACCCGCAGCCACGCGACTTTGCGTGAGACCGTATTTGTAAGCATAAATTCCGGGCTGGTAGTAATGAGAAGAAGAGGAGGCGATCTTAAAACGAATGCTGCTGAAAATACAATCACTTTGTGATCTGCGTCTCATTTTATGCTGACGTCTGTGCCTGCTAACAACTTAATTTTTCAGCTAATAGTGTGCACCCGCGCTTTCTGTGTCATGTTGATAGACGATAAAAAAGGGGAGCACGATGAAAGAAATTAGTTTTTACCTGGTCGATGCCTTCAGCGATCGCAATTTTGGCGGCAACGCAGCGGCAGTGTGCCCGCTCAGTGAATGGCTGCCTGATGAAACGCTTTTAAAAATGGCGCAGCAGCATAATCAATCCGAAACGGCGTTTTTTGTCCGCACTGATAGCGGCTATGAGCTACGCTGGTTCACGACCCTTGATGAGATTAACCTCTGCGGCCACGCCACGCTTGCGGCATCGCACGTGATTTTTGAATATCTCGATCATCCCACGGCAACTATCGTATTCAGCACCCGTTTTGTCGGTGAACTGCGGGTGACGCGCAGCGGCGATTGGCTGACGCTGGATTTCCCGGCCTGGCAAACGACGCCGGTACGTGACGTACCGCCGGCGCTGTTCGCCGGGTTGGGCATCGATGACGCGCTGGAGGTGCGGGAAGGGCGTGATTATCTGGTGGTTCTGCGCGACCGGGCGCAGGTTGAAGCGGTACGCCCTAATATGGCGCTGCTGGAGACGCTGGATAAAATGATTTGCATTAGCGCCGCCGACGAAGAGTATGACTTTGTCAGCCGCTTTTTCTGCCCCGGTGAAGCGGTACCGGAAGATCCGGTAACCGGTTCAACCCACAGTATGCTGATCCCCTACTGGGGAGCGAAGCTCAATAAAACCGACCTGCTGGCGCGGCAGGTGTCGGCGCGCAGCGGCGAGCTGCGCTGCCAGTGGCGTGATGACCGTGTATTGATTAGCGGCCAGGCGACCACCTATCTGCGCGGCACGGTCTATTTGCGCGAAGGTTAATGATAGTTTCCCCCGGCTGGCGCGACGTTTAGCCGGGTTCACCTAGCCAAGCGAGGCGCCGCCACACATCACCAACTCTTGTCCGGTCATCGCCGCGGCCCCTTCGCTAAGTAGCCAGCTTACCAGCGACACCACCTCCTGTGGCTTAATCAATCTACCGAGCGGCGGCGTCTTCGGCGGCGAATTTTCGCGCCCTGGCTGGCACAGCATTGGCGTATCGGTGGCGCCGGGGGCGACCACGTTCACGGTTATGCCAGCCGCGGCAAGTTCCGCCGCCCAGCTTCTCGCCAGCGCCACCAGCGCCGCTTTGGTTGCCGTATACTGTGAACGGCCTGCCGCTCCGCGAGAGGTTCGGCTACCCAAAAGGATAATCCGACCGCCGCGCCCCATAACGGGCGCAAAGCGGTTGGCTAAGGTCTGCGCCGCATCCACATGCAGACGCCATAACGTCTCGCCACGCTGTGCGTCAAGTTCTCCTAGCGGCGCCGCCGCCATCACACCGGCGGCATGGATAATCGCCTGCGGCGGCGGTACCGACGACAGAGCATCAACCAGCGCCTGGCGGTCGCTCACATCGACCGACAGATGCGTGAAGCCTTCATGGGTAAGTGGCGGCGCGGAGCGGCTTAGCCCAAGCACCTGCCAGCCCTCCGCCAGCAGTTGCCCCACAATCGCCGCGCCGATCCCCGAACTGGCGCCCGTGACCAGTGCCTGTTTCATGGCGCCTCCAGCATGCTGCGCGGCACTTTAAACACCGCTTTCCTCACCGGGGCGGGTGACGTAACGACGCATAGCGCCTGGTGCGGTTCGCCGGGGAGAAAGACCGCGAAGTCGCCGACGCGCAAATGCAGCGTGACGCTGTGCGGCGTCTGCTGGCTGATAAAGAGATCCGGTTTGCGCTGTTCATCGTCGGGTTGGCCACTGTACAAGGTACCGGCATGAATTATCTCCTCGCCGGCTAAAATGACCTGAATATCGGCCCATTGGAGGTGATATTCGGTATGTCGCTGTTCTGCCGCCTGGGTTTGTGCGGTGCCGATGGTGCAGTACCAGTCGCCATCACCAGGTTGGAAACGGCCGTCTTCATGGGTTGTCAGGGCGCTAAGAGAACATTCAGCGCGGCAAAGGATTTGCCGCAACGCCAGCGGCAACCCCGCCTGAGGCAGGGCGTTCAGATTACCGATGATCACGCGATTTCTCCTTTAACCCATTGCGGCGACACGCGGACATACTTAATGGCCTGCCGGTACCAGGTATAGGCAATGTGTAAATCACCATCTTCACCCTGTTTAATACTGGGATAGGAGAATTCACGGTTTAGTTTTTGCTCTGAATTGTTGGTCATACAGTAGCCGTCGCCCTCATCAAGGTTGCGCATCCACGGCCAGCTTCTGCCGCCGTCGTCGGAGATAGCCACGGTCATTGGCGCACGTGGCGCGCCCCAGAAGGCGGTTTTGCCAGTGCATTCAGGCTCTTTACGGCCGTCATCATCTTCTATTTCATCGTATAACGACGCCCGACGCTCGCTGGCGCCTGCTGCGCTCATGTTATTGAATACCAGCGCCAGATCGCCGTTGCTCAACGTGGTAGCCTGAATGGACGAGTTATTGTTTGGCAGCGTGGTGGGGATAGGCGCTGACCAGCTTTCGCCAAAATCTGTCGACCGGCTGTACCAGATATGATCGGCCCAGCGGCTGCGGAAGAAGGCGGCCAGCGAGCCATCGGCCAGCGGGGTGATATTCATATGCACGCAGCCGAGGCTCTGCGGTACCGCCACGTCGCGCCAGCTCTTGCCGCCATCGGCTGAGATTTTTACCGCGCTCACATCATCGTTACCGACCCATTTCTCCCCCGGCCGGGTACGACAATAGAAAACCGGCAGCAACCAGTTACCGTTGGGCATTACGGTTATGGGCTGCCGGATAAAGGTGCCGGGTTCATCGAGCAGGGTGGCGATTGCGCCCCAGTGCTTTCCGCCATCGCGCGACTGGCGATAACGCACAATAGCGGTGTCCTGATTACCGGCATACTGCGCGGTCCATAACAGCCACAGTACGCCATCAGGATCCTGAAACAGTACCGGGTTTTGTTCCGAACGCTGCGGATCGTCGGATAACTTTGTCGCTTCACTCCACGTTGTGGCGCCCGGCGCTAAACGCGCCCCCCAGACTGAAATATCCGCTTTTCCTTCCTGCGAACCGCCGAACCACACGCACATCAGCGTGCCATCGGGCAGCGGCAAAAGATTGGCGGCATGGTTTTGCGGGCAGCCGGAGGGCAACATTGCCCATGCCAGATGAGGATCCTGTTGGTGTTGGCGAATTACGCCGTCAAAAGTTGGGTTGGTGGTCATTTTTACACTCCACGTTGTTCAATGGGGGCCGGGGATGATTGTTGCGTTTTATTGGGGATCAGGCGGTCGATAACCATAATCAGGGCCGGGGTGATCAGCGCGATGTACATGTTATTGATGCCGAACGGATCGCCGAGCAAATACCACACCGAGGTCACCACACAGGCGCCAATGAGGCCCGCGTTCGCGCCGCGGGCGCTTTTAAAGAACGGCGCATAGAAAGCGATGACCGCGACCACGGTGATAGAAAGCCTGATGGCGCGGGTAAAGAAGGAGAGCTTCAGCACTTCCGGTACCAGCAGCACAAAAATAAGCGGCAGAAAACCGATGATAAGCGAGGCCCAACGGGTGGCTTTAAACTCCTGCTCCGGCGTTGGATTGCGCCACGGTACGTAAAAATCTTTTACCACCAACGAGGCAATCGCCAGGGCAACGGTACTGACGCTAACGAAAATTGAAGCTACAAGTGACGTTGTCACCAATCCGGCAAGCCATGGGTTCATATCCTGCAGAAACACCGGCAGGGCGTACAGGCTGTTGATTTCCGGGTGAAGAAACTTCGCCGCCACGCCGATAATGGCGATCGCGAAGGCGATAGGCAGGCAGAAGAAAAAGGCAATCCAGGTAGAGCGTTTCGCCGATTTTACGTTTTTTGTCGAGCTGATAGCCTGAATGACAAACTGGGTGCAGAAGATGGAGCCGATGGTGCCGATAAGCCAGGCGCAGATCGTGCCGGCGCCAAAATTACCATCCCAGGTCCAGTAGTAATCAGGCATCTTCTCGATCATCGGCGTGAAACCGCCGGTTTTTGCCAGCGCGAAACCCATAATAATAAGCAGGCCGGCATATTTTAATGCGCTGTGCAGCATGGTGACCCAGGCCACGCCTTTCATACCGCCGAAGGCAAAATAGAAAGTACTGACAATGGCGGTAATAAACGCCGCGAGGGGTAAATTGATCTTTAATACCGTGGAAATTGCCGCCGCGCCGCTGACGTAGTTGCCGACGTTCACCAGCAACAGGGCGTAAATCATAATGATGGAAATAATATTCTTGGTGCTGGTGCCGTATCGCTCGGCAATCGCCCCGGAAATAGTAATTTTGCCAGTGTTATAGATGCGTTTAACCAGTATCAGGCCAAACAATGGAAAGCCAATAGCGGCGCCCAACACCGACCAGGAAGCGGCAATCCCGCTCTCAAACGCGGCCTGTGCGGTTCCAATAGTCGACTTGGCGCCGATATATTCCGACATCAGCAGGATACCGACGATAAAGGCCGGCATCGCGCGCGAGCCCTCCATAAAATCCCCGGAGTTTTTACTTCTAATGCGGAACGTCAGCCAGGTGGTAAATAAGATATAGGCGATAACAATGCCGACAATAATAAAGGTATCTTCAGTGGTAAAATGATTCATCTTAGCCTCTCTTTGGGCGTACGAATCCTGGGCACACAGGTACCCGGTCTATTTTGTTGAAGAAACGCAGCGTTTAATTAAGATACTGCGCGATGATTCCACGTATTTGCTGCAGTTGAGATGCGCTAAACTGCACCGCGTAGCGGCTATCGCCGACCTCATGGCCCATCAACTGCAATGCTTTTTTCACCGCGGCGGGGGAAAAGGCGACTTTGTAGAGATCGGTACGCAGGCCGGTGACGTTTTCCTGCGCCAGCCTTGAGGCTTCAATATCGCCGGCCTGGAAGGTTGACCAAATCGCGTTAATCTCCCGTGGCGCAACGTTAGCCAACCCGGAAATGCACGCTGAACAACCATCAACGAACCCCTGATGAATCAGCGAATCCGGCCCGTTCAGGACATTAAAACCGTCGATACCCTTCACCGCATCAAGAAAGCCCTTAAGACTCTCATAACTACCGGCGCTATCTTTGATGCCAATGATGTTGCCATGCGCAGCCAACTGACGTGCGGTTTGCGGTTCAATGGTGTTACCGGTGCGCGCCGGGATGTTATACAGAAATACCGGTACGCTTAGCGCATCGGCGATCGCCGTGTAGTGGCTTACCAGCTCATCTTGTTTTAGCGGCACGAACCACGGGGTGATGACCGACACCGCGTCGACGCCTGACTTTGCTATCTGCTGGCCAAGACGAATGGTTTCCCGCGTCGACACTTCGCCAATATGCGCCACCACCGGCGCGCGTCCGGCAACCGCCTCGACGCAGGTTTCGGCAACCGCAATTTTTTCCGCCTCATTAAGGACGAAAAACTCGCCGTTGGTTCCGCCGCAGAAAATGCCATTACCGGCGGCCAGTTGACGTTCTACCTGTTGGCGCAGCGCCGTCAGGTTCAGTTCACCGCTGGCGGTAAAGGGGGTAACAATGGCGGTTAACACGCCGCGAATGGAATGATGCATTTATTTCTCTTCTCCCTGATGAGATGACTGTGGAAACAGCGTCTGGTAAATCGCCTGGACTTCGTCCTGGTTCACGCTGCATGGGGCATTGTTCATTAATCGTTTTACTTCCAGCGCCGCGGCGCTTAGCGTTTCAATACTCTCTGGCGGTACACCCAGCGCGGCGAGGTTGTCCGGCAGCGCCAGGCGTTTCACCAGTTGCGCCAGCCAGCGGACCAGCGCATGAGATTTCTCCTCGTTATTCAAGGTCAGATCGGCGTCCGGGATCAGATCCCAGACCTGAGCGAATTTATCCACCGCGTGCGGGCGTACGACCTGCATACAGGGGGCCAGCAGAATGGCGTTCGCGACGCCGTGTGGTAAATGCCAGGTGCCGCCAAGCGGGTAGGAGAGCGCGTGCACCAGATGCGTGCCGGCATGATTGATAGCCACGCCGCCATAGTACGAGGCCCACAGCATCTCCAGTTTCGCCGTAAGATCCTGCGGGTGGGTCACGGAACGCTCAATATGCCGCACCAGCTTATGCAGGCCGATTAAGGCGGCGTTATCGCTCACCGGGTTCGCGACGGTTGAAGTAAAGCACTCCAGTAGATGACACAGCGCATCGATACCGGTGGAGGCGGCAATGGCCGCAGGCATGCTGGTAGTCAGTTCCGGCAACAGGGCCACGAAATCCGGCAGCAGTACCGGGGAGATAATCCCCACTTTGGTATTACGTTCGGGAATAGCCAGGATGGCATTTGGCGTCGCTTCCGAGCCGGTGCCGGCGGTGGCGGGTATCAACAGTGACGCCAGACGCAGACGCGGTTTCTCGCCGTCAATCAGCGCGTTGAGCGTAGGGGATGCGGGGTGTAGTAGTACCGAGAGCAGCTTAGCCACATCGAGGACGCTGCCGCCGCCGATACCGACGACCATCTGTGGCTGCGTTCCCGCGAGTTGGGCAACAATCTGCGCCACATCATGTTGACTGGGCTCTGCCGGCACGCAATCCACGATCCTCACATCAACGTTAGTCTCGTCCATCAGATGTCGGATCTGTTTGGTCGCTTCCAGCTTACCTACGTTCGCATCGGTGACCAGCAAAATGCTTTTTTTACCTGCCAGCACTGGCTTCAGGGCTGATATGGCGCCCGCGCCGCTGATAATCGTGCTGTTAATCGTCGCCACGTCTCACTCCTCTATTGTTATGATTGAATTCAATCAATATGCGTAGTGTTCACTCATTTCAATGAGCAAAAGTTATAATTTATACGGACGTTTAATAACTTGAGCTTGCTCACATTTAATCAAATATGATTGAATATAATCATTAACGATTCAGATAAGCGATGAAGGAAAGAGAATGAGCTGCGGCGATAATCCTGTTCTGGTGCTGGCAGATGACTTTACTGGGGCCAATGATGCCGGTGTCAGTCTGGCAGAAGCGGGTTTAGCGGTTGAGGTGGCGTTTAGCGCCGGCTATCAGCCGACCACCCGGGCGTTGGTTCTCAATAGCGATAGTCGGGCGCTTTCCGGGGCGCAGGCAGCAGAGAAAGTGAACGCGATACTCCTTGATGCGGCAAATTTCGCCGCCGTCTGGCAGGTGAAGAAAATCGACTCCACCCTACGCGGCAACCCCGGCGCGGAACTGGAGGCGATGATGCGTGCGCGGGGCTGCGTCACCGCGGTCGTCGCGCCGGCCTTTCCAGCGGCAGGGCGCATAACCCGCGGCGGACGATGTTATGTCCACGGCGTGGCACTCGATAAAACGGAATTCGCCAGCGACCCCAAAACCCCGGTCAGTAGCGACGATATTGGGCAATTGCTCGCCATGCAGAGCCAGCTGCCGTGCCGTTCGCTTGACGTACAGCAGTTGACCGCCGCCCTCGCGGAAGAGAGCGACCAACCGCGTGTATTGATTATTGATGCTGAAGAAGACGCGCAGCTGGATGAGGTTATCGCTGCGGTAGCCAGCCGCGCGCGGCAAACGCTGCTGGTGGGCTCTGCGGGGATCTGCGAGGCGCTTTCGCGCTACCTGTTCCGGGATGCGGCCGGGCCGTTGCTGGCGGTGATCGGCTCAATGAGCGAAATAGCGCAGGCTCAGGTCGCCGCTTTGGCCGGCCATCCGCGAGTCGGGCGGATCGGGATTGATGTTGCCCGCGCCTTTAACGGCGATGCGTTGGCCGATGCCCGGCGAATCGCCGAGGTGCTGGCGGCAAATCATCATTGCGTGGTCACCACCTGCGCGGATAACGCTGTCCGGCACGGTATTGAGACGCAGTGCCGTGAACGCGGCTTGAGCCGCGCTGCGCTGGGAGAACAGATCTGCGCTTATCTCGCGCAGGTCACCCAACTTGCCGTTGAGCTACATGCGCCGGGGGCGCTGTATCTATCCGGCGGCGATGTTGCGATCGCCGTCGCTCATGCGCTCGGCGCGCAGGGGTTTCATATAACCGGCCGGGTGGCGCAATGCGTGCCGTACGGCCATTTTCTCGGAAGTCGCTGGCCGCGTCCGGTGATGACCAAAGCAGGGGGATTCGGTACGGAGACCACGCTGCGGGATGTCGTGAATTTTATTGAGGAGAAACTGAGTGTCTAACATGATTGCGGTAACGATGGGCGACCCGGCGGGCATTGGTCCGGAAATTATTATTAAATCGCTGAGCGAAGGCGAACTGAGCGGCGCGCCGGTGGTGGTCGTGGGCTGCGCGCAGACGCTGCGGCGGATCCTGGCGCTGAACATAACCCCGCGCGCGGAGTTGCGAATTATCGAACACCCGCGCGAAGCGCAGTTTTCACCCGCAACGATTAACGTGATTGATGAACCGTTAAGCGATCCTCAGGCCCTGCGGCCCGGCGCAGTCCAGGCTCAGGCCGGCGATTTGGCGTATCGCTGCATCAAGCGCGCCACCGCGCTGGCGCTGGCGGGGGAAGTTAAAGCTATCGCCACCGCGCCGTTAAATAAAGAAGCGCTACATCTGGCCGGGCACCATTTCCCGGGACACACTGAACTGCTGGCCCATCTGACGCAGACCAAAGATTATGCCATGGTGCTGTACACCGATAAGCTTAAGGTGATCCACGTCACCACCCATATCGCGCTGCGCCGCTTCCTCGATACCCTAAGCCAATCGCGGGTAGAGACGGTTATCCGGGTCGCCGATCATTTTTTACGCCGCGTGGGGTATTCGCAGCCGCGCATTGCGGTCGCTGGCGTGAACCCGCACGCCGGTGAAAACGGTCTGTTTGGCGATGAAGAAATCCGTATTGTCGCCCCGGCCGTCGCGGCGATGGAGGCGCAGGGCGTTCATGTCGTCGGACCGTGCCCGCCGGACACCGTCTTCATGCAGTGCCACGAAGGTATGTACGATATGGTGGTGGCGATGTATCACGATCAGGGGCATATTCCGCTCAAGCTGCTCGGGTTCTATGATGGGGTGAATATCACCGCCGGGCTGCCGTTTATCCGCACCTCCGCGGACCACGGCACTGCCTTTGATATTGCCTGGACAGGTAAAGCGAAGTCTGAGAGCATGGCAACCTCCATTGAGCTCGCCATGCAAATCGCACAGGAATAACATGAAGGGATATAATCGGTTAGAGCAGATTATGGACTTCCTGAAAAGCCATAATCTGGTAACGGTCGACCAACTGGTTGCGGTAACTAACGCCTCGCCGGCGACCATCCGTCGCGATCTGATTAAACTCGATCAGGAAGGGGTCATTAGCCGTACCCACGGCGGCGTGACGCTCAACCGATTTATTCCCACGCAGCCGACGACGCTGGAAAAAGCGCAGCGTAGCCCTCAGGAGAAATACGCCATCGCCAGGGCGGCGGCGTCGCTTATCAAGGCCGGCGACGCCATTGTGCTGGACGCCGGTACCACCATGATTGAACTGGCGCGACAGATTACGCATCTGCCGCTGCGGGTCATCACCAGCGATCTGCATATCGCGCTGTTTCTGGCTGAATTCAAACAGATTGAGGTGACGATTATCGGCGGGCGCATCGATGACAGCAGCCAGTCGTGTATTGGCGAACATGGGCGACGCTTGCTGCAGAATGTGTGGCCGGATCTGGCATTCGTCAGCTGTAACGGTTGGGATTTGCAAAAGGGCATTACCGCGCCGACGGAAGAGAAGGCGGCGCTGAAGCGCGATCTGATCGCCAACGCCCGGCGGCGGATCCTGCTGGCCGACAGTTCGAAATACGGCGCCTGGTCGCTGTTCAATATCGCGCACCTCGACTCACTCACGGACATCATCACCGATGCGCATTTGCCAGGGGAGACCCGTGATGCGCTCCAGGAACTCTCGCCGCGGCTGATTATCGCCGATTAACGTCCGGCCATCATGTCGCGCTTGCCGCCTGACGGTCCTCGTTCAGCAATTCAATAAATGCCTCCAGCTGGCGAGTCTTCGCGCCGCGTCGCCACACAAGCCAGGTCGTCAGCCAGCGCCACTCTTCGGCGAGCGGCCAGGCGGAAACCTGCTGATGCCCTGGCATACTCTCCAGCATACTGCGTGGGATAAGCGCCAACCCGGCGCCGGCGATCACGCAGGCTAACATGCCGTGATAGGACTCCATCTCATGGATCCTTCCGGGCGTCGCGCGGTCGGCGTGAAACCAACTCTCAAAATGACGACGGTAGGAGCAGTTGGCGCGAAATGCGTAGACGTTCGCGCCGTTGACCTCGCTGGCGCGGGTTACCGGCGCATGGCCATAAGGGGCGACGATCATCATCTCTTCCGGGAACACCGGTAGCCCCTCCAGACCGGGATGAACCAGCGGCCCGTCGACAAACGCCGCGCTGAGCGCGCCTTCCAGCACGCCGTCAATCATGGTGCCGGAAGGGCCTGTGGACAACGCCAGGTGGATTTTCGGGTAGCGCTGGTTGAAAAGGGCTAACGTGGTTGGGATGCGCACCGCAGCGGTGCTTTCCAGCGAGCCGAGGGAAAACAGCCCCTGCGGCTCATCGCCGGCGACCACCATCCGCGCTTCATCGACTAACGCCAGGATTTGCTGGCTGTAGCGTAAAAAGCTGTGCCCGGCGGGCGACAGACGCAGCCGTTGGTTCTCGCGAATAAATAGCTCGACGCCGAGGTCGGCCTCCAGTTGGCGAATACGGGTGGTCAGATTCGACGGGACGCGGTGCACCTTCTGCGCGGCCTGGGTAATACTGCCGGTACTGGCGACGGCGTTAAACATCTCAAGTTGGATAAGGTCCATAATATTCTTCTTTTGTGAATGCGTTGCTTAATATTATTCATTTTCAATGAAAGGAAGGGTAGGCCACAATATCCACACTTCGCAATCCCTACAGAGAGAATAACCATGAATTTATCTGCCACCCATGCGGTTTCCGTTAACCCGACCACTGGTGAAGTCGTGTCGTCTCTGCCGTGGTCAACCGAACAACAAGTAGATTCAGCCATTGCCCAGGCGCAACAGGCTTTTCGCCAGTGGCGCCAGGTCGCGCTCGCCGATCGCGCCGCCGCGCTGCGTAAAGTCGGCAGCGTAATGCGCGCCCGCGGCGAAGAGCTTGCGCAAATGATTAGCCTTGAAATGGGTAAGCCCATCGCCCAGGCGCGCGGTGAAGTGAGTAAGTCAGCCAACCTCTGCGACTGGTATGCCGAACATGGCCCGGCGATGCTGGCGACCGAAGCCACCCAGGTAGAAGATAATAAGGCGGTGATTGAATACCGGCCGCTGGGGCCGATACTGGCGGTGATGCCGTGGAACTTCCCGGTATGGCAGGTTCTGCGCGGCGCGGTACCGATTCTGCTGGCAGGGAATAGTTATCTGCTGAAACACGCGCCGAACGTGATGGGCAGCGCGCAGCTGCTGGGCGAACTGTTTGCCGAAGCGGGACTGCCGACGGGCGTCTTTGGTTGGATCAACGCCACCAATGAAGGCGTCTCGCAAATTATCAATGATGATCGTATCGCAGCGGTCACGGTGACCGGTAGCGTACGCGCCGGGCGGGCAATCGGCGCTCAGGCCGGCGCAGCGCTGAAAAAATGCGTGCTGGAACTCGGTGGTTCCGATCCCTTTATCGTGCTCAACGATGCCGATCTGGACGAAGCGGTGAAAGCCGCCGTTGTCGGCCGTTATCAGAACAGCGGGCAGGTCTGCGCGGCGTCGAAACGCTTTATCGTTGAGGCGGGTATTGCCGACGCTTTTACTAAAAAATTCGTGGACGCCGTGGCGGCGCTGAAAATGGGCGACCCGCGCGACGAGCAAAATTACATCGGCCCGATGGCGCGTTTCGATCTGCGTGACGAACTGCATCAGCAGGTTGAAGCCACGCTGAAGGAAGGGGCGACCTTATTGCTTGGCGGCGAGAAAATCGCCGGCGCCGGCAACTACTACGCGCCAACGGTGCTGGCGAACGTTACCCCGGAGATGACCGGTTTCCGTCAGGAGTTGTTTGGTCCGGTGGCTACCATTAGCGAAGCCCGCGACGCGGCGCATGCTCTTGAACTGGCTAACGATAGCGAGTTTGGTCTTTCGGCAACAGTATTTACGGCAAGCAACGCGGAAGCGGAGCGCTTTTCTCGTGGTCTGGAGTGCGGCGGGGTGTTTATCAATGGCTATAGCGCCAGCGATGCCCGCGTGGCTTTCGGCGGCGTGAAGAAGAGCGGCTTTGGTCGGGAACTGTCGCATTTCGGTTTGCATGAGTTCTGCAATATTCAAACCGTATGGAAAGACCGTCGCTAATCGACGTTAGCGCCTGACGTCCGTCGTCACGCTCTGCTATACTCGCCACCCGAATTTCGATGGTGGGCAAGGAGCCGAGTGTGGCGACGGTTATTAATAATGCAATGCTGGATGCCGTTCTGGCAGAAATCAGGCCGCTGATAGGGCGCGGCAAGGTAGCGGACTACATTCCTGCCCTGGCGCGCGTCAGCGGCAATAAACTTGGCGTCGCCATCTGTACGGTTGATGGGCAGCACTATAGCGCCGGCGATGCCCACGAACGCTTCTCGATCCAATCTATCTCGAAAGTGCTAAGTCTGGTGGTGGCGATGAACCATTATCAGGAAGAGGAGATCTGGCAACGCGTCGGTAAAGATCCCTCCGGCCAGCCCTTTAACTCCTTACTACAGCTGGAAATCGAGCAGGGCAAACCGCGTAATCCTTTTATCAACGCCGGGGCGTTAGTGGTCTGCGACATGCTGCAAAGCCGCCTGAGCGCGCCGCGTCAGAGAATGCTGGAGATCGTGCGTCGGCTGAGCGGAGTGGACGATATTGCCTATGATTCAGTGGTCGCGCGCTCCGAGTTCGAACACTCCGCGCGTAATGCCGCCATCGCCTGGCTGATGAAATCTTTCGGCAATTTCCATAATGATGTCGCCACGGTGCTACAAAACTATTTCCACTACTGCTCGCTTGAGATGAGCTGCGTCGAGCTGGCGCGGACCTTCCTGTTTCTCGCCGATCGGGGGATTGCCCCGCATCTGGCGGACCCGGTTATCGCGCCGATTCAGTCGCGGCAGGTTAATGCGCTGATGATGACCAGCGGCATGTACCAGAACGCCGGAGAGTTCGCCTGGCGTGTCGGGCTGCCGGCAAAATCCGGCGTCGGCGGCGGCATTGTGGCGATTGTGCCGCAGGAGATGGCGATAGCGGTGTGGAGTCCGGAACTTGATGAAGCGGGTAACTCGCTGGCGGGGATCGCTGTACTCGAGAAGCTTACCCAACGTTTAGGAAGATCGGTGTTCTGATGTCTGCAATGGAAAATCTGTTCGCCCGGCTAGGGCGTTCAACGTTCCGCTCTCGTTTCCACCTCGGGGTGAAAGAGCGGCAGTATTGTTATGATAAAGGGCCGGAGATTATCGACAGCCACGCGGCGGATTTTATCGCCAAACGGCTGGCTCCGGCGCAGATTGCTAATGATGGTAAGCAAACGCCGATGCGCGGGCACCCGGTATTTATCGCCCAGCACGCCACGGCCACCTGCTGCCGCGGATGTCTGGAAAAGTGGCATGCGATCCCGCGCGGGCGGGAACTGAGCGGCGAGGAGCAGCGTTATGTCGTACAGGTAATTCACCACTGGCTGGTGATGGAAATGAACGCGATTACCAACCGTTAACCTGTCTCGCTCAGGCATGGCAGTATGCCTAACAAATATTCTCATGCTATGATAATCCGCTAACTAATTATTTACATAATAATTGCCTGAAACAATTAGACGGATAATTACTGAATGTCTTCACTGTCGATTCGGTCATTCACGCTATTTCGCGAGGATCAACCGGTGCGCGATGCGCTGGTGTTATTCACGCTGACGATTCTGCTGCACTTTATGGGCGCTATGTTGCGTCTGGTGCAGGAGCTTTCGTTTTTTTGGCCGCTCAATGCCGTTATGGCAGGTATTTTCGCACGCTACGTCTGGCTAAATCGCAGCTATTTCTACGCTATTTGTTTTGCCGCGATGCTGGTTTATGACGGCCTGACTTCCCGTTGGGGCATGGGCTTTGCGTCGCTGCTGATTAACTTCTCCAATATCGTCTTTATCGTCATTCTGGCGCAACTGGTGCTGTGGGATAAGCGGCGCGCCGATTCGATGCCGGGGCCAATTAACGCTCTGAATCTTTTTTGTTATTGCCTGCTGGCGGCGCTGGTGTGCGCCGCGGTAGGCGCATTGGGCTCGGTTGATGTTGAACGGGCGACTTTTATTCCGCAACTGGCGGACTGGTTTAGCGAGCAGTTCTCGACCGCGGTCCTCATCTTGCCGTTTATTCTGACCCTGACGCTGCCATCGGTGCTGGGCCGCTTTCGCTTTAGCCAACTACTACCGGTAATAGCGCTGGTGCTATCGATGGCGCTTGGGGTGGCGGTAGGCGGCGCCGGAAGCCTGACTTTCCCGCTGCCGGCGCTGATCTGGTGCGCGATTCGCTATCCGTTGCCGCTGACCTGCCTGCTGACGTTTATTACCGGTATCACTGAGATTTTGCTGGTGGCGAACTCGCTTATTCATCTGTCGCCGGATGCGCGTCCGCAGCCGTGGCAGCTGTTTTCAACCCGTCTTGGCATGGCGGCGATGCTGATAAGCCCGGTTATCGTGGCGACCAGCGTCGAGGCTATCAACAACCTCGTCAAACAGCTGGCGCTCCGCGCTGACTTTGATTTTCAGACCCGCGTTTACTCTCGTTCCGGTTTGGGCGAAGCATTGAAACGCCAGGCGCCGCAGACGGATAAACTGCTCTCGGTGATGGTGCTGGACATCGATGGTTTTAAACGAGTGAATGATACCTGGGGTCATGAATGCGGCGACTGCGTGCTGGCCCAGTTCGCCCAGCGGGTGCGTGAACTGGCGGGCGATGAGGGAATGGTGGCGCGTATCGGCGGGGAAGAGTTTGCCGTCGCGGCGCTGCTCGATAATGCTCAACAATCCCATGTGCTGGCGGAAAAAATTCGCCAGGGGATAGAATCGGAAACGTTCACCTGGGGGCAGCAGCGTATTCGCCTGACGGTGAGTCTCGGCCTGCAGTGCCGTGAAGTCGGTGAAGGACGAATCGCCGAGCTGTTTAATCAGCTGCTAATGGAAGCGGATGACCTGTTAGTCAACGCCAAGCAGGCCGGGCGCAATCGCGTTTGCGTACAGGCGCTGCCTGACGGCGTGTGATAAGAAAATCCAATGGTCTTTTTGCTTGAGTTAAATATTAGTTAAAAACATAGTGATGTGGTCATTTTCAGGGAGCAACCTATGGCCACACCTATTTCACTTCGCACGCTGACGCGTGAATCTATTCTTGAATCTCTTCCACAATTAAATGAAATCCTCGCCAGCTGCGTGAACGGCGGGGCTTCGGTCAGTTTTATGCAGCCGTTTTCGTCGGACACCGGCGAGCGCTTCTGGCAGCGGATGGCGCAAAGCGTCGCCGCCGGCGAGCGGATTGTGCTGGCGGCCGAAAACCAACAACGGCAGATAGTGGGGACCGTCCAGTTGATTATCGACCAGCCGGAAAACCAGCCGCACCGCGCCGATGTCGCCAAGCTTTTGGTTCACCAAAATGCGCGCCGACAGGGAGTCGCCGGGTTGCTGATGAGCGAGCTTGAGGCTATTGCACTGACGCACGGGAAAACGGTACTGGTGCTGGATACCGCCACCGGCAGCGGCGCGGAACGCTTCTATCAGCAGTGTGGCTGGCAAAAAGCGGGGGAAATTCCGCAGTTTGCCTTAATGCCTGACGGGGAAATGACGGGCACCACGCTGTTCTATAAGATCCTCCCGGCGACAGAATAATGCGACGAGGTTTGATCAAAACGGGGTTTCGCCAACCATAAAACCTGATAACTTATTGGACCAATTACTCAGGTTGTATGACTACTCTAAGAGGGAACCCATTGTGAAAACCTTAAACCGTCGTGATTTCCCCGGCGCGCAGTACCCTGAACGTATCATCCAGTTTGGCGAAGGTAACTTCCTGCGCGCGTTTGTTGACTGGCAAATTGACCTGCTTAACGAGCATACTGACCTGAATGCTGGTGTGGTCATCGTCCGACCCATCGCCAGCGATTTCCCGCCGTCGCTGAGCACTCAGGACGGCCTCTACACCACAATTATTCGCGGACTGAATGAAAAGGGCGAAGCAGTCAGCGATGCGCGTCTTATTCGTTCGGTAAACCGCGAAATTAGCGCCTACGCCGACTATGAGGAATTTCTGCGTCTGGCGCACAATCCGGATATCCGCTTTGTCTTCTCCAACACCACCGAGGCGGGTATCAGCTACCATGCCGGGGACCATTTTGACGATGCCCCGGCGGTGAGCTATCCGGCGAAACTGACCCGGCTGCTATATGAGCGTTTCAGCCATTTTGCCGGCGCCGCTGATAAAGGCTGGGTTATCATCCCTTGTGAACTCATTGATTATAACGGCGAGGCGCTGCGTGAACTGGTGCTGCGCTACGCGCATGAATGGGCGCTGCCGACAGCTTTCGCCGCCTGGCTTGCAGAAGCGAACACCTTCTGTTCGACGCTGGTGGACCGCATCGTTACCGGCTATCCGCGCGATGAAGCGGAGCAGATTGAAACGCAGCTTGGCTATAAAGACGCCTTTCTTGATACCGCTGAGCACTTTTACCTGTTCGTGATCCAGGGGCCGAAATCGCTTGCCGCCGAACTGCGCCTCGATAAATTACCGCTCAACGTGCTGATTGTTGACGATATCAAACCCTATAAAGAACGGAAGGTAGCGATTCTTAACGGCGCGCATACCGCACTGGTGCCGGTAGCCTGGCAGGCAGGCCTGGATACCGTCGGTGAAGCGATGAACGACGCGGAAGTCTGCTCATTTGTCGAAAAAGCGATATATCAGGAGATTATCCCGGTTCTCGATCTGCCGCGCGATGAGCTGGAATCATTCGCCAGCGCGGTAACAGGACGCTTCCGCAATCCCTATATCAAACACCAACTCTTATCCATCGCCCTCAATGGCATGACGAAGTTCCGTACACGTATCCTGCCGCAGCTGCTGGCAGGGCAGAAGCAAAGCGGTAAATTGCCACCGCGCCTGACTTTTGCGCTGGCGGCATTGATTGCCTTCTACCGCGGAGAGCGTAACGGTGAAGTCTACCCGGTTCAGGACGACGCGGAGTGGATCGCTCGCTTTCAGACGCTGTGGGCGCAGCATCGCGACGGCCAGCTTGCAACGCGGGACCTGGTAACGTCGGTGTTGTCGGTAGAATCGCACTGGCAGCAGGATCTGACGCAGGTGCCAGGACTGACGGCGCAGGTAACGGCCGATCTGGATGCTATCTTACGTGATGGCATGCGCAGCGCCGTAAAACCGCTGTGCTAACACGCCAACTGAAGCGACCCGGCATGTAGCCGGGTTAATTTCTGTCATTAGTTACAACATTCTGGTTGTTACTAGCAAGAAGCCGTTACAGTAACATCGTACCGGCATCGCTTCGCAGCGGGGAAAGGGATGAAATGTGCACTCGGCGCTTGAAGTCATTTTCAGAAAGCAAAATAATGACTTAACGATGACGTTTAGCGTGCGGAGATCCCATCAATGAATATCGACATACGTGAACCTACTGACCGGGATTACAGCGCCTGGCGAGCGTTATGGGAGGGGTACACGCAGTTCTATAATAGCCCGCAGCCGGACACCGTCACCGAACATACCTGGCGGCGTCTGCTGGATCCGCAGTCTCCGGTAATAGGCCGGGTAGCCGTGGTTGATGGTGAGGTACTGGGGTTTGCTATTTGCGTTCTGCACGAAGGCACCTGGGTGACGACGCCTATCTGTTATCTGGAAGATCTGTTTGTCGCGCCAAAAGCCCGCGGACGGGGAGTCGCGAGAACGCTGATTCAAACCCTGCAGGCTGAAGGTAAAATTCAGGGATGGTCGCGGCTGTACTGGCACACCCGTCACGATAATCCTGCCCGCCGTCTGTATGATGAATTTATCCCTGCGGACGATTATGTTCGATATCTGATGAAGCTCTAGCTGTGCGACACAGGAGAAGCAACATGGAAAAACGAATCGAAACTACCGTTAATCTGATTATGTTTCTGTCGTTACTGGCCACCGCCTGGGATCTTTCGCTGGTTCACGACTTCCCCTGGTAACATGCAGCGGCGCCGTCGGGCGCCGCTGGTACCGAACCTATTTGAGGTAATCCGCCATATACTCTTCGATCATTTCGCTGAAGCTGTGGTTGGCGCTAAACCCAAGACGCTGAGCATAGCGCGTGTCGAAATCGCCGGGCCACGAATTGACAATGCGTTCAATGGCGGCATCGGGCGTGAAGGTGATACGCTGCGCGACTTCACTGCCGGCAACCTGGCGCAACGCCACGATCATCTGTTCGACGCTGACCGACAGCCCGCAGAGATTAATCACCCGACCGTCCGTCAACTGTGCCTCAGCCAGTTCGTGCCCGTGAATTAAAGCCTTAATTGCGTTACGGGGCGACAACAGCCACAGACGGGTATCTGCCGTGACCGGGCAAACGGCGGATTCCCCATTAAGTGGCTCGCGGATAATACCGCTGGCAAAACTCGATGCCGCCTGATTGGGCCTCCCCGGGCGCACGACGATGGTGGGCATGCGCAGGCTTCTGCCATTAAGCCAACCGCGACGGCTGTAATCCGCCAGTAACAGATCGCAAATGGCTTTTTGCGTGCCGTAAGAACTTTGCGGCAACCATACCTGTGAATCACTGACTTTTTCCGGTAAGTCGCCGCCGAAAACCGCCACCGAACTGGTGGTCACCAGTTTGACGTTCTTCGGCAACTGACGCAGATGCTCCAGCAGTTGACGGAAGGCATCAACGTTGATTTTCATCCCCAGCTCGAAGTCTTGTTCAGCCTGGCTTGAAACGATGGCGGCTAAATGGAAGACGCTATCGACCTGCGCTGGAATCGTGCTACGTAACCATTCGCTATCGCTGATGTCGCCGGTTAATACCTGTAAACGGCTATCGTCGATCCCCTGTAACGCCACGCGGTCGATAGCGATCAGTTTACCGATTTCTTGCGTTTCGCCCTGCGGGCCGCTCAACGAACCGCGCTGAAGCAGCGCCTTGACCAGTTGGGTGCCGAGAAATCCGGCGGCGCCGGTGACGGCAATCGTTAATGTATTATTCATGGTGATTTTCTCAATATTATTAATGGTTAACCATACGGGCAGGAATACGGAATATCGCAGCAGCGCCGATAAAAAGCGTCGCGGAGATGATTAAGGTGCCGGTTAGCGTCGAATGGGTCATATCGGTGAGCAGGCCCATAATCCACGGCGCGACAAAGCCGGCAAGGTTGCCAAAGGAGTTGATTACCGCGATACCGACCGCGGCGGAAGCGCCGCCAAGGAAGGCCGTCGGCAGGCTCCAGAAGAGTGGTAGGGTGCTCAATCCGCCGGCGGCGCCAATTGTTAACCCGATCATCGCTATCACCAGATCGTGGCTGAACAGCGCCGCAATAATCATGCCCATGCCGCTCATGACCGCGATGGCGGCGAGATGCCAGCGACGTTCTCTGCGTTTATCGGCGCTGCGCGAAGCGGCAATCATGGTGACTATCGCTGCGGCATAAGGAATAGCGGTTAACAATCCGACTTTCAGCACATCGCCTTCACCGGCGTTATGAATCAGCGTTGGCATCCAGAAACTGACGGTATAGAACCCGGCAATCAGGCAGAAATAGATAAAAGTTAGTAACCAAACCTTCGGATTCTTCAATACAGCCAGCATTGAACCATGCTGTTCGGTCTTATGGCTGCCATCGCTGCGCAGTCGCGCCTCGAGCAACGCTTTTTCGTCATCTGACAGCCATTTCGCCTGAGAAATGCGGTCGGTCAGAAGAAATATCACCAGCACGCCAATCAGCAGAGATGGCGCGCCTTCAATAATGTACAACCATTTCCAGCCGGCGAGACCGCCGTACTCATGAAAATGGCCCATAATCCAGCCGGAGAGCGGAGCGCCGAGGATCCCGGAAAGCGGTACGGCGGTAGCGAAGAGGGCGAACATCCGCCCGCGGCGATAGCTGGGGAACCAGAAGGAAAGATACAAAATTACCCCGGGATAAAAGCCTGATTCCGCTACGCCTAAAAAGAAGCGCACGGTATAAAACTCCAGCGGCGTACGCACGAATGCCGTCAGCGGCGCGATGAGCGCCCAGGAAATAAGTAAACCGCCAAGCAAACGTCTGGCGCCAAAGCGATGAAGGATCATATTGCTGGGAATTTCAAAAAAGAAAAAACCGATGAAAAATATACCCGCGCCGATACCGTAAACGGTGTCGGAAAATGCCAGATCGCTCGACATTTGTAATTTAGCGATACTGACGTTAACCCGGTCAAGATAGGCCAGAATATAGCAAATCATTAATAATGGCAGCGTGCGGCGGACAACTTTCTTCCACACTAACTCTTCATTTATGGCAGGCGCAGCGCCCTCCAGGCTCAACGCAGAGTGGTTTGACATAGTTCTATCTCCAAAAAATGAGCGCGCATCGGCGCTCACTGAGGCATTGATATTATGTAGGTTTTAGTTATTTAACCAGGCCTGCGCCCAGTGCAGTCCGGCTTGCGTTCCGGCGCGAGGACTATATTCCGCGGCGACGTAACCATCATATTTTTCCTGCTCGAGTACGGCGAAAATCCATTGATAATCTACTTCGCCGTCAATCGGCTCCTGGCGCGCCGGTACCGACGCAATCTGGATATGGCCGATATACTCTTTATAGTTTTTCAATAAATAAGTTAGATTGCCATCGACCTGCTGGGCGTGGAAAATATCAAGCTGCAGTCGAATATTGTCGCGGTCCGCCTGGCGAATATATTCCATCGCCTGATATTGGCTGGAAAATAAATAACCCGGACGGGTGGCGGGCGATAAACCTTCAAGCAAAATAGTGATGTTATGCGCTTTGGCTCGGTCCGCCGCGTAGCGTACGTTGTCAATAAACGTGTCCGCGCAGTGCTGCCGGTCGAATCCTTCGGTGACCCCCGCCATAACATGTATCGCCGGGCACTGCAGAGCCGCAGCATAATGAATGGCTAAATCAATGGCTTTGCGGGCTTCCTTTTCACGGCCAGGTAAAGCCGATAATCCCCATTCGCCGCGTGCGGTATCGCCTGCCGGAGTATTAATGCCGATAAGCTTGAGGTGATGTTTCTCTAATTCGCGGGCGACGGTCTCTACGGGATATTCATAAGGGAACCACATCTCAACGGCATTAAAACCGGCCCTGGCAGCCAGGGAGAAGCGCTCCAGAGGCGGATTTTCGCCGAATAACATCGATAAATTGGCAGCTAGTTTCAACATTATTGCATTCCTCGAAGCACAGTCAGTTGTTGATGATCGAGATAGTTCACCGGGCTGTTTTTTAACGTGAAGAACAGGCGGGCGGACGCTTCCATCTCTTCCAGATTGTCGGCGGCATCGCGTAGCGATTTACCCACCACCACCGGACCATGATTAGCCAGCAAAAAAGCCTTATGCTGCGTGGCGCGTTCACCGAGCCATTGGCCAATCTGCGGATCGCCAGGGCGGAAATAGGGGACCAGCGGTATTTCACCGACCCGCATGACCACATACGGCGTACAGGCCGGAAGGGTATTCGCCGGATCCAGATCCTGTAGGCAGGATAAGGCCGTCAGGTAATGGCAATGCAGATGGACAACGGCGCGGCACTGCAGATTGTTGCGGTACAGCGCGAGATGAAAACTCACCTCTTTTGAGGGTTTTAACCCTGAGAGCAGTTCACCGTTCAGGTTCACGTGCGACAATTCTTCGGCGTTAAGCTCGCCAAGACAGGAGCCTGTCGGGGTGGCCAGAATCGTGCCGTCAGCAAGCTGGACGGAAAGATTGCCAGCCGAGCCGGTTGCATAGCCGCGATTAAAGAAAGAGCGTGCGATAGCCACCATCTGTTGGCGTAGGGATGACTCGTTCATGCGCAAACCTCCGCGGACTGCGCGCGAGCAAAGAAATTGTCATCGCCAAAATTGCCGGATTTGAGCAGCAGGAAAAGCGGTCGGGAATCTGCCTTGATCCACGGAACGCCGGGTGAGACCGCGGCGCCAATAGCGAAATGGCGAATATCCAGCGCTTGCGTTACCGCGCCGGAGGTTTCTCCACCAGCGACGATGAACCGGCTCACGCCTTGCTGCGCGAGTTGTTTTGCCAACAGAGAAAACAGCGCCTCAACCATCAACCGAGTTGGCTCGGCGCCATAGCGCTGCTGGATGTTGTGCAGCTCGGCGACCGAAGTGGTGGCGTAAACCATTGGCGCCATGACCGCGTCAGACTGCTGGTACAGCCATTCAACGATCTGGCCGCAATACTCATCAAGCGTCCAACGTTTATCAAGCAAACCTGCAACATCCACGGACAGCGCTGGCGCCAGTTGGCGGTATTTTTCTACCTGCGCCTGCGTTCTGATAGAACAGGAGCCGGATAATACTACCGTGGTGGCTGCTGACGTGGTGACGTGAAAGGGAAGGGACGTCGCCGTGGCGTTGGCCCAGCTACGCGCGAGACCGGCAGCTAAACCGGAACCCCCGGTAACCAGCTTCATATCGTGCAGCGCTTGTCCCTGAATTTGCAGGTGTTTATCGTTTATTGCGTCCAGCGCGATATAACGATAACCCGAGGCGGATAAAGTTTGGATCTCGTCGCGCACGGCTGCCTCGCCGGACTCCAGAATCTGCACATTGATAAGAGCGCATGTGCCGCGAGACTGGCGTTCCATCAAACGGCGTAGATCGCTGTCATCCATGGGGTTGACCGGATGGTTGCGCATACCGGATTCCTGTAACAGGCGGTCTTCAACGAATAAATGCCCCTGATACACCGTACGACCGTTAATGGGCAACGCCGGGGAGATAACCGTGGTTGCGACGCCTAGCGCATCCATTAAGGCATCGGTTACCGGCCCGATATTGCCCTTGATCGTGCTATCGAAGGTGGAGCAGTACTTAAAATAAAAGCGATCGCACCCCTGTTGTTGCAACCAGTGTAACGCATTCAGTGACAGTGTCACAGATTCTTCGGCTGATACAGAACGTGATTTCAGACTCACGACTAATGCGCGAGCATCACCCTGGTAATCTTCCCCGGGGACACCGCTAAACAGGCTGGTCGCTATTCCGTTGTTGGCCAGAAAACTGGCGATATCCGTCGCGCCGGTAAAATCATCGGCAATTATGCCTGCTCTCATATCCTGTCCTCTTCATACAGCGAGTGTTAATTTACGGTACTATCTGTTGTTAAATGTTAATATCAATGATTGATGTGATGAATACAGCGATCTGTATCACAATAAATAACATTTATTATCTATTTTTCACACCGTGTGACGCTGTCAATCCGATGTACAGCCTAATGTGATGTGATAAAATGTGAAAATATGAGATAACGAGACACCATCAGGAGAAACCGATGCTGCCGTTGGAAAGACAAGAGAAGATACTGGAAATCATTAAAGATAAGGGGGTGGTCAGTGTCGTCGAACTGGTCGAGGCGCTGGGCGTGTCGCATATGACTATCCGGCGCGATATTCAGCGCCTGGAGCAGCTTAACGTGCTGGCCAGCGTATCAGGGGGCGTGGCCCTGCCGCAACGAACCCGCCTGCTGAACGAACCTTCGCATCGCGATAAAACGCTGATGTTCCCCCAGGAAAAGGAGGCTATTGGTCTGGCGGCGCTTAAGCACATTCCCGCCAACAGTACCGTCTATCTGGATGCCGGGACCACGACGCTCGCGCTGGCCGAAAACCTGGTTGAGCGTCAGGACTTGCTGATCATCACCAATGATTTTGCCATTGCCAATTTGATGATTGAACGCGGGCAATGTGAATTGATCCATACCGGCGGACGCTTATGCCGTGAGAATCAGTCGACCGTTGGCCACCTGACGGCGAAAATGCTGGAAAACCTGTTTATCGATGTCGCGTTTATTTCGGCGTCATCATGGAATTTGCGCGGACTGTCGACGCCCAACGAAAATAAAGCCATCGTGAAACAGACCGTGGCGAAGGTAAGTGAAAAATGTATCCTGCTAAGCGACTCATCAAAATATGGAAAAATGGCGAATTACCTGATCCTGCCGCTCAGCGAGCTTGATGTCATCATCAGCGATGACCGGCTGAGCGGCAGTGTGGTAAATCAGCTGAATGCGCTTAACGTTGACGTCGAACTGGCGACTACGCGTTAGCCAGGCGTCGCGCGACAATAAACAGTCGCGGGAACAATAACAGCACTTTTCCGTTACACTGTAACGGATAGTGTTGTTGCAACAGCGTCAGATAACGCTCTAAAAACACGTTCTTTTCTGCTTCATCAAGATGTTGCAAATACGGACGCAGACCGGTCGCCTGCAGCCAATCAACGATAGCCTGGTGTGACTCCAGAGGGTGATAATAGGTGGTGCGCCAGATATCCACCTCGCAGCCGCTGTTGCTCAGCATGTCGTAATACTGCTGGACGCTGGGGAGCGGCTGTCGGCCGCTATCTGGAAATCCCAGCTCTTCCGCTACCTGGCGCATCAGGGTATGAGAGGGCTCTTGCCAGTTATCCGGCATCTGCACGGCCAGCACCCCATTATTGGCTAACTGTCTGACCAGTCGCGGGAACAGCGTTTGATGTTCAGCGAGCCATTGCAAAGAGGCGTTGGCATAGATCACGTCTGCGGGCTCAGATGGCTGCCAGCCTTCTATATTTGCGGTGATAAACTCACAATCGGGAAGCGCTTGCGCCGCCTGTGCCAGCATGGCGGCGGAATTATCAACGCCAATAATTCGCGCTTCAGGCCATGCTGCACGCAGTAAGGCCGTGCTATTGCCTGGACCGCAGCCCAGATCCACGGCCACCTTAACCGGCTGTTGCGCAATACGCGCCGTTAACTCAGACGCCGGTCGGGTGCGCTCATCAGCAAATTTCAGATACAGCGAGGGATTCCAGTCTGCCATAGATAACCTCAAGTGAACTATCCGAGTCTATCAGCATAGAGGACACGCTGCGGTTGTGAAGCTGTTTTTTAGTGACGGCGTCACTTTTTCGAGGCGAAGGGTGCGGCGTTCATCACACCGATAGCAGGGTTTCTTCGTTACACTGGCTGCGCATATATAACAGGGATGAATGAAATAATGGCCTTAACCATCAGGGTATTACTGGAAAATCGCCTTGCGGCGCACGCCGATCCGGCGTTGACAGCCAAAGCCGGACTTAGCCTTCTCCTTGAAGATGAAACCAGCAAAGTGCTATTTGATACCGGGCCGGACGGTAGTTTTCTCAAGAATGCGCAGCGGATGGGGATCTCACTGGATGACCTGACGGCGACGGTATTATCACACGGCCATTACGATCATTGCGGCGGCGTCCCCTGGCTGCCGGAAGAGAGTCGAATTATCTGTCATCCACGGCTTGCCGAACCGCGCTATGCCGCTATCAGTGTTGGCAGGCATGTCCGCAAAATCAAAAAACTTTCGCTTGAGCTCGACTATTCCCGCTTTCGCATGGAATGCTACCGGCAGCCGTTTGCTCTCAGCGAACGGCTGTTGTGGTCGGGCGAGATCGTGGTAAACCGTCCGCAATCCTTTGGCGTTTTAGCCAGCTCGCCGCTAACGCCTGATTATATCGTCGATGAAGGCGTCCTGATTTATCTCTCCGACCACGGGCTGGTCATCATCTGCGGCTGCGGACATCGCGGCGTAGAGAATATCGTGCGGCATTGTCAGAATATCACCGGCATTGAGCGGGTCCACGCGTTGATCGGTGGGCTACACCTGCGCGCCGCATCCGTCGCCAGGGTCTGGCAGGTCCGAAGTTATTTACAGCAGCTGCAGGTGGAGAAAATTTTGGCCTGCCACTGTACCGGCGCTTGGGGAAAACTGTGGCTCGCCGGCGCACAGGCGCCGGCTACAGGGGATATTTTGCAGCTAGCTTAATAAGGATCAGTCGGCATCTTTGAGCATTTCGGCGCGCCGGGCAGTGGCATAGACGAATTCCAGCATCGGTTCAAGGTCTGTATCATGACCGGCCTGGATAATTTTACCGCGTAGCCATTCGATTTCGCTGGTGATATCCGGGTGAAAGATGTTGTTGTCCTGCGCTTTACGCAACCATTTGAGAAGAAAGTTATTTTTTCCTCTCGCTCCACCCGATTTTTTCGTTTTTACGTGGATTTTCAGCGCGACCAGAATGCAGTAGTAAAAATGGACTCGCTGGTTGAAACTTTGATGCATGTCGGTATTTCCCGCCAGGGTAAGCCGCTCGCCGCTGCAGGCGACGAGTCGAATGGAGCCAGGTCACGGGGGGGGCGTTTTGTTGACGACCTCTATCACTGCACCCGTACCGCCCGGCATCCAGGACTGGATGCTCGCGGAATGGTGGCACGGATATTAAAGCGTCGTCAATTATTGATTAAATTGTTACCAGTATCATGATTAATCGGCATACATCATACGTTCGACCTGGTCTGTTGCTGACGAACCCGAAGCAGCAGGATAAACGCCATGGCGACTACCACCGCCGCCAGTAGGTACAGCGTATCGAGCGCATAATAACCCGCCACCCAGCCGGCCACCGGGCCGGTCAAACCCAGCGCCAAATCGAGAAAGGCTGAATAGGTACCCAGCGCCGTGCCCTGGTTTTGTTCTTCTACCTGTTTCACCGCCTCGACGCCCAGCGCCGGAAAGACCAGCGAGAAACCAGAACCGGTGAGGAATGCGCCAATACCGGCGACCCACGCCGACGGCGCCTGCCAGATAATCAATAATCCAAGACACTCCACTACGAAGCAGACAAGCGACACCGGCACGCCGCCGTAGCGGGTAATGGTGTTGCCAAGGATCAGGCGTATACAAATAAAACCGATACTGAAAAGAGAGAGGGTGAAGGCCGCGCCCTGCCAGTGGTGAGCCGAAAAATAGAGGGTAATAAAGGTGGCGATGACGCCAAAGCCGACAGTCCCCAGCGCCAGTCCCAGCCCGTAGGGCCAGATTCTGCGCACTACCACATGGAATGGCGCTCTCACTCCGGCGGTCACGCTGACATCCTGGCGGGTACGGGCGAAGAGTAATCCAATTAGCGCAACCAGCACTACCACTACGGCAAAACCGCTGATGCCAAAATAACTATTGAGCATCACCCCCAGCGGCGCGCCGACGGCCATTGCCACGTAGGTCGCGACGCCATTCCATGAAATCACCCGCGAGGTGTGAATCGCGCCAACGGTTTTAATGCCCCATAACGTTGCCCCGGTGGCGGTAAAGCTCTCTCCCACGCCGAGGAAAACCCGGCCAATCAACAGGGCGCTGACGGCGAGAAGCGGTATAGCTTGCAACATCACCGCCGCGAGGGTGAAAAGTCCGCTTAGCATGCAGCAGATGATGCCGAGGCTAACGACCTTTTTTGGCCCCCAGATATCGGTATAGCGGCCAGCATGCGGGCGACTTACTAGCGTTGAAATGTACTGCAGGCTGATAACGACTCCGGCGATTAGCGTACTGTACCCGAGCTGATAGTGGATGTAGCCGGGAAGCACCGCCAGCGGCAGGCCGATGGAGAGATAGCAGATACAGGTGAAGACAACGATGGAAATAATTCGCAGGTTAAGCTGAGTGGTGCTGACAGAAGTAGTCATAACGCTAAGTGTTTAAAACGAAAGGGAGGATAAGCATAGCGCAAGCGCGGCGACTCCGGCGAGCGGACGAGCATTTTATGCCAACGCTCGGTTCATTTATTGGCAAACTGACCGATAATATAGCTATACAGGTGATAAATGACGCCCATATTATTTCTTAGAGTGATGCCTGAGTTTGAAAGGGAAATGGATGAGTGGCCAGTCTCAGCACGGAGCATGGCAATCTATTCGCTTCCTGGAGGTCATCTCGATGAAAAAATTACTTATATTGCTCATTGTTTTTGCAGCATCCGCCTGTTCCGGTGGTTCATCATCCTCTTCAGGGATGGCCCCCGGTCAGGGCTTTGATTCGCAGACCTGCATGAACGACACCATTGACGCTAACAGCGCCTGCGGTCATTCGGTCGCGCCACAATTTAATTGATATGAGACAGCCTGATGGAGGAACACGCCTCACATCAGGCCGCCGACTATTTTAACGGGCAAAGCGCTTCGAACCGATAACGCAGAAAATGATGCCAAGCGTGACGACGACCATCAACGGGCTCACTGCTTCATGAAGGAGCAGTGCCGCCAGCGACAGACCAAAAAAGGGCTGCAATAGCTGGAGTTGACCGACCGCCGCAATACCGCCGATTGCCAGTCCCCGGTACCAGAAGATAAAACCGATCAGCATACTGAACAACGAGACATAGGCCAGCGCCGTCCATGCAGACGTACTGATACCCCTGAGACTGACGGGAAACGTTAAGCCGCAGGCTATCAACATCAGGGGTAGGGACAGGAGCAGCGCCCAACAAATGACCGCCAGCCCGCCAAGCGCTCGGGTGAGGCGCGCCCCCTCGGCATAACCCAATCCGCAGACCACTACCGCCGCCAGCATTAGCAGGTCGCCTGAAACGGACATCCCGGCACTACCGGCCAGCGCGAAACTGGCCACCAGTACGCTGCCCAGTAACGAGAATCCCCAAAAGGCAGGGCGCGGTCTCTCACCGCCGCGGATCACCGCGAAAACCGCCGTCGCCAGCGGCAATAAACCAATAAAAACAATTGAGTGTGCGGATGTCACCCGCTGCAGCGCCAGCGCCGTCAGCAGCGGAAAACCGATGACCACGCCGCCGGCAACCAGCGCCAGTGAACGCCATTGTCCCGCCTGCGGGCGCGGCAGGCGTAGAACCCAGATCAGGCCCAGCGCAAGCACCCCGGCAATCGCCCCACGGCAGAAAGTCAGGAAAAAAGGATCGAACTCCTGCACGGCGATGCGGGTGGCGGGTAGCGAGCCGCTAAAAATAGCGACGCCGATAAAGCCGTTTATCCAGCCGGATAGGGAAGTGGAAGCGCGACGGTTGTGCACGTGTGACCTCTTTGTAGTAATCGTTAAGGTGGTTGACCGGGTCGATAGTAGGTCGCACAATCCATGACAATCAAATAATTGTCATGGATACAATGACGATGAAAAACCGCTATAAATCTCTGGTTGATCGCTATGCGGCAGAAATCCGCAGCGGTGCGCTGGCGGCTGGCAGCCAACTGCCGACCCATCGGCAATTGGTCGTTGAACACGGAATTTCTCTGGCTACCGCGACGCGGGTCTACCGTGAACTGGCGTTAATGGGGCTGGTCAGCGGCGAAACGGGACGCGGCACTTTTGTGCGTGAACTGAGCTTGCCGCCGGGACTGGGTGTCGATCAGCACGCCATTGCCCCGGACATGATCGATCTTAATTTCAACTCTCCGGCGTTGCCGGAACAAACCGTTCTCCTGCGCGAGGCATTAAAAAAGCTTTCTGGCGCGGGCGATCTGGAGGCGTTGTTACGCTATCAACCGCACGCCGGACGCATGAGCGAACGGGAAATAGTGGCCCAGCATCTTAACAGACAGGGTATGGCGGCCAGCGCCGGGCAGGTCGCTATCGTTAACGGCGCTCAGCATGGGCTGGCGGTCACGCTGGGCGGTCTGCTGCGTCCCGGCGATGTGGTTGCGGCAGATGCCTTGACCTATCCGGGATTTCGCGCCCTCGCCAGGCTCTATCAACTCGAACTGGTTGCTATTCCGCACACAACACAAGGGCCGGATCTCGATATGCTTCGCAACCTGTGTGAAAAACGGCGGGTAAAAGCGATTTACACCATGCCGACGCTGCATAACCCTCTCGGCTGGGTAATGAATCTGGCGCAGCGTAGCCAACTGGTTGATATTGCCCGCCAGTTCGATTTATTCATTATTGAGGATGCCGCCTATGCGTGGTTGATCGAGAACGCGCCGCCGCCGCTGATGTCTCTGGCGCCTGAGCGTACGGTCTATGTGTGCGGCTTTTCAAAAAACATCGCCACCGGTTTACGGGTTGGCATGGTGGTATGCCGCGAAGCGTTAATGCCGGCGATAGAGCGGACGATCCGCGCCACCAGCTGGAATACGCCGGCCTTAACGACGGCGCTGGTCTGCGGCTGGATCCAGGATGGTACGCTGGCCCGGCTCGAAACTATAATGCGCGCAGATGCGCGGAGGCGGCAGGTCATCGCCCGTCAGGCGTTGGCTGGCTTACCAATGATTGGCAATGAAAATGCCTGGTTCCTTTGGCTGCCGTTGGGCGAGGAGATCCGCGCCGATCGCGTCGTGAAACAGCTGCTAACCATGAATATCGCTATTTCCACTGCCGAACCGTACAGCGTCGGTCATGATGTGCCGCACGCTTTGCGTCTGGCGCTGGCGTCTCCGAGTCTCGATAAACTGAGCGCCGCGCTGAAGATAATGCGGCCCGTTATCGAGTACGGCGTTTAACGACCGTGCGCTTCTGACAACCATCCTTCGTCGCTAACCGAAGTATCCTCTGGTTGGTGCTTTTACTCTTTGCTCAGGTGCGGCGGCTTGCTCGTCGCATCGTGCTAATACATAATAAAAAGAGAATTAAAACTAAATAACATTCTCTTTTTGAGATTAAATTATGCAAGGGGTATGGGGATGAGACAAATCAGGCCGGAGATAAACGCTTTCTTATTAGCGATGGCAGGGGCGACGGTATTAATGATTGGTATGGGTTATGGCCGCTTCGCTTTCACCGGGATCCTGCCGGTGATGTTAAGCGATCAGATCCTGACGCTGCGTCAGGGTAATCTGGCCGCCTCCGCTAATTATGCCGGATACCTGCTGGGGGCATTGTTGCTGGCGAAGGCAAAGCCGGAGCAGGCGAGCAGAATGAATATTGTCTCGGTCATTCTGACGCTAATTTGTCTGGCGCTACTGGCCTGGCTGCGTTCGCCGCTGGCTATCATTATCCTGCGCGGGTTGGCCGGGGTACTCAGCGCGGTAACGCTTATCTCCGCCTCCTTATGGCTATTGCAACATATGAAACATCATAACGGCGCGCCGGTGCTGTTTGCCGGGGTCGGGATGGGGATTTTTCTGTCGGCAGAGTTTATTGCCGCCGGTAAAGCGCTGGCGTTTAGCAGTCAGCAAATCTGGCTACTGTGCGCTATCACGGCGACGGTGCTGTTTTTATGCGCCTTGCGCGGATTATTAAGCCCGGCGGATTCGCTGCTGGCGTTACACAGCGGACCCGCAACAGCGATGCCGCGCAACGATGGGCGCACGAGCGATGCGGTAAAATTGCTGCTGATTTATGGCCTCGCGGGCTTCGGCTATATCATCACCGCGACCTATTTGCCGCTGTTTTTGCACGGCGCGTTATCGGGTATCGACCCGGTGCACCTGTGGGCGGTATTTGGTCTCGCGGCGGTACCTTCCTGTTTTATCTGGCACCAACTCGTACTGAAAATTGGCTATCAGCGGGCATTTTGTAGCAATCTCGTTATTCAGGCCTTCGGCGTGGCCTTACCGGCGTGGAGCCACTCATTCACCTTTTGTCTGTTGAGCGCGCTGCTGGTTGGGGCGACCTTCCTTGGGACGGTAACCATTGCCTTGTCAGAGGGCAAGCGGCTAAATCAGGCGGTAAAATTTAATATGATCGCCGCGCTCACGGCGACTTACGGCGTCGGGCAGATAATCGGGCCGCTGGTCGCCGATGCGTTATACAGCCTGACGGGATCGTTTAACCCTTCACTATTAACTGCCAGCGGCGTGTTGCTGGGAGCCGCCGGACTGGTTGCCTGCGGCCGGCGCCAGCAATAACTGGCGCAGGGCGTCGAGAATCGGCGACACATATCCGCGGCGCCAGATAAGCTGGGTGGCGGCCTGGGTGACGTATTGCGTCTGGCAGCCTGCGGGCAGCGTGAGCAGGGCCAGGACGCTTTCCGGGAGCAAACAGGCGTAGCGACCGGTGGCGACGTTAGCCATCATCGCGTGATAGGAGCTGACATCGACGATGTCCACGTGCGCTCCCGTCTGCTGCAGATACTCGATGCCGCGCTGGCGGTAGGAACATCCTGCCGGGAAGGCGGCAAAACGGTAGTTGCGCCCCTCGACAGGGGCGATAAGGACCAGTTGTTCGATAAAAAGCGGTAGATATTCAAGCGTCTGTGGGCATTGAAGGCTGCCGTCCGGACCGGCCGGCAGTGAAACCAGCGCGCAGTCCAACGTGGAGTTTTCGACCAGTTCAGTCAGCTGACGGGTGGGCATGGTACGCAATGTCAGGTCGGCGTCCGGGCAGCGTTGCTGAAACAAAGGTAATATGGCCGGCAGGCGGCTGGCGGCACAGGCTTCCATCGCGCCGAGCTTTAACGTTCCCGCGGGCCGTGCCGGGTGCAGCGCCAGTTTAGCTTCTTCGGCAAGGCTTAAAATTCGCCGCGCGTAGCTGAGGAAGTTTTGCCCGGCGGGAGAAAGCAGCATCTTCTTGTTTCCGCGCACGAAAAGCTCGGCCTCCAGCTCCTCTTCAAGTTGCTGAATCCGAGTGGTGATGTTGGACTGCGCGCGACCAAGTTGTTTCGCCGCCTGAGTGACGCTTTGGGTTTCGGCCACCAGCTTAAAGATCAGTAATGTGGTGTGGTTCATATTTTTCTTCTCAATATGACAATATGGTTGATCTTAACATCTTAAAAAGAGATGGTTAATGCCTCACATCGCAAATTGCACAGGATCGCCAATGAATCAGCATTTACCGCGATTACTTAATATTCGTTACCCGATTATTCAGGCGCCGATGGCTGGGGTGTCGACACCAGCCCTGGCTGCGGCGGTAAGCAACGCCGGGGGACTGGGTTCGCTTGGGCTCGGCGCGTCGACGGTTACCCAGGCGCAAGCGCTTATTGAACAAACCCGACGGCTCACCGACCGTCCCTTTAACGTCAACCTTTTCTGTCATACGCCGTCGCGCCGTGATGCCGTTCAGGAAGCGCAGTGGCTGGCGCGGTTGGCTCCGGCGTTTGCCCGCTATCACGGCACGCCGCCGAAACAGCTTAATGAGATTTATCAGACCTTCCATCAACATCAATCCATGCTCGATATGCTGCTTGAACAGAAGCCGGCGGTGGTGAGTTTTCATTTTGGCGTGCCATCGTCAGAGGTTGTTCGCCGCTTCCAGCAACAGGGAACGGTAACGATGGCGTCCGCTACCTGCGTCGCGGAAGCGCGATTAATTGCGCAAGCGGGTATTGATGTCGTTATTGCGCAAGGGTATGAGGCCGGTGGCCATCGGGGGATTTTTGACCCACACGGCGACGATCGTCAAATGAGCACCTTCACTCTGCTTCAGGCTCTAAAGCAGGCTGTCGATTTACCCATTGTCGCCGCCGGCGGCATTATGCATGGGGCGGCCATATCCAGCCTGATGCAGCTCGGCGCGTCGGGCGTTCAGCTGGGAACCGCATTTTTATTGTGTCCGGAAGCGGCTATAGATAGTGGCTATCGACAGGCGCTCACGCAAAACAGTGACGTTGTCACCTTTTTAACGGCGGCCATCTCGGGTCGGCCGGCACGCTGCGTTAAAAATAGCTGGAGCGAAGTGGTGGCTTCATTCAGTGAACGTGACATTCCAGCCTATCCGCTCGCTTATGATGCCGGAAAAGCGCTGGCGACGGCGGCAAAAGCGCAGGGCGATCATGGTTTCGGCGCGCACTGGGCGGGACAAGGGGTGGCGATGATCCGCGAAATGCCGGCGGCAGAGCTGGTCAGGGCTCTGGTGGAGGAAGGCGGCCTGCAGTAGCCGCCTGCGAATAAGAGCTTAGCGGCGATGGGCAAGCTGTCGTACCAGCCTGTCGCCGATCATTTGTACGCCCTGAACCATCACCACCAGAATCAGTACCGTACCGACCATGACCTGATCGTTAAAACGCTGATAACCGTAGCGAATCGCCAGGTCTCCAAGACCGCCGCCGCCAATGACGCCCGCCATCGATGAAAAGCCAATCAGCATCACGATAGTCAGGGTGATCCCGGCAAGCAGGGTCGGTAACGCCTCCGGCAGCAGCGATTTAAAGATAACGTGCCACAGATTACCGCCCATCGACAGAATGGCTTCAATGCGCCCGTAATCCACTTCGTCCAGCGCGTTTTCGGTCAGTCGCGCGAAAAACGGAAAAGCGCCGATAGTAATCGGTACGACGGCGGCGGTGCTGCCTAAGGTGGTGCCGATAATCAAACGCGTGAAGGGGATCAGCGCAATGAGCAGTACAATAAACGGCAGCGATCGGCCAAAATTGATAATCGCCCCCAGCAACGCATTCAGTTTCGGCATCGGCGCCAGGCCGTTGCGACGGGAGACAAACAGTAACACGCCGACCGGCAGGCCGATTAAAATGGTAAACAGCGCCGCCAGCCCTACCATATAGAGGGTTTCCAGGCTGCCTTCCCACAATAAGGGCCATAAATCTTCCCAACTCATGCGACTACGCATAAAGGCCTCCCGTGAAAGCCGTGACGGGCAAGGAAATCTTGCTCCGCCTGCGGATTATGCAGTAACGACTGACGTAATCTGGACCAAGGCGCCACCAGCAGATCGGCGATTTTCCCGCTCTCGATGACTTCGCCATGCTCCAGCAGCGCCGCGTGATCGCACAGCGTTTTGACGACTTCCAGCTCATGGGTAATTAGCACGATAGTCAGATTGAGCCGCTGATTGATATCGGCCAGTAACGCCAGCACCGAGGCGGTGGTTTCCGGATCGAGGGCGCTGGTTGCTTCATCGCATAGCAGCACATCCGGGCCGGCCGCCAGCGCGCGGGCGATGCCGACGCGCTGCTTTTGACCGCCGGAAAGCTGGGATGGAAAGGCGGTTGCTTTATCCGCCAGTCCCACTAACTCCAGCAACTCGAGCACGCGTTCGCGGCGCGCACGTTTCTCGACACCGGCGATTTCCAGCGGTACCGCGACGTTGTCAGCCACGTTGCGGGCATGCAGCAGGTTGAAGTGCTGGAAGATCATTCCGGTGCGCAGACGGTGCTGACGTAAACCGGCTTTGTCTAACTGAGTGATATCCTGCCCGTTCACCACAATCCGGCCCGCAGAGGGCCGTTCGAGTAAATTGAGACAGCGGATCAGCGTGCTTTTGCCTGCGCCGCTGCGCCCGAGAATGCCATAAATCGCGCCTTTCGGGATCTGCAGCGACACGTCGTTCAGCGCCGGTCGGCCTGTTCCGGCATAGGTTTTACTCAGCCCGACGACCTCAATCATGATTGTGGCGCTACCGGGATAACCGAGCCGTTATAGTTTTTGCGAATAAACTCGGCAACCTGCGGCGAGGTGAGATCTTTGGCCAGCGCTTTAATGCGTGGGTCATTAGCCAATTGCGGCGTCGTCACCAGGATATTGGCGTAAGGGTTGTTATTCGCGCTCTCCAGTCCTAACGCATCTTTCGCCGGTACCAGTCCTGCTTCCAGCGCGTAGTTGCCATTAATAACCGCTAAATCGACATCGTCTAAGGAACGCGGGATCTGCGGCGATTCAATTTCGAGGATCTTCAGATGTTTGGGGTTTTCCACGATATCTTTCGGGGTAGCCAGGGTGGTCGCCGGGTTGGTGAATTTAGCGCCGAGTTTGATTAATCCCTCGCTTTGCAGCAGGAACAAGGCGCGACTGAGATTGGTGGTGTTGTTCGGCACCGCGACGGTCCCGTTTTCCGGGACGGAATTAAAGTCTTTATGCTTACGGGAATAAATACCCAGCGGTTCAATATGCACTGTGGCAGCGACGGCAAAGGTTTTACCCAGCGCTTTTTCCTGATCCTTCAAATAGGGAACGTGCTGGAAGTAGTTGGCATCAACATCGCCATTCGCCAGCAGCTCGTTGGCGTTAACGCCGCTGGTGAGTTCGACCACTTTGATATCGAGGCTGGGATCGATTTTTTTGATGTAATTGAGGATCTCAGCGTGCGGCACCGGGTCAGCGGCAACGCGCAGCGCGGCAGCCTGCGCGGATGTCCATGCCAGAGAAAGAGATAAAGCGACCCCTGCCAGTTTGAATGCGGCATATTTCATGTTGTTATCCTTATTAAATTAAACGATCAGTTGCTCAGTACGTTCGCGAAAAACATCCTGGTAATAACGTTCGGCGACGTCCGGGTGGGAACGCAGCCGCCCTTTGAGGTAATTCCAGCCAACATCCCGCAGCAGCGGATTTTGCGGATCGCTATCCGGGCCGAGCGCTTCCTGCGCCAGATGGGCGGGCAGGCGGTACACCGGCACTACGGCATCGAGCTGTGCGCCAAGAAAGAAGGCGATAGAGAGGCGTTCCTGTTCTGCCGGCGGCGAGACCACGCGATGAACGGTGGCGCGCAGGTAACCGTTAGTCGCCAGCTCAAGTAGCTCGCCGATATTCACCACAAAGCTGCCCGCCAGCGGCGTGGCATCGATCCAATGGTCCGGCGCGACTTCCACCTGCAGTCCTTTTTGCTCGTCCTGTAACAGGAAGCTTAAGAATCCAGAATCTTTATGCGCCCCAACGCCTTGGGCGCTTTTCGTTTCACGCTGGCCGGGGTAGCGAATCAATTTGATATGTTCATTCGGCTTATCGCCATACAGCGCGTCAAAGGCGTCGGCAGGCAACTGTAGCGCTTCGGCAAACGCGCGCAGCAAGGTCATTCCGACGCCGGTCATCGCCTGCTGCCAGCCCAGTAGAGTGGGTTTTAGCGACGGTAGCGCGGCGGGCCATAAATTCGGTCCCTGCAGGCGCTGCCAACGTGGCGCGTTTTCGGCGAGGGTTAAAGCCGGGCGTTCAGCGCCGATATCAAACTGTTCGCGCCAGTCCGGCTGGCCGCGAGTGAGCTCGGAAGCCGCGCGGTTATAGCCGCGAAAGTGCGGGGAGTGAATCATCGCCACCTGCTGCTTTTCGCTATCATCAAGGGAAAAAAAGCGTCGTGCCTGGCGTTGAACTTCAGTTTGCAATCCGGCGTCCACGCCGTGATTAATAAGATAAAAGAAACCAATATCGCGAGCGGCCTGGCGGAGATCGGCAAGAAAACCGGCCTTTTCAGCAGGATTGGTATAGCGGGCCAGATCGAGAATCGGCAAAGTTGTGGCGTTCATTGTGTTCTCCGAAAACGGGGTACGGGTCATTGGCTTTAAAGTGATTCTGGGTTCGGCAACAACAACGGCGCATGATGATTTCCTCTGTCGGGTAGATGCGCTCAGCTTGCCTTAGCGCAATTTTTTCGACCAATAACGTTCTTTTCTAATTTATGTCCGCTGCGGGTTCAGTGCTTTTGCGAAAAACAGATAAGGAGTAGGGAAACTGCGTGGGTGTGATGTAAAAAAGTGGCGGGATGTTGCATGATGCCGCCGCGGTCCGTATGGTGAGCGAAATTTTTCATGCAGGAAAGACAATGCACACGTCAAAAGATCCGCTTCACGGCGTGACGCTCGAAGCGTTACTCACTGACCTTGTGGCCAGATATGGCTGGGATGAACTGGCCAGACACATCAAAATCAACTGTTTCAAAAGCGATCCGAGCATAAAGTCGAGCCTGAAATTTCTGCGCCGCACGCCGTGGGCGCGTAAAGAAGTCGAAAACTTTTATCTCGATTCGCTGGAAGGGCTTATCGACAAATCTACCGCCTCTGCCGACGCTGGCCCGTGGGCCAACTGGCAGAAGAAGTAACGCTTATCAGGTTACCGCTTGTTCATTGACCCCATTGCGCAGCGCTCCCGGCGCTTTGCCGGTAATGCGTTTAAAGGCGCGGCTAAAGGCGGCGAGCGAGTTGTAGCCGAGGCGGAAGGCGACTTTTTCCAGGGCTTCGCCTTCATGGCTGATGTATTGTACCGCCAGGCGCATGCGTAATTCCGTCAGGTAGCGGGCCGGCGTGGTACCGGTGGCGGTGAGAAAACGTTCGGCGAACACCGAACGCGACAGTCCGGATTCGCGGGCTAAGTCCTCTACCTTCCAGTTGACGCCGGGCTGCTGATGCATAGCGTATATCGCGCGCGATAGCTTCGGGTCACGCAGTACCTGTACCCAGCCGGTGGCGTTACCGCAGCCGCATTCCACCCAGGCGCGGACGATCAGCGCCGCGACGACGTCGGCGAGACGTGCCAGAATACCGGCATAGCCCACCTGACGCGTCAGGGATTCACGCTCCATTGCCGCCAGCAGCGGCTGGATTTCCGGGCGGGCGTTTAACAGGCTACTGACCAGCATCACCTCCGGCATGGCCCGAACCAGCGGCTGCATTCCGCCTAATTCAAAATCCATACAGGCGCTGAAGATAACCGCATTTTCTTCGGTATTAACGCAGCCCGCGTTTTTAACGCAGGAAACCGTCCCGCAGACCGGTTTGCTGTCGAGCTCCATCACGTTCACCCGCGCGGCTTTGCTATCTGAGAGCAGAGCGTGCGCGTCGCTATTGGGAATAAACACGGCATCACCGCTCTCAAGCGAGAACTGTTTGCCGTTGCTCATTTGTAGCAGCAGCGGGCCGCGGCTGACGAAATGAAACTGCGCTTTGCCAGGAACCGAATTAAACTCCACGCCAAAAGGACGCGAGGTTTCAATCCGTCGGTATTTCACTCCCGACAGTCGCATGCCCTGTAACAGCTCGCTGGTCAGATCTAACGTTTGCAGGCTCATCTTTTTTCCGGACGAATAATCAATAATTGCAGAGTATGTATCATATATCGTCTTAACGGAAGCCACTAAGCTTGGCGAATGTTAATGATTCTGGAGAGATGTATATGAGTTCTTGCATTGTCGCTGAAGAGAGCGCAGTTAACGCCCGCCCGGCGTGGCGCGCCGTGTATGCGCTGGCGCTGGGGGTCTTTGGCCTGATCGTCGCTGAATTTCTACCGGCCAGTTTACTGACGCCGATGGCCAGCAGCCTGGGCGTGAGTGAGGGGATGGCCGGACAGGCGGTGACCGCCACGGCGTTAATCGCTCTGGTGACGGGGTTGTTGATTACCTCTGCAACCCGCAATATCGACCGTCGCTGGGTGCTGATGTTCTTTTCCGTATTGCAAATCATCTCCAGTCTGATCGTGGCCTTTGCCGGTTCACTGGAGTTACTGCTGCTGGGACGCCTGCTGCTTGGCATCGCTATCGGCGGCTTCTGGGCGATGTCGACGGCAACGGCGATGCGGCTGGTACCGGCGGCGATGGTGCCGAAAGCGCTGGCGATTATCTTCTCGGCGGTGTCGATTGCCACCGTAGTGGCGGCGCCGCTGGGTAGCTACCTGGGCGCGCTCATTGGCTGGCGTAACGTCTTTATCATCTGCGCCGTACCGAGCCTGGTCGCGCTACTGTGGCAGCTATGGGTACTGCCGTCGATGCGTCCGGAGAGCGCAGGCAGTTTCAGTACGTTGTTTAAAGTGCTGCGCCGGCCAGGGATGGTTGGCGGCCTGCTGGCTTCGATTTTGATTTTTGGCGGCCACTTCGCTTTCTTTACCTATCTGCGGCCATTTCTCGAAACCGTGGCGCTGGCAAGCGTAGAAGGGGTATCGTTGATATTGCTGGGGTTCGGCGTGGCCAACTTTATTGGCACCTCGATTGCCGGGCATCTGCTGGCGCGCAGTTTGCGGATGACGCTGGCGCTGGTTCCACTGGCGATGAGCGTGCTGGCGCTGATGATGGTGCTGTATGGTCATATTGCGCTACTGGATGGTCTGTTGGTCGCTCTGTGGGGATTTGCATTCGGTCTGGTGCCGGTGGCCTGGTCAACCTGGCTTGCCACCACGGTACCGGATGAAGCGGAAAGCGCAGGGGGATTATTAGTCGCTGCGATCCAGCTGGCCATTAGCGCCGGGGCTGCCGGCGGTGGCGCAATATTTGATATCAGCGGCGCTAGCGGCGTATTTACCGGCAGCGGGCTGTTATTATTAAGCGCCATGCTGATTGTCTTTATTGGCGTCAGGGTGACGCCGCCGGTCAGAAACAATTAATGATTAAACGCGCCGACTGGCGCGTTTATTTTTCTTCAGGCGCAGCGAGTACTCATTTTATTTTTATAAAACGAGCGGGTAATTGATGAGTTGAAAACTATTTATGCTTCCCCGCATGAATGCGGTTGCTGGCCTCAGCGTTTTGTCAGGTGGCTTCCATCACAGATTGGGCGCTATGTTATTAATTATTCTGTTAAATAGCGTCTGTCAGTTGGTCAACGATAACTTTACCGCTGTTATCAAACTGGGTAATGCGAAAATTAACGTTCCACGAGCGACGAGTATTAAATTTATCAAACAGGGAGACGCGGCCTTTTTTCTTACCCTCTTTATTGAGGATCACCCACTCAGTCACTTCGGTATACTGCTGGCTAGGTTGATGACCGCTTTGTTGTTCAACTAATTGGTCTTCAGAATCCAGTTTTAAATAATCGCGTAACATTTTGCACCTCTTTGTTAATGTTTTTTTAACGTTACTCCTTTTTTTGATTCTTTCAATCTGAATTTTTAATCGACAGTGGTAACTATTAGGTAGCAATCTAGCTGTTATATTTTCGGTAATACTCTGCTGAATCCCAGGCTCTTGTAACCATTCAGCACCACACCGACCTACGGAAGCGAAGCGATGGATGCCTCATCCAGCGGAAAGAGGTCCGTTGGATGTGGCATTGATTACCCGGTTTTTGGGATTGAGGTTATTCATCGTGCTGATGAATATTACAGCACCGCTACGTACTTAATACCGTTATTGTTCTGTTTTAGCCTTTCCAGCGCTTGTGGGATATCATCGAAACTGACGCTTTCTATCGGCGGCATCACCAGTTCGCCGCGGCCAATTTGCTGCAGCATGCTTTCCCCGGCCTGACGTAATCGACTCCACTGTCTCTGGGTGCCGTAAGGATGGATTGCCGCCAGTGCGACTTCATGTAATGAGATACTGGTAGTAAATGCCGGTAGCGGCGCGTGCTCGAGCCGGTCCTGTATACAGACCAGATGGCCGTAGTAGCCGAGCAACCCAGCAAGCGAAAGAGCATTTTGCTGATTTACGGTATCGAAAGCGGCATACAGCGATTTACCCGCCAGCGCGCGTTTTAGCTCCTGAGGCCAGGAGGTATGGTGATAATCAAAGGCCTGAATCACCCCGCGAGCCAGCAGTTTCGCGTGATGCGTGGCGCTGGCAGTAACGTAGACGTTAGCGCCGCTCTCAATCAGTAATTGACTTAGCAGACTGCCGGCAGCGCCGCCCGCGCCGCTGACCAGTACATTCTCGCCAGCCGGATGGGGGATTTTCTGCGCTGCCTGCCACGCCGTCAGACCAGGGCACGGCAGCGCCGCAGCGGTGAGGTCGCTGATGTGGTCGGGAACCGCAATCACCGCCTGGGCGCTGACTAATGTATGGCGAGCAAAGCTACCGTCAAAACGCAGGTCGGTGTGATACATCACACGCGTGCCGGGGCGAAGGTGGCGGGCGTTGTGGCCAACGGCGGTAATCACCCCCATGCCGTCGACGCCGGGGATCTGATCCTCCTGCCAGGCGTCGGAGAGACCAGCCATCAGCTTCCAGTCGACCGGATTAAGACCAATGGCGCGGTTCTCGATCAGCACCTGATCGTCAGCGGGCGTGACTAACGTTTTCTCATGCCGTTCGAGCAGAAGCGGGGAGGCGTGCTTTTTCCACAGCCAGGCGTCGGTTTTTATCATTGTTTCTTCCTCTGGTGTTGGTGAGCGGTCCATTAAAACAAAATCAGAACTAAAGATAATTCCATAAATAGCAATTATCTATTGCGATTAGTGCTGTTTATCGCAATAGCATTCCATGAAACACTTTGCTCATATTTTCAACGTGATACCGCCCGGCGGTTGACGGAGTGACTCATGAGCATCGAAAAATTAACCCAGCAGCCGCTAACGATTGGCGTTGAACTGCCGCTGGACAATGACTGGTCGACCAGCGGACAGCTAAAACGGCAGCGCGACGGGCGACCGTTTGGCGTGCCGGATATGAGCGAGCACGCGGAGCGCATTAAACTGGCGGATACGCTCGGTTTTCGCGCCGCCTGGATCCGCGATGTTCCGCTTTACGATCCGCAGTTTGGCGATGCGGCTAACGTTTTTGAAGCTTTTACCTACCTCGGCTATTTATCGAGCCTGACGCAAAATATCTTGCTGGGTACGGCGGCAGTTGTGCTGCCGCTACGTCAGCCATGGCTGGTACGTAAAGCCGCCGCCACGGTGCAGGCGCTCAGCGGCGACCGGCTGCTATTGGGCATTGCCAGCGGCGACAGGCCAGTCGAATACCCGCTATTTGGTGAAGACTACGCCAGCCGCGGCGAGCGTTTCCGTCACGGCGTGAGCGTGCTGAAGGGCGAGACCGACCGTCAGCTGGAGCCTGGCCTGGAGTTGCTGCCAGCCAAACCGACCCCGCCGCTGCTGGTTGCTGGTTTGGCGCAACAAACGGCGCAATGGGTAGGCAGTAATATGGATGGCTGGCTTGCCTATCCAGGCCAGCCTGACGAGCACGTTAGCCGCGTCAAGCTGTGGCGCCGGGTAGCGGGCGAGAAACCCTATATCAGCTTTATCCATCTGGATCTGCAAGATGACCCCAATGCGCCGATTCAGCGCCATCGTTTCGGCATCAGCAGCGGCCGCCATGGTCTCATTCAGGAATTAAATGCGATGCGCGATGCCGGCGTGAACCATATCGGACTGCATTTTCGTCGCAACCAGCGTCCGCTGGCCGAGACGATGCAGGAGATTGGCGAACTGGTGCTGCCGGCATTCCATTATTAAAGTACGCCGTCACCGCCGTCTGAACACCAGACCTGGCCGGAGGCATACGAGCAGGCATCAGAGGCGAGAGTCACATACAACGGGGCGATCTCGACGGGTTGCCCTGGCCGCCCCAGCGGCGTATCGCCGCCAAAGTTTTGCACTTTTTCCGCCGGCTGTCCGCCGCTTGACTGCAGCACCGTCCAGTACGGGCCGGGAGCGACCGCATTGACCCGGATCCCACGCGGCCCTAACTGCTTGGCCAGCGATTTGGTGAATGCCACCAGGCAGGCTTTGGTCTGGGCATAATCCAGCAAAATAGGGCTCGGTTTAAAAGCCTGTACCGAAGAGGTGTTGATAATCACGCTTTGGGCTTTGAGGTGCGGCAGCGCGGCTTTGGTTATCCAGAACGGCGCATAGACGTTGGTTTTGAAGGTAGCATCGAAATCGGCAGTGGTGAGTTGCTCAATTTTTTCACAGTATTGCTGACGTCCTGCATTATTCACAACGATATCCAAACCGCCAAGACCGCTTACCGCTTTTTCCACCAGCGTTTCACAGAAGGATTCCACGCGAATATCGCCCGGTATCGCCACCGCTGTACGGCCTTCCGCTTTGATAAGCGCGATGACGGCGTCCGCATCGCTCTGTTCTTCCGGAAGATAGTTAATGGCAACATCCGCGCCTTCGCGGGCAAAGGCGATAGCCACGGCGCGACCAATACCGGAGTCTCCGCCGGTAATCAGCGCTTTCTTACCCTGTAGCCGTCCTGACCCGCTGTAGCTGACTTCACCATGATCCGGTGTAGGTTCCATTTCGGCGGCCAGGCCGGGAGGCGTTTGCGGTTGATCGGGGAAAGGGGGTTGTGGCCAATGGTTGGTACGCAGTTTGTCATTATCCATAGCAATCTCCTTCACAGAAAAGAGTAATGATAGAAGGTATGCGGTTGTTGCGATAAATGTAAATCTTTGCCCAATGGGTATATTCCAGATTTTCTTTAGCCAACATACTGATATAAGGCGATTTATATGTGATTATTCATTTTATTATTTTTCGGATTATTCAATGAAATATTTAAAAATAGAATATTTAATCTTATTTACAGTTCTTTTTGCTCATTCGTCAGGCACTAAAAATTCTGGCTTTGCCGTCGCGTTTATTTCATCTGATTAATATGATCTTAGCGAGATATTGGTTATTTTTGTCGTTCCGTTATTTATTTTTGTATTAATTATGTAACGACTGTTAATATATTTTATTTGAGTTGCATATTTCACTTATTGCTCCAGACTTAACTCTCGACGGCGATGATTTAGATCGTTAAATCATCTTTTACTAACCAAGCTAAAAGGTAAACGTTATGGCAGAACACAGAGGTGGTTCAGGTAATTTTGCAGAAGACCGGGAAAAAGCATCTGAAGCCGGACGTAAAGGCGGACAGCACAGCGGCGGGAATTTTAAAAATGACCCGGAACGTGCATCCGAAGCCGGTAAAAAAGGCGGTAAAAACAGCCATGGCGGCGGCCGTAAATCCGGTGATAGCTAGCTTGTGAATATAAGTAATTTGATCTGGTAGCTGCTGTTAAAAATACCCTGCGGGTCATCCGGCCCGCAGTTTTTTAAAAGGTGTGACTTATGAAAATACAAACCATTGAAGATATTTTTATCCATTTATTATCGGATACCTACAGCGCGGAAAAACAGTTAACCCGCGCGCTGGCTAAGCTATCCCGCGCCAGCGCATGTGAGGAGCTACAAACGGCATTCAGCGCTCACCTCGAGGAAACGCAGGGTCATATAGAACGTATCGATAAACTTCTCGAACAGAATGATCAAATTCGCCTGAAACGGATGAAGTGTGTGGCGATGGAAGGGCTTATCGAAGAGGCCAACGAAGTGATCGAAGCGACGGAAAAGAACGAGATCCGGGATGCTGCGCTGATAGCCGCCGCGCAGAAAGTTGAACACTATGAAATTGCGGCCTACGGTACGCTGTGTACGCTGGCAGAGCAGCTCGGCTATAAAGCCGCGGTGAAACTGCTGGCGGAAACGCTGGAAGAAGAAAAAGACGCTGATATGAAATTAACGGACATCGCCGTTGGACACGTCAATCAGGATGCCCAACAGTCCGCTTAATCCTATCTAAGGCATCAGGCAAAAAAATGAGTCTTAGTCCGGTTGTAATAAAAAGGTGTCATCTCGTCGCGGCGATAATGTGGTTTGTACTGGCTATACCGTCGGTAATATGGTGGAAAGACAGTGTCCTGTGGGTCATCATTATTAGTATTTATGCAAATATTGTCGGCCACTTATCCGGGTATAGCGCAGCGCGAGCCGACCAGGCCGCAGAAGAAAATGAAGATAAGGCTGAAGAGTAATTATCTTGTTATAAAGAGGTTGTTATGACTGATATTGAAAATTATCACGATTGGTTGCGTGACGCGCACGCTATGGAAAAGCAGGCCGAATCGATGCTTGAATCGATGGTCAAACGCATCGACAGCTACCCGGAATTATGCACCCGCCTTGAGCAGCATCTTTTTGAAACCCGTCGGCAAATTACCGTGCTGGATGATATTATTGCGCGCAATAATATTTCCCGCTCGGTTCTTAAAGACTCAATGAGTAAAATCGCCGCGATGGGACAATCTATTGGTGGAATGTTTCCACAAGATGAAGTGGTGAAAGGGGTGATCAGCGGTTACGTTTTCGAGCAGTTTGAGGTCGCCTGTTATACCTCCTTATTAACCGCCGCGCAAAAGGTCAACGATCATGATTCGATTGCGGATTTAGAAAGTATTCTGGCGGAAGAGAGAGGCATGGCCGAATGGTTGCTGCAACATATTCCGGATATTACCGAGCAATATATTATTCGCTCCGAAACGCCGGGTTTTGATGCCAAGCGTTAGCGGTAAAAGGTCTGTAAATGATTCGTCTCCTTGCTATCTTGTCGCGTATTAACGATAGCGCGCCGCCGCTAACGGCAGCAGGGCGGCAAATTACGTTAGAGATAAATTTTGACGCGCACTGTCAGTGCCCGTCGTTAACCCCGAGGCAGCAAATTCTGGTAGATAAACTGGCCAGACGCTCGAAGCCCGCGCAGAGAAAATAAGAGCTTATACCTCGGGTATGCTTCGGGCGCTCGTGATGTTCTGCTGATACGAGGGGGAATAATGCCTCGCCAACCGTGGTTTCAAAACGCTGTAATTTATCAGGTTAATACCTCGCTGTTTTATGATGCCAATGGTGATGGCTGTGGCGATCTGGCCGGGATAAGGCAAAAACTCTATTACTTACGTAGCTTTGGGGTGACGGTATTGTGGTTAACCCCCTTTTATCTGACGCCATTTCTTGATGACGGTTACGACGTGCAGGATCATCTGCAGCCCGATCCGCGTTTTGGGCAAATCAGTGACGTTATTCAACTGATTGATGAGGTGCGGGAACTGGGGATACGCGTTATCATTGAGTTGGTTATCCAGCATACCTCTTACCGCCATAGTCGCCTCAATTGATCTGAACATGGCATTTCGCCATGGTGTAGTGGTCACTGAGTACTTGAGTATTATTGATTCATTGCTGGCTGGTGGTCGGAAATATCCGAGAGTACTTATTATGGCTAACAGGCGACATTATTTATTATGGCAATGGCCAAATTTCATGACAACGCTACAATTTATCATTCAATGCCGCAAAGTTGGAGGTGGTATGTATATTAATTATGTTACTGAAAAAGAAGAGGACGACCCGACACGGGCACCTGAGTCAGGCGATAAACAACCGGAACGCGATAAGTAACGTCTCTACGCTTCGGTCGGAATGATTGAAATCTGGCCGTTACGTTCGAGGATCGCAAATTTAATCTTCTCAAGTTGATATATACCATGGTGCTGTCGCGCGGCGAGCAATATGTCATCCACAGAGATATTGACCATTTTCATTTTATCGTCAGCGACAACACCATTTTCTACGATGATCGTCGGCGAACCATCAAGATAATTCTCTGCCTGTGAAAAGCGCTTCTTAATATAGCCAAATAAAATATCCACGCTGACCAGCGTGACAATAGTCAGCATTGAACCGGTAACAGAATAGTCGGTGCTGAGCATGGCCTGCTGGGTGGCCTCACTGATAATCAGCAGTAAAATCAGATCAAAACTGGTGAGTTGCATAAGCGTTCTTCTGCCAGCAACTTTAAAAATAATCAATAAGATAAGATAGATTGCGACGGCTCTGAGCACCATTTCCATCGTTGTGACTCCTAAGGGAAGACAAATTGGCTAAAGGTGACGGCAGGTTGCCGGTTCGCCTGTAGTGTCGTGGAAAGGTTGCCAAATGTTTTTGGCGTGATAGATAACCACAGCGAAAGCGGCGCGCCACTGCTATTTTCATTGTAAACCAGGATCAGATGACCGTTAGCGCTGTACATATTATCGGGCTGCGGTCGAATATCGCCAATTTGGTAATGGCTTAATAACGTGGGTGAAAAATCCACTGAGGTATGAGTGAGGCCACTGTTTTTTACCTGAACATTGACTTCGGTTTCGCTCATTAGCCTGGCAAAACGGTCATAGTCTACCGTTAATGATGAAGCGGAATTCTCATGATGGGCGGAGCTCAGGAAGCCAGATGAAAATAAACCGCATAATGCAGCAATGATAATAATGGCGAGAAATACCACCCCATAGCGCCGGAAGTTATACTCGAAGCGTAACGCCTGTAGATTCTCGTTTATCTCTGGCGGATCCTGTTGATTATTGTCCATCTTTCGGCTCCAGCATGATGTTTATATTTAACGCTACGATAGCGACGTTGTTATTTTAGCTGATATCAGAATTATTGACGTTGTTAAAATCGCTATCCGCGGCCAGACTTTAATAACAGTCTGCTGACATGAAAGGTGAAATAATGAGGAAAAAGCTAATCGCAACACTCTGTTTGTTACTCACCGCTGGCGTCTGGGCTGAAGAAAAGGGCGGTTTTAAAAACGATGCCGCACCGCCGCCGCCGCACCAGCTGGATGACGGCTATCGCGGTATGGAGGATGGCCGGATCATGACCATTGAGCAGGCGAAAACCATGCACGACGGCGCGACTATCTCCCTGCGCGGCAATGTGATTAAGCATGAAGGCGACGACCGCTATCTGTTCCGTGATAAGACCGGAACCATTGCGGCCATAATTCCGGCAGCCGTTTTCGATGGCCAGGAAATCAAGCCGGACAAACTGGTGAGTATTAACGGAAGCCTGGATAGCAAAATGACGCCGCCGCTGGTGCGGGTTGATAAGCTGCGCAAACAAGCGCCCAATTAACCGGAGAGCCTGAGTATGAGCAGAGCGCATCACCATGAACTCGATAAACGCGGTAAACACCCGGCGCGAGAAGAGCCGGGTAAACACGGTGAGATCCCGCGGAAACGGGATGATAGCGACGATCACCGAAGCGATCCCTATCATCCGACAGAAAACGCCAAAGCGGTTTGTTTCTGCTGAGGCTCATGAAATCCCGCGCGGTGCGCGGGGTTAGCGTTTACTCACGTAACGCGTTTCGCCAGTCAGCAATCAGGTCTTGCGGATCTTCAATACCTACCGAGAGTCGGATCAACTGCGGCGTTATACCATTCGCCAGCCGCTGTTCCAGCGGAATGGAGGCGTGGGTCATGCTGAATGGCTGGCTCACCAGGCTTTCCACACCCCCCAGGCTTTCCGCCAGGGTAAATAACCGTAGCTTCTTGATGATGCGCCCGGCGTAGTCATCATCTCCCTTGACCACAATGGAAATCATACCGCCTGGCAGAGCCATCTGTCGGCGGGCCAGAGTGTGATGAGGATGGCTGGCGAGCCAGGGGAACCACACTTTCTCGACCTGCGGCTGCTGCTCCAGCCATTCCGCCAGCAGCAGAGCGTTGCTGCTATGACGTTCTACCCGCAAAGCCAGAGTGCGAATGCCGCGCAGGGTCAGGAAGCTGCTGAATGGGTCAAGTACGCCGCCGACGGCGTTTTGCAGATAGCCCAGCTTCTCCGCCAGCGCGGGGTTGTCGCCAACCACCGCCAACCCGGCGACGACATCCGAATGACCGTTGAGATATTTGGTCGCTGAATGCACCACGATATCAAAGCCCAGTTCGATAGGGCGATGGATGATCGGTGAGGCAAAGGTATTATCGGTGACGCTGATAATGTTATGTCGACGGGCAATCTCGGCAATGGCCGCAAGATCCGCCAGCTGGAGTAACGGATTGGTCGGCGTTTCCACCCAAATCATCCGCGTATCAGGGCGGATCGCGGCTTCGATGCCTGCCAGATCGTCAGGTTTGACCCAGGTCACTTGCAGACCGGCGCTACGACGGCGAACATTTTCAATCAGCCGGTATGTGCCGCCATAGACGTCATCTACCGCCACCAGATGGCTATCCTTATCCAGCAGTTCCAGTACCGTGGAAATGGCCGCGAGGCCTGAAGCAAAAGCAAAACCCCGGCTACCGCTTTCCAGCTCCGCGATGGCCGTTTCCAGCGCGTGGCGGGTTGGATTACCACTACGTGAATATTCATAGCCGGTATGCTGACCCGGCGCGGGCTGGGCAAAGGTGGAGGTGGCGTAAATTGGTGGCATCACCGCGCCATGCTGGTCGTTAAAAATGCCGCTATGGACGCTGAGCGTCTGTAAGTTTTTCATGTTCGTTCCTTATTGTTCCAGTCGGTTACGCCAGGTGGTCAGGACGTCGCTACGGGTGATCAGGCCGATAAACCGATCGTTATCGGTGACAACCACGACATGTCCACGGTCGAAGATATCTTTAAGCGCGCTTTCCGGGGCGTGCTTATCCAGGGTTTCGACATGGCGGGTCATCGCCTCCCTGACCGGCAGCGCGAAACGCCGGCTGTCGCCCTGGACGTGGCTTATCAGATCCCATTCATCGACGATGCCCACCACATGACCGTTTTCCAGCACCGGCAACTGGGAGAAATCGTACAGGCGCATACGCGCAAGGACGGCAGCCAGCGTATCGTCGGGCGCGGCGGTGACGGTTGCGCCTTCGTCATGACGCAGGGCGATAAAATCGCTAAGATCGCCGCGCGTCGGGCGGCTTAGCAGACCTTGCTGGCGCATCCAGTCGTCGTTGAACATTTTCGACAGGTATTTGTTGCCGCTATCGCAGGCAAAGGTCACCACCCGCTTAACGGTGGACTGCGCCTGGCAGTAGCGCAGGGCTGCTGTCAGCAGGGTGCCCGTTGACGATCCGGCGAGGATACCTTCCACTTGCAGCAGCTGCCGGGCGGTGGCGAACGCTTCACGATCGGTCACGCGCCATGCTTTGCGTACTTTCTCCAGATGGGCGAGCGGGGGAATAAAATCTTCGCCGATCCCCTCCACCAGCCAGGAGCCGGTTTCACCGTATTGCCCGGTCTCTACCTGGTCCGCCAGAATTGAACCAGCTGGATCGGCAAGAATAAATTCGGTTTTCGGCGAATGTTGCGCAAACCACGCCTGCAAACCGCCCAGGGTACCGCCTGAGCCGACACCGACCACGATGGCGTCAATATCGCCATCGAGCTGCTCAAACAGCTCCGGCGCGGTAGTGGTGGCATGAGCTAACGGGTTGGCTTCATTGTTGAACTGGTCAATATAAAACGCGCCCGGCGTTTCCTCCGCCAGACGGCGGGCGTAGTCCTGATAATAGGCGGGATGACCTTTGTTGACGTCCGAGCGGGTTAACTGCACGGTGGCGCCGAGCGCACGCAGATGGAAAATTTTCTCGCGGCTCATTTTGTCCGGCACCACCAGGATCAGTTTGTAGCCTTTCTGCGCGGCAATCAGCGCCAGCCCCAGCCCGGTATTACCGGCAGTGGCTTCAATGATGGTGCCGCCGGGGCGCAGTTTTCCCTGGCGCTCGGCTTCATTAATCATCGACAACGCCACGCGATCCTTTATCGAACCGCCGGGATTTTGGTTTTCCAGTTTCAGGAACAGGCTGCACGGGCCGGTATCCAGTTTATGCAGTTGTAACAGCGGGGTATGACCAATCAGGTCGCTTACAGAGTGAAAGAGTGACATAACCATTTACCCATTCGTATCGAGATAGCTGAATGGTAGAACTGTAAAAACGGCATTTTAAAGAACATAAATCTGCTGTTTAGCGCAAAATGGAATATAAGATGCTTTTTAGCCATCCAGAAGGAAAGCAGGTTATCCGCCCGGGCGTATTGATTGCTGGAATAGTGGTTTTTTGTCTTGTTTTTAAGCAAATTAGCCGCCGTCGTTGGCTGATCTATGCATTTTCCGGCAAAGCATTACTGAAAATTATCGATAGCTTGACTCTCCAGGCATAGCGATTATAAATAAATTGACTATGCCGATACGGCAAGGCTATGACCGTCACTGGATTACCACCTGGACCGATAAGGGAATACTGATGAAACTGTGGAATAAAACGCTGATTACCTCTGCATTGTGCCTGGCGTTGTTTGGCTGCGATGACTCATCGAAAGTCGACAATAAACTGGATCAGGCCAAAGATAACGCGGAACAAATTAAAGATGCGGCCGCCGATAAAGCGCGGGCCATTAAGCAAGAAGCGGATAAGCAGATCGACGACATCAAAACGCAGGCCAATAATGAAGCGGATAGCCTGAAAAACCAGGCCAGCAGTATTAAATCTGAAGCTGACAAGAAAGCTGACGCGATTGCCCAGGATGCGAAAAATAAAGCGGATGCGGTAAAACAGGATGCGCAGCAAAAAAGCGATGCGATCATGAAAGAGGCGGGAAAAATTAAAGATAACGCTATCGTTGAAGCCAACCAGCTTTCCGCTGATGCCGCCAATAAAACCAAAGAAATAAAAGAGAGTATCGCGCCGGAGCAAGCGCCAGCGCAGCAGGCGCCGGCCAGCCAGCAGTAATATACTGGACTGCTACCGCGGCGATACCATTCTCGCCGCGGTGTATTTTATCAGGAAATAAACAGACTCAGTAATAACACCATCAACAGACCCACCACCGAGTTGATTAGCTCCAGTAAGCCCCAGGTCTTAAAGGTATCGCGCATCGAGATACCAAACGTTTCCTTAAATAGCAGAAACCCGCCGTCATACATCAAAGTAATGGTATTGCTACCGCAGGCCACCGCCAGGCACATCAGCGCTGGATTAAGATGAAATGCGGTAACCATTGGCGAAACAATCCCGGCTGAAGTAATTGCCGCCACGGCGCCCTGGCCGGTAAGAATACGAATAATAGCCGTAATCAGCCAGGCGATGATAAACGGCGACAGCGGGACGTGGCTCATCATCGTGACGATATGGTCGCCGACGCCGGAATCGATAATAACCTGTTTAAGAATGCCGCCGGCGCTGATGACGAACAGGACGTTGGCAATTCTGGCGACCGAATCCGTTACGCAGTGGTTAACCTGAACAGCGTTCATACCGCGGCGGCAGCCAAGCAGCCAGATTGCGGCGCCGGTCGCCAGCAGCATGCTAATTTCCGCGCTACCGAGGAACTGGAAGAATTTTGCCGCAGAAGAGGCCGCGCCAAACAGCGACTGAATCAGAGAAGACGCAATCATTAATATCGCGGGGATCAGCGGAATGGCAATGCTGACCGCAAACGACGGCAGCGCCTCGGCAGGTTTCTCCTCCTGCGGTTTAATCATGGCATTCAGCTTCATCTCGCGGATACCTGGAAGCCAGGCGGGTAACAGGATCCCCGCACAGAACAGCGCCGGGACTATCACGATAATGCCGTACAGATAAACCTGAACAATATCCGCCTGGAAGGCACTGACTAATGCAACCGGCCCCGGCTGTGGCGGAAATAAACTATGGCCCATGGTGGCGCCGACGACCGTCGGTATAACCAGTTTCATCCACGGGATATTGGCTTTGCTGGCGATGTTGAGAACCAGCGGCATGGCAATCAAAAACGCCACTTCATAAAACATGGCGATGCCGAAGATGACGCCGATAAACATCAAGCCGACCGCCAGATAACGGGTACCGCAACGTCTGATTACCGTATCGGCAATCTGCTGGCTGGCACCGGATTCGGTCATAAATTTGCCGATGATAGCGCCGAATATAATGATCAGCGCCAGGTGTCCCATTATTCCGCCCAGTCCTTGCTGAACCATCGAGACGATTTTATCGAGGGGCACACCTTCCATAATGGCGACAAACAGGCCGGCAATTAATAAGGCGAAAATATTGTGAACTTTGTATTTCAGATTCATGATGACCAGTAGCGCAATACCGACCACCACCCATAGCAGTGCCAGGGCTGGAGACATGGCATCCTCCCAACAGAGATTTTATTATTTTCAGTGCCGGAGAGCTCCGGCACCAGGGTGACGAGCGGATCAGGCGTGCTGGTTTTCCAGCGCTTCCCATAATCCCAGTAGGTAAGTGGCGCCGAGCGCGCGATCGTATAAACCGTATCCCGGACGGCCGGTTTCTCCCCAGATAAAACGGCCATGATCGGGACGAATATAGCCGTCGAAGCCGTTGTCGTGCAGCGCCTGCATCACCCGGTACATATCGAGCGAGCCGTAGCGGGTAGGGTGCGCCGATTCGTAGAAATCTTTGTCTTTTATGATTTTAATATTTCTGACATGAGCGAAATGAATGCGCCCGCGCTGGCTGAATTCCGCGAGGATTTGATAAACGTTATTTTGCGGCTCCTCGGCAATAGAGCCGGTACATAAGGTAATACCGTTTGCCGGTGAATCCACCGCGCGACACAACCAGTCGAGATCGTCGCGGTTTTTAATAATGCGCGGCAGACCAAAAATAGAGTACGGCGGATCGTCAGGATGAATGGCCATTTTCACGCCGACCTCTTCGCAGACCGGGATAATTTTCTCCAGGAAATAGAGCAGATTTTCTCGCAGTTTGTCGTCATCGACCGCTTTATAGCTGTCGAATAGCGTCTGTACCTGCGCTAAACGTTCGGGCTCCCAGCCCGGCAGGGCATAGCCGTTGGCGTTGCTGAGCACTTCCGTAACGACCTGTTCCAGCGTTTTATCGATGCCGGCTTTTTCAAAAGCCATCGTCAGCGACCCGTCCGCCAGCCGGTAGTTCATGTCGGTTTTCATCCAGTCGAAAACCGGCATAAAGTTGTAGCAAATGACCTTAACGCCAAATGCGGCGAGGTTACGGATAGTTTGCTGATAGTTGGCGATATAGCGATCGCGCTCCGGCAGCCCGATTTTAATCGCGTCGTGAATATTCACGCTTTCGATAACTTCCATCGTCAGGCCGTTAGCGTGGGCCTGCTCGACTAACGCCTTAATTTTCTCCCGTGGCCAGACTTCGCCAACCGGAACGTCGTACAGCGCGCCGACCACACCTTCCACCCCCGGAACCTGACGGATCTGCTCAAGAGTGACTTTATCTTCGTCTGGTCCAAACCAGCGCATCGTCATTTGCATGAAAACTTTTCCTTACCGCGTTGTTTATAGTCTACTACCATACAAGCTAGATTAAGGATAACGACAATGCGGTGAGGGGGACATGATCGAACTCACAAAACCATACATCGGATGAATTGCACTCGCTGACGCAATACTCATTACAAGATGCGTAAAATCGGGTAAAAGGGGCGGCTAACGTGGCGGCATCAGGTAGAATAACTATGCTTAGAGACGAGGTCTCTTTTTTAAGTCGTTAATTTTGTTTGTATGGAGAGTGTATGGGTTTCTGGAGAATCGTATTTACTATCATCCTGCCGCCGCTTGGCGTACTGCTGGGTAAAGGTTTCGGCTGGGCATTCATTCTGAATATAATTCTGACCTTGCTGGGCTACATTCCTGGTCTCATCCACGCGTTCTGGGTACAAACCCGCGATTAACCCTGCCGTAATCTAGCGGCGCTGATGCGCCGCTATCATTCATATCGTTAAGCTTCAGCGATTAGCTTTTAATGTGCCTTTCAGCCCATGCGGTTCTGAACGCAGGTATTGCGGCGGCACGCTAACCTGGGCCCCCAGAGCCGCCGCAGCCTGCCACGGCCAGTGTGGGTTGTAGAGCGCTGCGCGGGCGATGGCAATCAGATCGGCGTCGCCGTTTTGCAGTGCATCTTCAGCCTGCTGCGGTTCGGTAATTAACCCTACGCCAATGACCGGAACGTTAACCTGCTGGCGGATTTCATGGGCGAACGGTAATTGATAGCCAGGACCGACCTGAATCGCCTGCTGCGGCGACAACCCGCCGCTGGAGACGTGAATATAGTCGCAACCCAGTGCTTCAAGCTGCTGACTAAAGACGATGGATTGCGCGGTATCCCAACCGCCGTCTACCCAGTCTGTCGCCGAAAGTCGCACGCCGACGGCGATATTTTCGCTGACCGCCTCCCGTATTGCCTGGAAAACCTCCAGCGGGAAACGTAAGCGGTTTTCCAGTGAACCGCCGTATTCATCTGTACGCTGGTTGCTCAACGGAGAGAGGAACTGATGCAGCAGGTAGCCGTGCGCGGCATGCAGTTCTATCAGTTCAATTCCCAGGCGTTCGGCGCGCCGCGCGCTATCAACAAAGGCTTGCTTAAGCCGCGCCAGATCGTCATGGCTCAGCGCTTTTGGCGCCCGGTCGCCGTCATGAAATGCCAGCGCGGATGGGGCGACGGTTTGCCAGCCGCCGTTATCCAGCGTCAGCTGACCGCCGCCAAGCCAGGGTGCAGCGACGGAGGCTTTGCGCCCGGCATGTCCCAGCTGGATACCGATGCGGGTTGTTGAATAGGCGCGAACATCTTCCAGCACTCGGTACAGGGCGGCTTCGGTTTCATCGTCCCACAAGCCGACGTCCGCCGGGGAAATGCGGCCCGCAGGCTCGACGGCGCTGGCTTCAATAATCACCAAACCGGCGCCGGAAAAAGCCAGCTGTCCGAGATGAATGCGGTGCCAGGCGGTCGCCTTGCCGTTTTCGGCGGAATACTGACACATCGGGGCGATGACAATACGGTTTTCCAGCTCCAGTTTACCAATGCGCGCAGGGCTAAATAGTTGACTCATATGTACCTCGTAAGAGTTGTGCTGCCTGATAACCTTTAGTTGTAACATGCCTGAATGACGGCCTCTTTTCCGTTGTTGCGCTTAAGAGGCTGTTAGTTGTTAATCGCATGCTAATGGATCACCAATCATGACTGAACCACAGCTTACGCCGATGTCCGCTGGCCTGCTGTGAAACCGCTCTGGCCATTGCGGCGCCGATCTCCGCGCTGGCGACGAGCCCCTGAACGAAAGGACGGTCATGCATCAGCCACGGCAGCGCGCCGAAGGCAATGCGGCCGCGAGCGCACGCTGGCGCCTGCAGGGTGTAGTCATCACCGATATCCGGGATTTCATCACCGCAGGCGAGAAGCTGCTGGCGCAGCGTCGGGAAAGGGATGTCTTTACTCTTCAGCGCCTTTTGGCCTCTGGCGTCAATAAAGACGTCAAATTCGCTGCGTTGGTTATGGTGGTGGATGACCGTCAGCTGTGGTTGAACCTCCAGTTGATAATCGGACCCCAGCGGCAAAATACTAATAACCCCGGCCTCCCGTAACGCCAGCAGACGGCGAATCGATTCCGACGGAATGGCCGCGTAATTATCGATAAATATCCGGGCGAGCCCTGTTTTAAAGCGTTCACGGTCGCGTTCATCAAGATGCGGCGTAATCGTCTCAATGACTTCATGCAGACGAAGAATGGTATACCGCCACGGCACGGTATGCTGTTGCTGTTTATTGCGTTCCACTTCCTGCAAATTGACATGTGCCCAGGCGAAGGGATCGTGTCGTTTTCTATCGATAAACCAGGCGTCGCTGAACGTATCCGCGGTCAACTGGCGCAAGCCTATCTGCCTGCACCATTGCGGCGCGGCGAGCTCCAGCTCTTTGACGATAAGCTGGAATACGCGATCCAGCAATCCCTCGCTCCCCTCAGCGATGGCCGCTTCCAGCGCCTGATGGGTGACTATCTCCAGCGGTTCATAGGGGATGGGGCAGTAGAAATCGGCCTCGGGCAGAATGCCATTTCGCGACATCAGTGTGATGTGGAGTTTATGGCTCGCGTCATTCAGCCGAAAATGGACGCTCTCATCGGCGTCAGCCGAAAAATGGCCATGCTGAATGACGACGGCGACGGCGGCATCAATACCGCTGAGTGAAGTTCCCATGATACCGACCCGACACGGCGCGATCTGCGCCTGCATCAGACCGCTCCAGGGGCTGGGATAATATTCGCGGGGGGAATCATCGTCCTGCGGCCAGAGATGTCCGGTGGCGATAACGGCAAAATCCGCGCGTTCCGCTGTGGGCGCATGGTTAACCCACAGTTTGACGCCATCCTGTTCCGCCTGGAGATCGGTCACCTCGCAGGACTCGCGCACGCTAACGTTGAAACCCGCTAACCTTGCTTTCTCCAACACCGCCAGGAACCGATCGCGATAATAGTCGCCGAGGATCACGCGCGGTAAAAATTGCCGCTCATGTAAGGCCTCACGCTCAATGCCATGCCGGGTGAGCCAGTCTTCGCTCTGATTTTGTAGCCACGTCAGATAGGTAATATTGATGGGGGGAATTTCGATACTGGCGATATTCGCCAGCATTTGCGCTGAGTTATGCTCATCGTTATAAGGCATTCCGACGCCAGCCTCTTCACCCTGCTCGTAGAGCACTATCTCCAGCGGCTCACCCCGTTCAACCAGGGAATGAAAAGTATAGATCCCGGTCGGCCCAACGCCGACAATCGCCACTTTCTTCATCGTTATCCTTCCTTTGGTGTGATTCCCGAACTGAAAGGTAAGTGTGGTAGAGAAAATGACGAAAGGTGGAGTTATTTAGGCAACGCGAGGAAAAGAGTGCGTTCCTGGGTGGTTGAGGCTTTAAATCCGTGGTGTAGATAGAATCGTTTCGCGCTATCGGTCAGGGCATGGACCATCAGGGCACGTACGCCAACATTTTCGGCAACGCGATAACTGCGTAACAGCGCATCATGGAGTAGATCAGCCCCCAGCCCCTGTCCGTGAAAAGCGCAGTCGATCGCCAGGCGGGCGAGAATGATGACCGGGATAGGATCGGGCATATTACGCCGCAGGCCGCCAGTGGCTTCCGTGTGATTAACGCTGCCGGTTGCCAACGAATAAAACCCCACCACCTGGTGGCTATCTTCCTTGCAGACCACGAAGGTTCTCGCGGCGCCCTGAGCCTGGTTTTTCATTCCTCGCTGTTTTAGCCATTGATCGAGAACCGTTTCTCCGCAACAAAATTCCGCAATCTGATGGTATGAGGATAGCGGTGCAGGCGCGCTTACTTTTCCCATTGCGGCTTTCTCGCCAGCAATTTATCGAGAGCGGGGTTAGCTTCAACCGGCGCATCCAGCATGTCGATAAATTCGGCGTATTGCTCATCGCTTAAGTTAAACACCCGACGGTCGAGAATAACGTTTTCTGCCGCCTGGCAGGCCATCTCAAGGATAAAGTCGGTCCGCGATTTGTGCAGAATTTCAGCGGCCGCATCAATCAGCGCCCGCTGGGACTCCTTCGCCCGGATGTTGAGTTGGATATCTGATTTCATCTTCTTTTCCTGTATAGCAATTGGTATACAGCTCATTGTAGAACAGCCGTATATCAAATGCTATACATTCTGCCAGCGCGGAATATCAGGGGACATATACTTAATTTGAAACAAATTAGCATGCTAATTAACTTGCGGCCATACGATTATTGGGTGTATTTAACATATGGGTAACTTAAGAAACTTTACATTTACATATGCAGTTGGCCCTGCATGTTCATTCGGGTAGCTGCTACATCTCCAGGCCGCTGTGCCAGGATAGGGATAACACGATGTTAGGCTGGACTTCACTACAGCGCAATGCCGCCATTGCCAGCTTCTTAAGCTGGACACTTGATGCCTTCGATTTTTTCCTCCTTGTATTCTTACTGAGTGACATTGCCCAGACGTTTCACGTTGGGCTGGAAAAGGTCACGCTGGCGATATTACTGACGCTTGCCGTACGGCCTATCGGCGCGCTCATTTTTGGACGGCTCGCCGAGAAATATGGCCGTAAGCCGATCTTGATGTTGAATATCATCTTCTTTTCGATATTCGAGCTGCTGTCTGCCGCGGCGCCCTCATTAACAATTTTTCTGGTTTTAAGAGTGCTATATGGCGTGGCGATGGGCGGTATTTGGGGCGTGGCGTCGTCGCTGTCAATGGAAACTATCCCGGACCGTTCCCGCGGGCTAATGTCGGGAATTTTCCAGGCCGGTTATCCGTTTGGCTATCTGATTGCCGCCGTCGCTTATGGGCTGCTATTTGATTTACTCGGCTGGCGCGGGATGTTTGTTATCGGCGCAGCGCCTATTTTGCTGCTGCCGTTTATCTGGTTTTGCGTGCAGGAGTCACCGGTATGGCTAGCGTCACGGGCGAAAAAGGAGAGCACGGCGCTACTGCCGGTACTGAAAACGCACTGGAAATTGTGCTGTTATCTGGTGGTACTGATGGCGGCGTTCAACTTCTTCTCCCACGGCACCCAGGATCTGTATCCGGTATTTTTGAAAGTGCAGCATGGCTTTGATCCGAAAACGATCAGTATTATTGCGGTCACTTACAATATTGCGTCGATCATCGGCGGGGTGCTGTTCGGTTCGCTTTCCGAGAAGATTGGCCGTAAAAAGGCCATTATTACCGCCTCGCTGCTGGCGCTACCGGTTATCCCGCTGTGGGCATTCGCTAGCGGTTCACTGATGCTGGGAATCGGCGCATTCCTGATGCAGTTTATGGTTCAGGGCGCCTGGGGCGTGGTCCCGACCTATCTAAATGAACTGGTTCCCGCGAATACCCGGGCGGTGCTGCCGGGCTTTGTGTATCAACTGGGTAATCTTATCGCTTCGGTTAATGCGACTTTACAGGCGACGATTGCGGAACACCATGGACAGAACTATGGGCTGGCGATGGCAATCGTTGCCGGTACGGTGGCGATCATTATCGCGATACTGACCTTCTTTGGTCAAGAAAGTCGGGCGAAGAAGATAAGTGGGGCGGTTGAGCAAAACGCCATGCAGCATGTGAGTCGGTAACACGCTATGGCAAAGCGGGTAGCAATAGTCTACCCGCTTTGGGTTAGCCCTGGTTAAGTTCGCCTTCGATAGATTTCAACCCGGCCATCGCGCAAGCTTCGTCGAAATTTCCCCCCGGCGCGCCGCCGACGCCAACCGCGCCAATGACCTGATCTCCCATCTTAACCGGCACTCCGCCAGCTAACAGCAGGAAGTCTGGTATATCACGCAGGTTCGCGGCCCCAGCGTTAGACTGAGAACCTTTCATGACATTGCTGGTGGCATTTTTAGTGGTTAGCGCGGTGAACGCTTTCATACGGCTCGCTTCGACGGTGTGCGGGCCGGCATTATCCATTCTCTTCATTAATAGCGGCGTACCGGCACGGTCGACCACAGTAACGGCGACGTTGTAGCTGTCTTTGGCGCAGGACTGTAGCGTGCTTTGCGTGATTTTATCCGCGAGCTCCACTGACAAATTTTTCTGGCTGAGAACGCCCGTGGCGGCGCTTGCGGTAGTGACCAGGCTGCCGAGCAGGATGGCGCTTAGAAGGATACGTTTCATAGTGATGCTCCGTCGTGTTGAGTGGCGATAGGGCAATACTAGAGGGCAGGGAGCATGGCGACTATTGCCGCGAATACCGAACGTACCAGGTATTTTTACTTAGACGCGCTGGCGACATCAGCGTAAATCTTCAACAGTTTGGGCAGCGAGTTAACTTCAAGCTTGCTAAAAATATTGGCGCGATGCGCTTCGACGGTACGCGGCGAGAGTGAACATATACGGGCAATTTCTTTACTGGAGTAGCCCTGGATCAGCTGATGGAGCATTTCATGCTCGCGTGCGGTTAGGGTGGCGAGTTTTTCCTGCAGCGGCAGTAATTTCTGTTGTTGTTCGAGGTGCGCGCTTTGCTGCGCCATCGCTTCGCCAACCACTTCGAATAACAGGTCGGCATCAATGGGTTTGGTTAAAAATTCAAATGCGCCATTTTTGAAGGCGCGACGGCATAAATCAATATTACCGTGTCCGGTCATAATAATAACCGGTAAGGTTAGACCTAACTGGCGCCACTCATCGAGCAGCGTCAACCCGGTTTTCCCCGGCATGCGAATATCCAGCAGCATACAACCGGTTAATTCGGCGAGATTCCCTGCCTGATGTTGAAAAGCGTGTGCGCTATCAAACGCCTGCGTCTGCCAGCCAACGGTTGAGAGCAGCAGACTTAATGAATCGCGTATTGCCGCATCGTCATCAATTAACCAGATATACTGCTCCATTACTTCTCCTCATTACGCAGCGGAAACCATAACCGGAAGCAGGCGCCTTGTCCGGTGATATTGCTCGCTTCTATCGTGCCATTAAGACGCTGAACAAGGGTATCCGCAAGTGCCATGCCGAGTCCAACGCCATCAGTACGGGTGGTATAAAACGGTATAAATACCTGCTCCAGCGCTTCAGACGATAACCCTGGTCCGCCATCAGTAAGAGTTAAGGCGATACCGTTATTGACTCGCTCAGCTTGCAGATGGATCCAAGCGCTACCTGGGGCATTTGCGCTTTGCGCCTGAATGGCATTGCTCACGATATTATGCAGAATTTGCTCTACCCATAGCGGCGGCGCTGGAAGCGCGGGTAGGTTCGACGGAAAATGGCTCGAGACGCGAACTTTCCCCGCGCTGATCTCGTTATCAAGCAATTCGCAAACGCGTAGCCACAGAGACGGAAGGTCCACCGGCTGATATTCGGCGCGCTTACTAGTGAGCTTGAGACGAAACTGGCTGAGCAGGGCGTCAATGCGTTTTATCTGCAACACTGAGGCCTCAAGCAGTTCGGGGATCTTTACGGGATCGTTTTTTTTAATCAGGCGCACTGCCGCCTGGTTATAGCTCATGATGGCGGTTAAAGGTTGATTAAGCTCATGCACGATACCAGCGGCCAGCTCGCCCATGGTGTTAAGGCGAGTGAGTTCGCCATAGCGAGAGCGTAAATCGGCGATATCCCGTCGGCGTTTATTGGTTCGATACTGATTAACAAGATAGATAATCACCGCCCAGAACAGGGCCGGTGAAAGCATCAGCCACCACGGCAGTTGATGCCATTGCGGGTTATCACCTGCGCTAATTAGCAGAGGTTGTGTTGGGCTGGCGACAGTTTTCTCCCAACGCCACCAGGTGTTGGCAGAGGCGGTACCTTCCTCAAACAACGTGGTACCGTCCCAACGAATGGCAAGATGTTTGAATGTCTTTTTCTCATTGAGACTGTTAAGTAGGGTGTTCAAATCAATCAGCAGGGAGATGCCCGGAAGATTCAGCCAGTAGCGTGCGGGGCTTTGCGCGACGATAGGGCGTCGCGGCTCCAGGGAATCATAGCGGCGCCATTGCACGATCTGCGGCAGGATCTGCTGGACTTCGGCGGCATTTTGACCGGCCGGAAGCAGGGGAATGATGGCATCGTGCTGCGACACCTTTACCGTGATTTCTCGATACAGGATGCGGAAGTCGGCGGAGCGCGCGTCATATTGCTGTTGAAGAAACCAGGCGCCAAGCCCCGTTGCGCTTAGCAGTGTGAGTATGAGCCAGCAGAGGATTTTTATCATACTGTGTTTTGTACATGATGTTTTAATTGCCAGCGCCAAACTCGATTATGTAAATAAAATGCTGAGGTTTTTACAAACAGAGCGCTGTTAATGAGTTTGATGCTCCCAGCGCTAAACAATACACCAACCAAAGCGCTTATAAGCAAACCGGCATGCCCACCAAATATGAATACCGAAATGAATGCGTAAATAAGATTTCCCGCGGCGAGCGCGGCGGTCAGGAAAATCAGGCCCAGATAAAACTTAAGCGCGGCCAGAAAACCTCGAGAGAACAGCGTCATCGACGGGAAGATCAGCAGACAGTAGAGTAAACCTGTGGGGATGATACCAGCAAAAACAGCATACGCGGGCCAGGAAAACCACTGAAAGATGGCTCCCCAAAGCGTTAGCTGCGGCATAGCAAAACTTATTACGCTTAACAGCGCGCTTAAAATAAAAGGCACGCCAGCCGTATGCAAACCGACAGGGGTTCCCATACGCTCCATCAAGTACATTTTCGCGGACTCTAACTGCTTAGCATCCTGCTCCTTTATCCTTTGCTCAACGATGGTGCCCAGTTTGAGACTGTCATTAATATATTTCATTATGCCGAGTGCTTTAACTATCTAAAATGAGAACGACTGTATAACGCCGATGACGTACTTACCGGATTGCGACACATTTTGCGGATGGCGTATTGTTCCGGTGAGCGCGCTCCCCGCGAAGGCTGAGGTATTAATAACCGCATTCGTTAATTCGCGCTGCAAAGAACGCTGTATTGCCTCAGACGGGAAACGCTTAGGGTAAAGCTGCGCCTGCATGGCCGCCTTAATTCCACCGTTAGAAATTCCTGGATTTTGGGCGCGGATGATTTCTTCTGTAATACGCTTACGTTCGGCCCGGCTCAGACTTTTGAGCCAGTTTATCGCCCCGGAGGAGGAACTGGCTTTCATTAATTTATATGTTGCAATGGTACTTTTTAAACCCGCCCCAGCGCCAGCTAAAGAAACGATATCCAAGGCTGTTGAGGTTGCGGTATACCAGTCCTGGCTGTCAAGCCAGGCAATATCCTCCTCATGGCCGATACCGATAGCTAACAGACGTCCGCTACCGATAAAACACTGTAAACCGGTAGCCACACCACCTGCAGTGATCATTGCTGCCACCACGCCTGAGGCTCCGGCGGTGAGGGGGATGGCCGCGCCAGCTCCAAGCGCTAAAAAGACAGTGACCACGGCAGCGCCGCAGGCTATAGCCGTGGAGGTAATTTCATTAGCTAGCGACGGTGCTTGTAGCGTTTTGATCGTGGCTTTTGCGGCATTGTGCGGCGTCGAAGATGCAATTTTTGTCACGATAACATGGCTAACGCAACTTTGGTTTGGTGTGGCGATTCTACGTGAAGGGCGCACAAGCCAGCGATTCATTCCGTCGGAATAGATTATCCCGGCTTGAGAGAAATCACGGGAGCAGTCCAGTTGTGCGGCCAGCGCGGTAAAATCAAAATCACTCCCAGAGGCTAGTCCCAGGCTACGAGCAAACCCATAGTCGGGCAGATTTGAAGAATGTGCGGGGAAGGTCATGAGCTGCTCGCTACGTGAATTGTGGAATTATAGAAAAATGAGGTTAGATGTTAAAAAAAACATAAACAACCAGGAATAGTCCGAAACAGACTAACTTTTGAACTCAATCAAGTATTTACCTGATATTGAAGCGGTACGCGTCGTACAGTACGGATGAGGGCTTAAGCAATATAATTAGGCGGTGATGAAAAATTGAAAACATCGCCTGCCAGCGATTTAGTGTGTCGCCGGCAGGAACGAAGTGGATGGTACAAAGTTGTGAAATAAACTGGTGAATTATTTATTCAGCAGTTCTTCATATTGCGCCTGAAATTGCGGCGCGTTCATTGCCCCATCAAAGAGGCTATAGGTGATATAACCTTTATTAAGCCAGCCGGAATCGGTGTCATTCTCTACTGTCTTTAATGATTCCGGATTGATGGTTTGTTTAGCGCGTCCATCAGGTAAAATATCATAACCAATCTGTGGGGTAGGGAACATCTCATTTTCGATATAGTGTACACCTTTAATTTTTGATTTTGGCAGCGGCGGATAGTTAATGCTTAAGCCCGATCCTTTAGGCACTAAAGGTGAACCAGGAACATGATTACGATTCAGCGTCTCAACAACCTCAACAACATAATCCACCGCATCAGGCCAATATTTATGTGTGCTTGGCCATTTATTCTTCATTTCATCTTCGGTAAAGATATACCCAATGCTGGCCGCAATCGCCGGCAAACCATAACGTACAGCCCTGGCTGCCGCACTTACCGTCCCTGAATTGACCTGAGCCATTCCGGTATTAGGGCCATCGTTGACACCAGAGATAACCAGGTCCGGCTGATTATTAGTGAGTAGTCCCCGTAAGCCAAAATCAACCGCATCGGCGGGTGTGCCCGGGAAACAGTAGCGTTTATCAGCAGCCTTCTTTACATCAAAGATTTTACCCGTTTTGAATGTAATGGCCGAACCGATGCCGCTCTGATTGGTGGCTGGAGCAACCATCCACACCTCAAAACCTTTTTGCATGAGTTTTTCCTGAAGCGAAATACTGCCCGGGGATTCGCAACCATCGTCGTTGACAATCAAAATTTTTAGCGGCGCGGCGCTTGCGGTAAAGGCGAATGCAGAGACCAGCGCAACGGCAATACATGACTTGTTTATCGTAACTCCTGTTATTCATGAGGGTAACTAAAATGCAAAAAAAAACCTAAGGCCGCTCCTGCAACGAGTACAGAAACGGCCTTAGGTTTTGCCTGAAACAGTAACAACCCCAAGAGAATTTAAAATACGTACTGCAGATATTAACGTCCAGATGGGAATACGGTTGATATGAGGAGGATCACATTTACATAAATCATCGTTATAGATTAAGTGCAATTCAAAAGCATTAGTGATAGGGTCCGTAATAGCTGGATTGTTACTGTATCAACAGGCAAAACCTACGTTTTCTTCTCCACCTGCATGCCAGGGCGCTGAAGAGTACGTAGGTTTTTTTTTGGCTATGAAAAAGGATTCTTTAAAATGAAAAAATTATATCTGGGTGTCTTAATGGCAGTTGCTGCCATTACCAGCCCACTGCTGATGGCGAACACTAACGATAAAAATGACCAGCAGGAGGTCATCAATATTTATTTTGCGCGCCATGGGAAAACGCTGCTTAATTCGTTTGACCGCGTGCAAGGTTGGATTGATTCCCCATTGACCAAGGATGGGGTGCAGGTTGCTCAATATTTAGGTGAGGGACTCAAAGGGATAAAGTTTGATCGTTATTATTCCAGCGATGCCGGACGGCAGCGCGAAACTATGGCAGTGATACTTAAACAGGCTGGCGTAACGGATTATCATTTAACAGAAATGACAGGCCTGCGAGAGGCGTTTTTTGGTGGTTTTGAAGGCGGTTATAATGTCGATATGGCCAATGCAGGCGCACACGCACTTGGAATGACGGACAGTGAAGCGCTTATTAAGGCGATGAAAGCAGGCACGCTCTCGGTAAGGGAAAGTCAGAACGCGCTGGCCAAGTCCGATCCAAAACAGCTAGCGGAAGACTATGAGCAAGTAAAAGTGCGGACACAAGCTGCGCTGGCAACTATGGTAGAAAATGCCCAAAAAGAGGGTGATAAAAATATTCTGGCCATTTCTTCAGGTACCGCGATTCAGATAATGATTTCCGATCTGACGGACGACCCGGCCAAAAATCTGCCATTGTCGAATGCTGCGGTGGTGAAAATCACTTATCACGATGGTAAATACAGTGTGCCAGAAATTGGCACCATGAAATACGTTGAAGCAGGCAAGGTTTCACTAAACCATAAATAATCTGACAGTTTAGTTTTCCGCCATAAATATGCTATGGCGGATCTTTTCTCAGGAAATAAAAATGTTTAAAAATATAACTGCCGCGTTAATAGCGTGCGGGCTGGTTACGCCTGTATGGGCCGCTACAGACGCTATTTTTGAAGATCCTTTTTTTACTGACTCACAGCTCACTGTCTCTGCAAAGAATTACTGGAAATATCTTAAGGAGGAAAATGCCAATCCTAAACATGTACACAACGCCTGGGGGCAGGGATTTTCAGCAGAATACCAGTCTGGTTATTTATCCGATATTATCGGCTTCGATGTATCATATTATAGTGCGATAAAGTTGGGCGCCAGCGACTATTTCAACTCCCGCGGCGTGCTTTATAATAATGGTACAGGTAACAAAAAAAGCAACGCCGAAGGGTATTCAAAGTTCGGCCAACGTAACGTGAAGCTTAACTACACGCTTTCTGGGGCTCAGTTAAACGCACGCTGGGGATGGCAGATGCTGAAAAATTATGGCGTTATTTCAACGTCCAACCGGCTTTCTCCAACAACGTATTCCGGCGTAAGCAGTGCTGTAAGCTACGGCCCATTTACCATAAGAGGGGCCTGGCTTGAAAATTCCATGGATAGAAACTCACCAGATAAAAAGCGATTTCAGACTAATACCGGTGAATATATTAGCCACCTGGCAAGCGGAGAAATTCTTTGGCGGGGGAAAAATTTTGATGCACAGTATGCTTATGGTGAGAGTAAAAACTACCTGCAACGGCACCTGCTGTTTACGCAGTTTCGACCTGATACGCAGCTAACGATAGGCACTCAGGTATACGGCACCCATGCCATGGAAAGTTACCGCGCAATGCCTGCGAGCAAACGGGATTTTGACAATAATGCCTGGCATTTTGCGCTGGATGCGACCTGGAAAGGTGAACGCTGGAATAGCAAAATGGGTGTAGGCTACACCAATGCTAAAAAAACAGGTGAAGTCGGGTTTTATCCACGCCACATGAGCAAAAATTCCCGGGGAACATTTAGTTTGATTGGATAGCTACGAGAACGGAACAAGCACAGGCCAGCAAGAACCACAGTAATGCACAACGTTAAACACCGTTATCCGCCGCACGCCATGTAAGTGCGCATAATGTATATTATGTTAAATTCATTTAATCACACGTACCGATGTCCTCATCAGCCTATGACCTAACGATTTGAACCACCCCTTCTTAATTGAACAAGCAACTTGATCTAAACGAGTCGATGCCGCAAATTCAAGATGCCATTTTGTTCAGAAAGAATTACCTCAATCAACTACCAACCCAACTGGCTGTTAAGTTCGTTGGGAGTCACCTGTCAGGCCTGGCACCTGACATCAAAACCATCGCAGGAGGATCAATGCTGAAAAAACCTATCGTTGCCCTTTCATTGTTTTTCGCTCTGACGCCCGCCGTTTTTGCGGGCAATAGTGAAAGTGAACTGTTGAATAAAAAGAATGTAATTGATTTTTATAATAAAGCTTTGAACGATAAAGACTTCTCCGCCGCCAGGCCATATCTCGGGGATCGTTATGTACAGCATAACCCGATGGCAAAAGATGGCGTGGAAGGCTTCGAGCAGTTTATCGCTTTTCTGAAGAGTAAATATCCCGACTCGCACAGCGAAATTAAGCAGGCGTTTGTCGACGGAGATAACGTGATCTTGCACGTTGAAGTGACCGGTCGTGAACCTGGCGTTACGCGGGCTATCGTGGATATCTTCCGCCTTAACGAACAGCACAAAATCGTTGAACATTGGGATGTTACCCAAAACGTCCCGCCAAAAACCGCCAGCGGCAACGGCATGTTCTAAAATCCGGGCTGAATCCTTCTGCTAACGCTCTCGCTTTCCCTTATTCTCGCCCTTCCCTTGTCGGCAGATTCTCTGTGCGTAAAAGGAGAATACCACCGGTATTCTCCTTCGTTTATGCGTTAATCACCCCGGCATATATAAGTGGGATAATGTCGGTCCTGGATCAGCCACACCGATGGCGAAACCTCGGAGATGGTCAGATAGTAACGCGCGGTTGGATTGGCGAAGCTTCCCCATTGCTCATCCGGCGTGTTGTCATTGTGCCTGCGCCAGGTTTTGGTGTAGCTCAATACCACCACTTTATCATCCTCCCGCCGCGACCAGACAAAATCGACGTCTCTGTCGACGATCATGCTCTGGCCATTTGCCCAGGCTGCTCCTTTATAGGCTGTCAGGCCAGTGCCGTCGCGGTGAAAATAGAACTGAGCAACGGTATTAACCCGCACTTCACTGGCCTTACCTTCGTTGCGCGTAAAATTAAACACTGTACTGCAGGCCAGTACATCCTGCTTACCAACACCGGTGGAACAATAATAAAGCGCCAGTGCGCCACCTAACAGAAAAATACTGAGGCCGCCGATGAGTTTAATTTTCATTTCTCAGCCCCGCTTTTATAACGAATGGTTTTACACAAACTGTCTTTATTGACCGGGCATGCGCCGATAAACACTTCATCCGCTGCGACAAGGGAAAAACGAGCGCTGAAATAATAGACGCTGTACTCTTCTCGCTGGCACGCCACGTTGTTTTTATCCAGCAACGCGGCTAATTTAGATAGCACCAGCGGTCGCCCATGATCGTTAATAAGCCAGATGCTACATTTTGCAATTTTTTGCTCAATGGGCTTTAGCTTTAGCGGAGTCGTTATATTCTGCTGCTGGCGAATAATTATACCAATGCCGAATACCGACGCTAATAATGCCGTAAATACCAGCCACCATTTCAGACGCGGTCGCTGCTGCCACTTTTCAGTTTTTTGTGTCTTCGGTTGAGGTTCGCTGACGTAATTGTTTTGCGCAGGTTGAAAAATAACATCCGCATCAAACCGAAAACCATATCGCGGTATGGTCACAATCAATTCATGATGTTCTCCCAACGCCTGGAAACTTTTGCGTAACTCACTTATCGCTTTGTTGAGATTATTTCCCGAGGGCGTAAAACCAAACTCTTGCCATACGCGGGTAATCAACTCCTCACGGCTGAGTTCGCTTCCTTTATGACGAATAAACTCCTGTAACAGACGCACGGCGGGTGCCGAAAGCGTTAATACGGATTCAGGTTGTCCAACAACACTTATTGTGTGAGCTTCAGGATCAAATAACAACGAATTGTTGCATATAAAAAACATATTTCACTCTCATCTGTTGCCGCTTGCTTTTAATCCTTGTAACAGCAGGCAAGAAAACCCTTCTGAATTAGCTTATTTTTTCATCAGTGGGAATTTTCTTAAGCCCTTTAGGATTTGGCATTTTCTTTTAACTATACAACTTTAAAGCCCGGATTGCAGGATAAAGAACTGTATTTTTTGAGTTAACTAATACAAATTTTCACAACCCGCTGTTCCGGTTAAAGTTTCCCTGTCCTGAAGCGATACGAAAGCAGACGGTGTCGTGGTGTTAAAGTCGTACATGAACTCAGAGCAGGCAGAATGAATGTGAAAGTAAAAAACAGAGCAAACAAGTCCACTGCGCTTTATCTCGCTGCCCTGTCGATGTCATTTTTCGCAGAAATGACACAGGCCAATATGAGCGTTTACCCGATGGAACTTAACGTCGACAGTTCCGGGACGGCCCAAATCAGAGTGGCCTCTAAAAGCGATGATATTCAGTTCATTCGGGTGAGGCAAAAGAAAATTCTTAATCCGGGTACGCCACAGGAAAAAGAAGTTGAGATGGCAGCCTGGAAAGACGGAGGCGTTGTCGTCACTCCTGAAAAATTTGCTTTAGCGGCAGGTGCATTACGTATCGTGAGGCTGGTATCTCTGACGCCGCCTGAAAAAGAGAGTACCTGGCGCGTTTATTTTGAAGGTGTAAAACAGCCGGATAGCATTCTGCCCGTACCATCCGCGGGAACGCCGGCTTCGGCCAAACTCGGCGTTAACGTTATCTGGGGAGCATTGGTACATTTGGCGCCGGAAAAGCCGCTGGTTTCCCTGCGAATAAATCCCGCGTCAGGAACATTAAAAAATGATGGCACGTTGCGGGTACCGTTGAAAGAAATTGGCGCATGCGATGTTAATGATAAATGCCAATGGTTTAAAGAAGACGCGACCATTTATCCTGACACTGAGCGAAAGTTAAAAGTGCTCGCTAAGGCTCGCGGCCAAAAATATAAATTCCGCTATTTCAACTGGATTAATAAAACAGCTGAAGAAGCAGACTTACCCGTCGTGCAATAACACGACATCACTGTCAAAACCACGAGTGGTTTGTTTAAAGAGCTAATGGAGCTCGTTTATAAATATGGAGATATCAATGAAGAAGTATATTAAACCTCTGATGATCGTTGCTGCGATGTCTACTGCGTTCAGCGCAATGGCTATTCAGAAGGATATTACGGTTAATGCCAACGTCGATTCCCAGTTGGATATGACCCAAGCCGATAATACGCCGTTACCAGCCAGCATCGATATGCAATATCTGCCGGGCCGTGGGCTGGAAAGCTACCGTCTCAATACCAAAATCTGGTCGAACTCAGCCACCAGCAACGTAAAAGTCCGTCTGGTTAGCGCCGCGAATCTGACCAATGCCGAGGGCGCCGAGACGGTACCGATGACCGTAAAACTGGGCGATAAAACCCTGAACACCACCGATGCAGAATTTACCGGCAGCGAACTTTTCCCGGGCAGCGTTGAAAACGGTTCTGCGGTCCTGCCGCTGACCATCTCTCAGACCACCAAAGGCATTCTGAAAACTGGTCAGTACAGCGGCGTGGTCAGCCTGATGCTGACTCAGGCGACTACCGCGGAAGGCGGCGCGTAACTCCATAATACGTATAAGGAAGTACATCAGAGGGCGCCTGCCCTCTGATGTCAGGATGACGTCGAGGCTCGTTCATGGCTTTTCACAGAAATGCTCTTCTTTTTGTCGTTTTGTTACCCGCTTCCGTTCAATTAGCCAGCGCTAGTATCGTCGTACCTGCGGGTTTTGAAGATCTGGCGAAAACGCAGCGCCTGTGGACGGAAGTCAGTCTGTATGGCGCGTCGCTCGGACTGTTTGAAGCCGATATTACGCTTGAAACGGTCACCTTTGTGGCGCCGGAAACGCTTGTCGCGGCAATTAAACGTCAGTTCAACGATGATCCTGCCTTGATCGCCTCTGTGACCGGCGCCCTTTCCTCTCCGCTTGCGCGTAACGGCAATCTCGCCTGCAGCAGCAATGGTTCCGCGCCGGGTTGCGATTTTATCGACACCAAAAGCGTGGCCCTGATTTATGACGAGAACAACGCGCGCATAAACCTGTTTTTCGACAGGCAGTATCTACCCAAACAAACGGCGGAAAATCAGTGGTATCAGCCTACGCGCAATACTGAAAATGCGTTGATCCACCAGCAAAATATCAATTTCGTGGCCGACGAAAACTATCAGTCGATGACCGTGCAGGGAAATGGCGCGCTGGCCATGACTGAGGACGGGTATTTTAACCTCGACTGGACCTGGCTTGGGCAGCGCTCTCGCCATCAACAGCAGCAGGAGATCACGGTCAACAACGCCTGGTTCCGTCAGGATCTGTGGCATGAATATTACGTGCAGTTAGGGGAAATGGATACGCGCGATCTCTTCAGCGCGGCGGGCGGCAATATCAACCTCAGCCAGTTACCGCTTGGAAAAATTCGCGGGCTGCGTACCGGCTCGACGCGAGCGTGGATCAACCCCGTTCAGCAGTCCAGTGGAACGCCCATTACGGTGCTGCTTTCCCATGACGCGCGTATCGACGCCCGCCGAGGCAATCAACTGCTGGCCAGTTTTTATCTTAATGCCGGGGCGCAAACCCTGGACACCCGTTCGTTTCCGGACGGGAGCTATACCGTGACGCTGGCGATTTATGAAAACAACCGCCTGACCCGCACCGAGCAGGTTCCGTTTACCCGCACCGGCATCACGCCATTCGACCGCGTCGAGTGGTTTATGCAGGCCGGTGAAACCGATAACGACGATATGAGCGACGAACGCAGCGCCGTGGCGCAAGCGGGCATTCGCCTGCCGGTGACATCTACGCTTGCGGTCACCAGCGGCGCAACGGTGAAAAAGAACCAGCGTTTTGTGGAAAGCGCCGTCGACTGGAGCCGCGGATTCAATACCGGCCCCATTGATGGGGTACTCAGCACACGCTTTAGCTACCTTTATGGCAGCCAGGGCCAACGCGGCAATATCCAGCAAATCAGCTATAACGATGGCTTTTCACTGAGCTTTTATCGCAATGCCTTATCGGCCGACAACTGTAATTCCAACAGTACCGGATTTGACGCGGTGAATGGTTGCTACCGAAGCCTTTCGGTGATGTTCTCCGTTCCTGTCGGCTCGTGGTATGCCAACCTGGGTTATTCCGATAACCGCAATGAAGGCCGTTATGTCTCGCGGCGTGAATTACCGAATAATGACGATCGGCGCGACGACGGTTTGCCCTGGGAATCGGTGTATATGACCCGCTCCCGTTCGCAGGCATGGCAGGCCGGGCTTAGCAACGCGTTCAGCACCCGCGGATTGAATATCAACAGCAGCATAAACCTGTTTATGCGTAACGATCATTCTGGTGATGGTAAGGATAAAGGCGGCTTCCTCAGCGTAAGCCTGTCGCTGGCACATAATCGTCAGGACGATGCCTCCAGCTACACCTCGGTGGGAGCCACGTGGCAACAGCAGAAGCATGAAAAAAATCAGCTCAACTATAACGTCGCGCACAACTGGTACACCGACGCGCGCGGTGAAAATGAGTATGGTCTCAACGCATCCGGGATTAATAGCGACTCGCTGAATACTTCAGCCTATACCCGTCAGGGCGGCCGATTTGGTAACGGAAGTTTGACCGTCAGCGATTCGTGGGATCGCCAGGATCATCGCCACCGGTTCAGCAGCAGCGGAAACTACAGTTCTACGCTGGCGTTATCTCGTTCCGGCCTGTGGTTTGGCCGCTGGGGTGACGGACGCCCGGCGTCAGCCATTGCGGTCAACGTCGCCACACCGGAAGCGACTCCTGATTCTCGCATAGCTGTATCGCTTGATAACAGCGGTAGCGCCGATATCCCGGCAAACGCCCGTGCGTTGTTCGCCCTGCCCGGCTATCAGCAAACCACGCTGACTATTAATGAGTCGACGGACATTTCCCACGGCGCCAACAGTGAAATCACGCAGGGCTCAGGAAGCAGAACGGTATTTATGGTGCCAGGAAAAATGCTGCACAGAGAGGTGCAAACCACCACGCGTTACACCTGGCTTGGCCAGTTGACCGATGAACAACATACGCCGTTTATCGGCGGTATGCCGCTTAACGTCAGCGGCTGGAGCGATTTGGGTAACGGCGGCTTTAGCGCGGAAAGCGACAGCCTGATCCAGTCGCTCTACCTGGTAAAACAGCAGCAGTTTTACCAGTGTGCGCTGAAGGTGAAGACCATGCGTGACGTCGTGCGCTATGTCGGCACGGTGACCTGCGAAGAACTGACTTATTCCGCGTTACCGGAAACCGTGCAGCAGCAGGCGCAATTACTGCTGGCTGGCCGTACGCCGGCGGTCAGCCCAACGGCGATGAATAACTCTACTCTCTCTACAGGAAAATGATGTGATAACGCGTCTTTTGATTTTACTGCTCGCCAGCATCTGTTTTGCCGAGGCTCAGGCCGGTAGTCCTGCCGGCAGAAATACCAGCGTGGCGTTTGCTTTCGATCGCCAGTCTCCGCCTGCCCGGATGGATATCTGGCTGCACGAATCCGGCGGTTATGATACGAGCGATCCGCAAAAATGGGGACGAAATACCCTGACCTGTCAGTCACGTACCGATACAACCTATGGTGCCTGCATGACCGCGCCGGTATGGTTTCCTGCGAACCCGGCCGCGCCGTATCCGATAAATCTGCGCTTTACCCACGCAATAACCAACAAGACGGTGGATGTAAAAGTCTATGGTGAACACCACATGTTCATTAATAACAAAACCTTTGTTTTCGCCAGCTACGTAACGGGCGGAACAGTAGATGCGTCAGCCTGGAACAGTGCGCCGTACTTCGATTTTTACATCGTTCGGAGCGAATTAAATAAACTCGATCAGGCCGGGATCTGGACGGCTACGCTGAAGCAGGATTTGCGCGAATGGGGAAGCGCCAGCTGCGGCGGTGACTTCAATAACGTCAATATTGGTTGTCCGGGTTATCTCACCATCGCTAAATGGCAGGCTAACCTGCGTATTGAGGTGGTCGACCCGGGCAATCAGCAGATTTATTTACCGGCATTTCCGCACTCCACGCCGGTGGTGAACCTCAACCTCACCAATTTCCCCGGCAGACCCGGCGGCAGTGAAATTAAGGGCGAAAACTCGTTGGATATGTGCCTCTATGATGGCAACAACAGCACCAGTTCGCGGGCGTTTCTACGCTTTGAAGACGATGAGCTTGACGCGACCGGGCGTGCCGAAGGGGCATTCTCCATCCGGCGGCGAGGGGGCAGCCAGACAGACCCAAGAGATCGTCTCGATTATCAGGTGCTGGTGACCAACCCGACCACCGGCGCAACTGAAGTTGCCGCTAACGGTAAGACGTTAGTCTGGGAGGGCACCAATAATCGCCGCTATTTGCGCCAGGTGGTATTGCCGGGCGGCCGCGAAAGCGTGTTATGCATCCCGGCCCCCATTACCCTGAAGACCCCCGCCTTTGCCGCCAGCAGCAAAAACGCGGGTGACTATACCGGTACGTTACGCGTTATCTATACCCCCAGTACGTTATAAAGAGGCTACTGTGAGCTACGTTGTTCTTGATAATAATCGCTTTTATGCGGAGGGGCTGCGCTACACCCTTCTCCGTCGTAACGTTAAGACGAAAGTGCATAGCGGCACGGTGCAGTGGCAGCCCTTACTGTTAGAGAGCACCACCCTTGTTATTCGCTGCCGTTTCTCCATTACCGGTACGCATCAGTCGCTGGTTGATATTTTACTTACCCTCGAAGCCCATGGCTGGCAGGGAACGGGCTACCTGGTGTGTAATGAAAAAAGCTGGGGGCTGGCCACCTATCTGCGCAAGCGTTTTGAAACGTTAACGTTGCATATCATTGATGACCGCATCTCCGTGGCGGATGCTGCCTGGCTGTTATCTAAAGAGCCAAGGCGGATCCGCACCCTGCGCTGTTGCCTGACTGAGATGGAATTTAACGTCCTCGACAGGCTGGTTAAGGGGCAGTCGGTAAGATATGTCGCGCATATGACGAAGATGAGTGAAAAACAGGTCTCGACCTATAAATGTAATGCCCTGAAGAAACTCAATGCGAATAATCTTCTACAGCTTCTGGTGTAACGACTTGTCCACGCGGCATATCGCCACAATTTTCTCTCTGAGCCAGCGGTGAGCGGGATCGCGTTCCATTCTCGGGTGCCACATCTGCGAGACGGTAATCCGCCGGCTTTTAAACGGCAGCTCAAAAAGATGTACCTGCTCCATGACCTGCTGATTGACTAAATAGAGAGCGGGGATCATGGCGATAAGATCCGATTGCAGCGCCACGGAAAGCGCGGTCGGGAATCCGGGGACGACGCTGGCGATTTTGCGTTTCATGCCGAGCTCGGCCAGCACATCATCAACCGAACCGTGCAGTGTACCTTCAGGTGAAGCCACCACATGCCCCCAGGCGACATAATCCGCCACGGTTATCTCTCTCAGGGCGGCCAGCGGGTGCCCCTTACGTACAATCCCCACAAACCGATCTTCAAACAGTCGTTGCAGACGTATTTCAGGCCCCATATTGCTCTGAACGCCAATCTCCAGATCGACCAGCCCTTCCCGTAGATAGCGTGACGTTTTTTCGGGCTTAGGCGCAAAGCGTAGACAGACATTGGGCGCGGCTTCGGCTACTGCCGCAATGAGCGAAGGGCCAAACGCCACCACAAAACCATCGTTTGCCCTGATGGTAAAAAGACGCTCCAGATTTTGTACGTTGAGCGCTTCGGCCGCTGGCTGCAGCACCGCCTTCGCCTCGAGGACCGCGCGACGGGCGCGATCGCGGGTCGCCTCCGCCCACGGCGTTAGCACCATGTTACGCCCGGCGCGAACCAGTATCTGATCCCCGGTGACGTCGCGTAACCGGCTTAGCGTGCGGCTCATGGCTGACGTACTGAGATTCAAACGACGTGCCGCGCCCGCCACGCTGGCTTCGTTCAGTAATACATCGAGTGCAATCAATAAATTAAAATCGGGGTCTGACATGACCACAACTCCTGGAACATTCAGATAAGGCGTTTCATGCAACTATAGAGTGTAAATGGTGCGCCTTCCGCCCGGTAAAAGCCATCTTTATAGTTTCGTCATCCAGATATCCTCTGCAGGAGACAACACGATGACACTATTTTCCAGCCAACCTGGCGATGACGGCCTACCAGGCCCGGCGCGAGCGCGGGTTATGGCCGCGATAATGACCACCACCTTAATGGGCGTCTTTGATGGCACTATGGTAAACATTGCTCTGCCGTCGATGGCGCAGGAACTGCAGGCGTCAGCCAGTACCGCCGTCTGGTTCGCCAACGGGTATCTGCTGGCGGCGGCGATGACGCTGGCGATATTCGCCGCGCTGGCGGCGCGTTTCGGCTACCGCCCGGTGTTTCTGGCCGGACTGACGACATTTATTGTGGCATCAGTAGGTTGCGCGCTGGCGACGACGCCTGAGCTGCTCATCGGCATGCGGGTGCTGCAGGGGATCGGCGGCGCGGCAACGCTCAGTATCGCACCCGCCATATTGCGCTCCGTTTTTCCGGCGCGACTGCTGGGGCGTATTCTCGGGATACACGCCCTGCTTATCGCTTCAAGCTCCGCCATCGGGCCGGTACTGGGCGGCACGATCCTGCATACTTTGAGCTGGCAATGGCTGTTTGCAATAAACGTGCTCCCCGGTACCCTCGCCCTACTGCTGGCGGTCAGAGCGCTCCCGCGGTCGACAGTTGGCGGCCAAGCCGCTTTCGATACTCCCGGAGCGATATTGTCGGCGCTGCTATTGGGTTCAACGATCATGGCGGCGAATAGCATGCAGAGCGCTTCGCAGCATATCGATAGTCTGTACTGGACGTTGCTCGCAGCGATAAGCGGCACCGCCTTTATCTGGCGCATCCGGCAGACGGACAACCCGCTGCTGCCGCCTGCGATGTTTAAAAATGAACGCTTTACCCTTTCGGCCTTTACATCGCTGATCGCCTTCGTAAGCCAGGGGATCACTTTTATTGCCCTGCCGTTCCTGTTCCAGAACGAGTATGGCTATAGTCCGGCGCTCTCGGCGCTGCTGTTTACTCCGTGGCCATTAGGGATAGTGCTGATCGCACCGCACGCCGGCCGCTGGGCGGACTCAATCTCCGCTCCGCTCATCTCGACGCTGGGACTGATGATTTTTGTCGCGGGTTTAATCCTTCTGGCGATGCTCCCCGCTACGCCCGCCGCGTGGGATATCTGCCTGCGGAGCCTGGTATGCGGTATTGGCTTTGGCTGCTTCCAGAGCCCGAATAACCGGGAAATGCTGTCAAACGTGAGTCGCGAACAGGCGAGCTATGCCTCGGGCGTTTTATCCATCATGCGCACGTTCGGGCAGTGTCTGGGCGCCGCCGTGATGGGCGTACTGTTGGCAAAAGACGAAAGCGCCGTTCATCTTGCGCTGTGGATTGCCGCCGCGGCCTCGGCGTTGTCGGCGGCCGTTAGCGCCAGCCGACTGCGGAGAATAGCTTTTCCTGCGGGAGCGGAATAAGTTTGCGGCGCATCCACGAAAAGAGGATGCGCCCGTTAGTGATTTACCCGGCAAGTTTTATCACCGCCCGGCTGAAGGCATCAATCGCCAGTTCGACATCGGCTTCGCTGACCGCTTCCGCCGGATGGTGACTAATTCCCCCTTTACAGCGCACAAATAACATCCCTACCGGCCAGCGTTCCGCAATGGCAATCGCATCATGTCCGGCGCCGCTTGGCAGCGTCAATGCCGCGTCCTGTACCTCGCATACCGCTTCGGCAATAACCGCCTGTAATCGCGGATCGCAGGCGGTTGCCGCTATGCGATAGAACTCCTCAGCGGCAAACTGCAGGCCGCGACGCCCGGCAATCTCTGCGGCGGCCGCCAGCAATGACTCCAGTAATGCATCCAGCGGTTGATCCTGCGGACCGCGGATATCCAGAGTCAACGCGGCCTCGCCGGGAATGACGTTGACCGCCGCCGGCGAGCAGCGCAATGTCCCGACGGTGGCGACCAGGTTGCCTCCCTGCTGGCGCGTCGTGCTCTCAATATACAGCATCCACTCTGCGGCGGCGGCAAGCGCGTCCCGGCGCTGGTCCATCGGCACCGTGCCGGCATGACCCGCCTCGCCGGTAAAACAGCAATTGAGCCGCCGCGCGCCGTTGATCGCCTCGACCACGCCGAGTGCCGAACCGGCCTGTTCCAGCCTGGGCCCCTGCTCGATATGCAGTTCCAGATAGGCGGAAAAATCTTCCGCCGGGCGCGAGGCTGAATGGACGTGTGATGGATCCAACCCGGCGCTGACCATCGCCTGCGCCAGGCTAATGCCTTCGGCATCGCGCTGGTCCAGCCAGGTTTGCGGCCAGCTTCCCGTCAGCCCCTTGCTGCCCAATAGCGTGATACCAAAGCGCGTTCCTTCTTCATCGCAGAAGCCGACGATTTCGATGGCCTGCGCCAGGCGGCGCGCCTGATTATGTAAGCTCTGCACCACTTCAATGGCGGCTAACACCCCCAACATGCCATCATATCGCCCGGCGTTACGTACCGTATCGAGATGCGATCCGAGCAAAATCGCCGGCGCCCCTTCTTCTCTGCCTTCATAGCGCCCGCAAATATTGCCGACGCTGTCCTGCCAGACAATCATGCCTGCCTGACGCATCCAGTGTGCAACCTGCTGATTAGCTTCAAGATGTTGTGGCGAAAGGTAAACCCGCGTCAGGCCTTCCGGCGTTTCGCTTATCGCCGCTAATCTCTCTGCCCGCGCCATCACTCGCGCTGCGGCCAGGTTCATAGCGGTTTCTCGCTGCGGTAATGATCCCACGCCGCCTGCATGGCTGCCCCTTGCGTGGTGGGGAATTTCAGGTAATTGAGTACTGATTCCAGCGCGCTGAGGGTGGTCATGACGCAATCTTTGCGCGCGTTGTAACCCATTGTGCCTATACGCCACACTTTGCCGTGCAGCGGGCCGAATGAGGTGCCAATCTCAATGGCGAAATCTTCCAGCATCAGTTGGCGTACCTGGTCGCCATTAATGCCCTGCGGGATGATCACGCCCAGTACGTTATTCATTTTGTGTTGCAGGTCGCCAAAAATTTCCAGCCCCATCGCCTGAATCCCTTTCACCAGCGCGTCGCCGTGCAGTTTGTGGCGGGCAATGCCGTTATCGAGCCCTTCTTCAAGAATCAGGCGCGCGCATTCGCGGGCGGCGAACAGTGCGGATGTCGCTTCAGTATGATGGTTAAGGCGTTCTGGCCCCCAGTAATCCATCACCATCCCGAGATCGAAATAGTTGGAGTAAACCATCTCATCGACGCCATCAAGGTGCTCGGCGGTGCGGATCCCCTGCTCAACGCATTTACGTCGACGAATAGTCTCTTCCATCCGCGGGCTCAGGGTAATGGGCGAGGTGCCGGAGGGGCCGCCGAGGCACTTTTGCATTCCCGCCGATACCGCATCCAGCCCCCAGGCATCGGTCTCCAGCGCATTGCCGCCCAATGAGGCAGTGGCGTCGGTATAAAACAGCACATCATAACGACGGCAGATCTCGCCCAGCTCCGCCAGCGGCTGCAGCATGGTGGTCGAGGTGTCTCCCTGCACCGTCAGCAGCATACGTGGACGCACCCGTTTGATCGCATCTTCAATCTGCTCGGGAGAGAACACTTCACCCCACGGCACCTCAATGGTATGCACTTCCGCCCGGCAGCGGCGAGCAATTTCACATAACAGATGGCCAAAGCGGCCAAATACCGGCACCAGTACTTTGTCGCCGGGGCGGATCGCGGAGATCAGAATGGCTTCAATTCCCGCCCGTGAGGTGCCATCCACCAGCATGGTCCAGCGGTTGCTGGTGCGGAATACTCCGCGGTATAACACCATGACTTCGTTCATATAGTGCGTCATTGCCGGATCGTATTGGCCGATAAGCTGGCTGGACATCGCGCGCAGGACGCGCGGGTCGGCGTTGATCGGCCCCGGCCCCATCAGCAGACGATGTGGAGGATTGATTGGTGAAAATTGAGCGATATCCATCGTAGATTCCTTTATTAATTCAGTCCGCGCACGGAGGAGATAAATTGTTTGATTTCATTGGTTTGCGGCTGGCTGAACAGCGTTTTGCTGTCGCCCTGCTCCCAGACTCGCCCCTGGTGCATAAACACCACCCGGTCGCCGACTTCACGGGCAAAATTCATTTCATGGGTAACCAGAATCAGCGTCATTCCTTCCGCGGCCAGCTGTTCCAGCACTTTGAGCACCTCGCCCACCAGTTCCGGATCCAGCGCGGAGGTGATTTCATCGCAGAGTAAAACTTTTGGCGACATCGCCAGCGCGCGGGCGATAGCTACCCGCTGCTGTTGCCCGCCGGAGAGGCTGGAGGGATAGAAATCCAGCCGATCGCCAAGCCCGACTTTACCCAGCATTTGCTGCGCCAGTTCGCGGCACTCGGCAGGCTTTTTTTTCAATACCCGCCGCGGCGCCAGCATCACATTTTCCAGCGCCGTCATATGCGGAAATAAATTGAAGTTCTGGAATACCATGCCAACGGAGCGGCTAATCTCCCGCGCCTGCGAGTCACGATCGGTAATGGTCATGCCACCGAGCTTAATACTGCCTTCCTGGTACCCCTCCAGCCCGTTAATGCAGCGCAATAAGGTGCTTTTCCCCGAGCCGCTTCGGCCGATGATGGAGATCACCTCGCCCATATTGATATCGAGATCGACCCCCTTCAGCACGTGATTATCGCCGTAGAATTTCTGCACCTGATTAATGGTGATGAGCGGCATTGAATTTATTCTCCAGATAGCGGCTGTAACGGGACAGCGGATAACACAAGATGAAGTAGCCCAGCGCGACCAGTGCGAAAACCTTAAACGGCTGATATGTCACGTTGGTGAGCATGGTGCCAGCCTTGGTGAGCTCGACGAAACCGATAATCGACGCCAGCGCGGTGCCCTTTATTACCTGTACGGCGAAACCCACGGTGGGGGCGATGGCAATACGCACCGCCTGCGGCGCCACCACGCGACACAACGTCTGGGTGAAATTTAACCCCAGACAACGCGATGCCTCCCACTGTCCTTTCGGTAAGGCACGGATACTGCCGTACCAGATATCCAGCAAAAAGGCGCTGGTATAGAGGGTCAGCGCCAGGGCGGCGGCGGTCCACGGCGACACATCGATCCCGAATAACGCCACGCCGAAAAAGGCGAGAAACAGCTGCATCAGCAATGGCGTCCCCTGAAAAAGCTCGATATAGCCGCGAATGAGGCGCTGCAGCCACAATTTACCCCGCAGGCGCAGCAGCAACAGCGGTAATGTCACCAGCGCGCCGCCAATAAAGGCCGTCAGCGATAGCAGCACGGTCCAGCGTCCGGCCAGCAGCAGGTTGCGTACGATGTCCCAGTCGGTAAAGGTTGTCATCATGCCTGTACCCTCAGCCATCTACGTCCAGCCGCCATTAGCAGCTGGCGCATCGCTATCGATAACGCTAAATAGAGACCGGTCGTCACCAGATACACCTCGAAGCTCAAAAACGTTCGCGATTGAATTAAGTTGGCGGCAAAGGTCAGCTCTTCATAAGAGACCTGCGATACCACCGACGATCCGAGCATTACGATAATGCACTGGCTCACCAGCGCCGGATAAATACGCTGCAACGCCGGCGGTAAAACCACCTGAATAAAGGTCTGACTCCGGCTGAGCCCCAGTACCCGGCCGGCTTCCCACTGCCCTTTTGGCGTCACCTGGATCCCGGCGCGGACGATCTCCGTACTGTAGGCGCCCAGGTTGACGATCATCGCCAGCAGCGCCGCTTCGCCCGCCGTCATCTTCAACCCCAGATTCGGCAGGCCGAAGACAATAAAGAACAGTTGAACCACGAACGGCGTATTGCGGATAACCTCAACGTAAGCCCCCCATATCCGACTCAGCCAGCTTGCCCGCCCGCTACGCAGAGCGGCACCGATGATCCCGATAGCCAGGCCGCCGAGCGTGGCGAGTACCGTGAGTTGGATAGTGACCCAGAGTCCCGCAACGAGCTCCGGCCAATAAGGCCAGAGCGCGGAAAAATGTAATTGCTCCGTCATCGCCGTACCTTAAGCGGCAAAGTCGCTGGGCAACGGCGCTTTCAGCCACTGCTGTGATAACGTATTGAGGGTGCCGTCCTTAATGCCCTGCGCGATTAAGGCGTTCACCTTTTCCTTCAGCGCCGGTTCATTTTTTTTCAGGCCAATCACGCACGGTGAATCCTTAAGCATAAAGTTGGCGACCGGGGCTTTCGCCGGGTTTTGCCGCGAGATAGCCGCCACCACCAGATTACCCGTCGCCACGTATTGCACCTGACCAGAAAGCCAGGCCGACAGCGTGGTGTTGTTATCTTCGTAACGCTTAATCTGCGCCGCTTTCGGCGCAATGCTGGTCAGGACCATATCTTCCACCGCGCCGCGGGTCACGCCGATGCTCTTACCGCTCAGTTCGGCTGCGTCTTTCAGGGCAGCTCCCTGCGGGCCGAAGACGCCAAGGAAAAACGGCGCGTAGGGTTGGCTGAAATCAATGACCTTTTCCCGCTCGGCGTTCTTACCCAGGCTTGAGATCACCAGATCCACTTTATCGGTCTGCAGATACGGTACCCGGTTGGCGCTGCTCACCGGAACCAGCTGCAGTTTTAGCTTCATCTGCTTTGCCAGATAGCGGGCCATATCAATGTCATACCCCTGTGGCTGGAGATCGGTGCCGACAGAACCAAACGGCGGGAAATCCTGGGGAACAGCGACGCGGATCACGCCGCGTTTTTCAATATCCTGGAGTTGGTCCGCGTGTGCGGCGGTGATTTGTGTCAACAGACAAGCGACCCCGGTCAGCGCAATCAGCAGTTTTTTCATCATCATTACCCGTTACGTTAGTATGAAACAAAAGATTCTTTAAATAAACTTCTGCAACTAATGTGCCAGATACGGACAAAAGAAATTTGCGCTGCCCAATCGGCTTTCAGCGGGAAATGACGCGAATATTAACCATGGTGGTAAGAAGAGTTGCCCTTCTCCTTACCGCAATTTGGCACCAAAATGGTGCAAAGCACCAGGCTGGCTCCCCATTATCGTTGTTCAAGCTCATCCAACTGCTGGTATAACGTGGCGATGTCATGAATGCGCGGGCGACCGCTATCGAGAATTTCATGTAGCAAGGCGTTCGCAAGCAGGTTGATAAGACTATTGGCCGACGCGTAGCTGTCGAAAGCCGACACGCTGTCCAGCGGGGCGCATAACCGCCAGCACGCCAGCGGAAACAGGCTATGCGCCTGCGGCTCGCAGATTAGCAGTTGCGGAACTCCCCGCTGTTGCAGTTGCTGCATCAGAGGACGAATAATTCGCGGCCTACGGCGAAACGCCATCACCACCACGATATCTTCCGCGCTTAAATCGACCAGCTCTTCACTGAAACTTTGCCCCGGTTGCGGCAGCACCACCACTTGCCCGCGCGCCTGAAGCAACTGCTGGCGCAAATGCAGCGCCACCGGCCAGGAATTTCGCATGCCAATAATGACGACGCGCCTGGCATTCACCAGCGCGTTAATGGCTTCGGCAAACTGGCGGGCATCCAGCGCGTTTACCCACTGCGTCAGGTTTGCCATCTCCTGTTTATAATGCCGCGCCAGCAGCGTATTACCCTGCACCGCCTCGCGATGATCGGTCAACGGCATCCCGCTCTGGCGTAACGTGCGCAGCTCATCGCGCATATCGCGATACTTTTCATATCCCAGCCGTTTAAACAGACGGCTTACCGTCGCTTTTGATACCCCGCTCAGTTGGGCCAGCTCGGCGCTGTTGTAGCTAATCAGGTCGTCAAAGTGGTCGACAATGAAATCCGCCACCCGCTGCTCCTGGGGTGACAACGACGCATATTGCGCCTTCAGCCGTTCATCGAGTTGTTCCATAGCGCCTCTGTAACTTTTGTTTCACTGAACTATACCGCTAACCCCCTTCACAATGCATGCCACAATGAGAAAAGACAAACGGCCGCCGCATCATTGAAACTTTCTTTTCAAAGTGGAACAGCTTTTGCACGGATAGCATTTGCAGCAGTGGCTGCATGATTCGTTACGAGGATAAGTTATGCAGAGTCATTTCTCGACCCAGGGGATGGCGGTCGCCCCCCATCATCTGGCTAGCCAAAGCGCGCTGTCCGTGCTGCGCGAAGGCGGAAGCGCAATAGAAGCGATGGTCGCCGCCGCCGCGACCATCGCGGTGGTCTATCCGCATATGAATGGTTTAGGCGGCGATGGGTTCTGGCTGATCGTACCGCCGCAGGGCGATCCGATCGCCATTGACGCCAGCGGCGCCGCGGGTTCACTGGCGACGCCGGAAGCCTATGCCGGGCTAACGCACATCCCGCATCGCGGCCCGCAATCCGCCCTGACCGTCGCCGGCACCGTCAGCGGCTGGGATGAGGCGCTGAAAGTTTCACACTCGCTGACCGGTAAATCACTACCGCTTTCGCGCCTGTTACAGGACGCGATCGGCTATGCCGATAACGGTATTCCGGTGACCGCCTCGCAAGCCAGCGCCACCGCCGGAAAATTAGATGAACTTCAGCGCCAGCCGGGCTTCGCTGAGACCTTTCTGGTCAATGGCCGCCCTCCGCAAAGCGGCAGCCGCTTTTGTCAGCCTGCGCTGGCCTCCACGCTAAAACGGCTGGTTGCGGAAGGGCTTGATAGTTTCTATCGCGGCTCTCTGGCGGAACAACTGGCGGCCGGCATGGCCCGTTACGGCCTTCCTATAACGCTTGACGATCTGCGCCAGCATCGCGCGCGTCGCCCGCAACCACTGCGGTTACAGCATCAACACGGTGAGTTATGGAACCTGGCGCCGCCGACGCAGGGACTGGTATCGCTGGCCATTCTCGGCATCACTGACCGGCTGGCGATGGAGCAGACCGACGATGCGCAGACTATCCACCGTATCGTGGAAGCGACAAAACTGGCCTTCAGCCTGCGAGATAAACATATTACCGACCCGCAGCATCTGGACGTGGATATTCAAAGCCTGCTGTCCCCGCAGGCGTTACAACCGCTGGCGGAGAAGATCGACGACCAGCGCGCCGCGCCATGGGGCGCAGGCAAAGGCCCCGGCGATACCGTCTGGATGGGCGTGATGGATAGTAGCGGGCTGGCGGTTTCCTTTATCCAGAGTCTCTACCATGAGTTTGGCAGCGGCGTGGTACTTCCGGACAGCGGTATTGTCTGGCAAAACCGCGGTGCGTCGTTCAGCCTCGACCCGGCGCATTTGCTTGCCCTGGCGCCGGGCAAGCAACCCTTCCATACCCTTAATCCCGCCGCCGCGCGCCTGAACGATGGCCGGGTGATGGTTTATGGCTCAATGGGCGGCGACGGGCAGCCGCAGACGCAGGCGGCGCTTTTCACCCGCTATATCCTGCAGAATGTCCCGCTTCAGGAGAGTATTTCTCGTCCGCGCTGGCTGCTTGGACGCACCTGGGGACAGACCTCGGACTCACTAAAAGTAGAAGGCCGCTTTGCGCCGCAAACCCTCGCCCGGCTCAGGGAACTGGGGCATGAGGTTGAGGTACTGGCCGACTTCAGCGAGGCCATGGGACATGCCGGGGCCATTGTCCGCCATCCTGACGGCCTGTTTGAAGGCGCGTCTGACCCGCGCAGTAACGGCACCGCCGCTGGCTATTAGGGGGAGAAGCATGAAACAAACCGAAAAAGAGTGGCGCGACTGGCTTCTACAGATGGAACAGATCCTCGCCCTTGAACTGGATGAATCGCGCCGCGCTGAGCTGCTGGCGCAATTTCGCCGCATTGCCGATATGGCTGAACCGCTGATGGCCTATCCGCTCGATCAGCGTCTGGAAATCGCCGGAGTGTATAAAGCATGAAGCTACATCAGATGACCATTGCCGACATTCAGCAGTCGCTGAGTCGCGGTGAATTTAGCGCCAGAGAGCTGGCTCGCCAGACGCTTGATGATATTGCGCAAAGTAACCCACTGCTCAATGCCTGGACGACTGTCACCGGGAAACGGATGCTCGACGAAGCGGACGCCATTGATGCCCTACGGCGCACGAATCAGCCGCTACCTGCGCTGGCAGGCATTCCCTACGCGGTCAAAAATCTGTTTGATGTCGCGGGGGAAACCACACTCGCCGGCGCCCAACTGTTCAGCGATAACCCGCCTGCCCGCGTCGATAGCTGGGCAGTAAGTCAAATCCATACCGCAGGCGGCCTGCTCAGCGGGATGCTGAATATGGACGCCTATGCTTACGGTTTTACTACGGAAAACAGCCACTATGGCGCGACGCGCAATCCGCACGATCTTAACCGCATTGCCGGCGGATCCTCCGGCGGCTCAGCGGCGGCGGTCGCCGCCGGGCTGGTTAATTTCTCGCTCGGTAGCGACACCAATGGTTCAATCCGCGTTCCGGCATCCCTGAGCGGGATTTTTGGTCTCAAGCCAACCTTCGGCCGTCTGTCGCGTACCGGCAGCCACCCTTTTGTTCCCAGCCTCGATCATATTGGTCCGTTTGCCCGTACGGTAGAGGATTTAGCCACAGTCTACGATGTTCTTCAGGGGCGAGACGTTAATGACGGTTTTCAGGCCGAACGCGGCGTCACCCCAGCTACGCCGCATCTGCAATATGGCCTCCAGGGGCTGCGTTGCGCGGTTTTAGGCGGCTATTTCAGCCGCTGGTGCGATGACGATGCCCGCGCGGCGGTGGCTCGCGTCGCCCGCTATCTCGAAGCCTCTGAAGAGTATCTCTTCCCCGAGGCGGAGCTGGCGCGCGCTTCTGCTTTTATCATTAGCGCTTCTGAAGGCGGAAACCAGTACCTGCCAGCCTTACGGCGTGAGCCGGAGCGCTTTGAACCGCACTCGCGCGAACGTCTGCTGGCGGGTGCGATGATCCCTTCCGCCTGGTACCTGCAGGCGCAGCGCTTCCGTCGGCACGCCCAGCAGCAAGTCGCGTCGCTATTCACCCATGCCGACGTGCTCATCGCCCCGGCAACACCATGCAGCGCCACGCTTATTGGCGAGCAGACGATGGAGATCAACGGCGAGTCTTTACCGATACGCGCCAGCATGGGCATGCTCACTCAACCAATCTCCTTTATCGGTCTGCCGGTGGTAACCGTCCCGCTACGTACCGCGACAGGGCTGCCTGTCGGGGTGCAGTTAATTGCCGCACCGTTTAATGAACAGGCCTGTCTGCGCGCCGCCTATGCGCTGGAAGCGATGGGAATGACCGATTCCCGCCCGGTGGAGGTAGCCGCATGATCGCGTCGCAAGAAATCAATATTCCGCAGGTGGTCGCCGAAGTAACGGCGGCTTTTTATCGCTATGAACAGGCACTGGTGAGTAACGATATCGCGTTGCTTGATGCGTTGTTCTGGCACGATACGCGCACGGTTCGCCTCGGCGCCGGAGAGAATCTGTATGGTATTGATGAGATCCGCGCCTTCCGCGCCGCACGCCCGGCCGCAGGGCTTGCGCGGGAGTTACGCCATACGGTGATCACCACCTATGGGGAGGATTATGCGGTATGCAGTACCGAGTTCACCCGTGAAGGCAGCGATCGTATCGGCCGTCAGCAGCAAACCTGGGTGCGGTTTGCCTGCGGCTGGCGTATCGTTGCCGCGCAGGTCAGTTTGATGGGGCATTGATGCCGTTGTCGCCCCCTACTTGCGCTGCGCTTAGCAGGGCTACCAACTCACAATGGCACGGATCGTAGGCCGGATAAGGCGCAGCCCCATCCGGCGCGAAAGTGGTTCTTTACCCGCGGTTATTGCCCGGCGGCGCTACACTTACGTGGGCCTACAGATCACATGCCGGCGTAGATACTGTTATCGATTTGCAACGGTTTTGGTCTGGGAAAAACATGTGCTTTGTGTTAATTCTGAGCACATTGCGCTCCCGGTTAATTTTTTCCGCAATATGTTTTCCGTGGCGCTGGGAGCGCACAGAGGGCGGCCAGTCGCCGCCGCCCTCTGTACTCCCGGGCTCTGGCCGCCAAAATCGCCACTTCGTGGTGCCTTCGACTTATCCCGGCAGGCTCCGGGTCGGGCCGAGGCAGCATCCCTGCAAATCACGGCCCTCAGCCCGCATTCATGCGGGCTGCCCCGGCCTTCCGGGAACGTCTCAGCGATTTTGAGGCCACCAACACCGCAGTTCCAGTAGCCATTTACAAGATAGAGATCTTAAGCTCACAACGGTACGGACCATAGATACTGTTATCGGTTTACTACTTTTTTAAGGGGTTTTCCCGGACGCGGCGCGTTGCGCCTTCTCCGGGCTACCAAATCGCAAAGCGCTGTAGCCCCGGTAAGCGGCAGCGCCACCGGGGATTTTGAGGCTACCAACACCGGCAGTATAAATTAACGGCAGGCCGCACGGACCGTAGGTCGGGTAAGGCGTTAGCCGCCACCCGACAAATAACGGCGCAATGGGTCTGCCGCTATGGCTGGTACGGATGCACCCGCCGCCAGTGGTCGGCAATCTGCTGGCGGGTACAAATCCACACGCGCTCATGCTGCTGCACGTAATCGAGAAAATGTTGCAGAGCGCGGAAGCGTCCGGGGCGGCCCAGCAACCGGCAGTGCATGCCGATAGACATCATTTTCGGCGACGTTTCACCTTCCGCGTACAGTACATCAAAGCTGTCTTTCAGATAGGTATAAAACTGTTCAGCGGTATTAAACCCCTGAGCGGTGGCAAAGCGCATATCGTTGGCATCGAGCGTGTAAGGCACGATGAGATGCGGTTTACGCCGCCCGTCGGCGCAAGGCACTTCCGTCCAGAACGGCAAATCATCGCCATAATAGTCGCTGTCGTAATCAAATCCGCCATGTTCGACCACCAGTTGCCGGGTGTTAGGGCTATCGCGCCCTGTGTACCAGCCGGTGGGCGGTTTGCCAAACAGGTCGGTCAGCACCTGCACCGCTTTATGCAGATGGTCGCGCTCCTGTTCAATCGCCATATGCTGATAGTGGATCCAACGCCACCCGTGGCTGACCACATCGTAGTTGGCCGCTTTGATCGCCGCGACGATATCCGGATGACGCGCCAGCGCCATTGCCACGCCAAACACCGTCAGCGGTAACCCCCGCTCCTGAAAGGCATGATGGATACGCCAGAAACCCGCGCGGCTGCCATATTCATACAATGAGTCCATCGACATATGGCGATCGGGATAGCTGGCAGCGCCGATGATATCGGAGAGAAACTGTTCAGAACCCGCATCGCCGTGCAGGACGTGATTCTCGGCGCCTTCTTCGTAATTAAGCACAAACTGCACCGCGATACGCGCCTGGTTTGGCCACTGCGCGTGCGGCGGCTTTCCCGCGTAGCCGCGCAAATCGCGCGGATATAATTCTGCTGCTGGTATCATCTCCCACCCCTTCATTTAATCATTAAACACGGCAAATTTACCGCTAAGCGTTTTACGTTCCGGATAAGCTAAATCGCCGTGCTTGCTGGTTGTCAGGCCTAGCGCTACCAGAGATTCCACCATCTTCACCGCCGCGCTGACGCCATCAATAACGGGTACCTGAAGTTCCCGGGTCAGTTGCTGCGCCAGGGTCGCCATGCCGCCGCAGCCCAGCACGATAGCGCCGCAGCCATCCTCCTGTAGGGCCTGAATACAGCGGGCGCGTACTTTTTCCTGCGCCACGCCGCTGCCATCTTCCAGCGCCAGCACCGGTAGATCGATCGCATGCAGACCGGCGCAATGCTCATGGAAACCATACTGATGTAGCAGATGACGAGCGATAATCAGCGTGCGCGGTAAGGTAGTGACCACCGAGAAGCGGGTAGCGACCAGCGTCGCCATATGCATCGCCGCCTCGGCAATACCAATAACCGGTCCCTGGGCCAGTTCACGGGCGGCCAGTAACCCCGGATCGCCAAAACAGGCGATAACATGCCCGGAAACGCCCTGCTGCTGCCCGGCTTTTATTTGCTCCAGCACGCCGACGGCGGCGATGGCTTCGTCAAAATGCCCTTCAATCGACGGCACGCCGTCTGGTGGACAGACCGCGACAATATCGGTTCCTGGCGACGCCGCGGCGCGGGCCGCCTCGGCGATGGTTTGCGTCATACCGGGATCGGTATTGGGATTGATAACTTGTATACAGATGGTGGACATTACCGCTCCTTATAGCCGGCGAACAGCCGGGCGAAATCGGGAACCGACTCCCCCGTGCGGGAAAAACATAAACTGGCAACGATGTGTTCAAAGTGATGGTTGAGCGCCTCGGTCAGCGCGGTTAGCGCTTTTTCGCGGAGCAGGCCGACAAGGCGCTCGTGGTCATCGCAGCGGCACCCCTGCCGCCACGGCGCGCCCCAGGCGGCAATCACCAGCGATGAGCGTTGACTGAGTCGGGTGACCATCTCCGTTAGTACCTGGTTGCCGGAAATGGCCTGTAACTGAATATGAAAATTAGCGGAATGGCGGATAGCGGACGGGCCATCATAGGCCTCATGCGCCAGTTGCTCCTGCTGAATAATGGCTTCCAGCGCCGCCAGATGTGGAGGCTGGCAGCGTTGCAGTACATCCGGCAGATTCGCCACTTCCAGTAGCGCGCGGGTGCGGAATATATCCCGTGCCTCGTCAACCGTCGGACTGGCGACCTGTGCACCACGTTTGGGCGTTAATGTCACCATTTGCACAGCGGCGAGTCGTTGCAGCGCTTTGCGTACCCCCGTTCGGCTGACGCCAAACACCTCCGCCAGCGCCTCTTCCGGCAATTTGCTGCCCGGCAGCAGTTGTTGCTCGACAATCGCGGTCAGCAAGGCTTCGTAGATAGACTCATCCTTGTCATGCAGTCCGGCTGCGGCCTGCAGCGGATTTTCATTGCCCATTGGTCCACTCCACTTTCCATTTCGATATCAAATCGTATACATAAAATAAATATTTTGTATACAAGATTAACTATTCTGGCCTGGATCCTGCAACGCCTTCCGCTATCAACGGCAAAACGTTTGTCTTCAGAGGAGCAGGATCCATGCCAAATACACAAAACACGCATCAGCTCAACGCCGGAGACCCGGCATCAGGCTACAGCCCGCGTCTTTGCAACGAGGATCTGGCGCCGACGCGCGAGCAAAACTGGAACTGGTACAACATTTTTTCTTTCTGGATGTCGGACGTGCATAGCATGGGTGGCTATGTGGTGGCGGCGAGTTTCTTTACGCTGGGGCTGGCGAGCTGGCAGGTACTTATCTGCCTGTTGGCCGGAATTGTTATCGTCCAGCTTTGCGCCAATCTGGTGGCCAAACCCAGCCAGATTGCCGGCGTGCCCTATGCGGTCATCTGCCGTCAGGCGTTCGGCGTATTCGGCGCCAATATTCCGGCGGTGATACGCGGGCTGATTGCTTTCGCCTGGTACGGGATCCAAACCTATCTTGCTGCGAACGCCTTGATGCTGGTGCTGCTGAAGTTCTGGCCCTCGCTGGCGGCAATGACGCAAACGTCATTGCTGGGTCTTTCATCGCTTGGCTGGATCTGTTTCGCCACCATGTGGCTGTTGCAGGCGATGGTGTTCTGGCACGGCATGAACGCGATTAAGCGCTTTATTGATATCGCCGGCCCGGCGGTATATGTGGTGATGCTGGCGCTGGCGGGCTGGATTGTATACAAGACAGGCCTCGATAGTATCTCCTTTACCCTCGCCAGTAAGACGCTGACCGCCGGTGAGCAAAGCTGGCAGATGATCACCGCCACCGCGCTGGTGGTCTCTTACTTCTCTGGTCCGCTGCTTAATTTTGGCGATTTCTCCCGTTACGCCAGAAGCATGGGCGAAATTCGCCGCGGCAACCGCTGGGGGCTGCCGTTTAACTTCCTGCTGTTCTCGGTAGTGACCGTAGTAATCGTTTCCGGGACGCAATCTTTATTTGGCCGGATGATCACCGACCCGATTGAAACGGTGAGCCATGTGGGTAACGATCTGGCGGTCGCCATCGGCCTGCTGACCATGATCACCGCCACTATCGGCATCAATATTGTCGCCAACTTCGTCTCGCCGGCATTTGATTTTTCCAACTGCGCGCCGCAAAAAATCAGCTTCCGCACCGGCGGGATGATTGCCGCCGTCGGCTCGATACTGCTCACCCCGTGGAATCTGTTTAACTCCCCAGAACTTATCCACTACACCCTGGACGTATTGGGAGCGTTTATCGGGCCGTTGTTTGGCATTCTGCTGGTTGATTTCTATTTGATTAAACGCGGACAGGTATCGATCGACGATCTTTTCGATGATACCCCGAAAGGCAAATACTGGTACCGCAACGGCTTTAACCCGAAGGCCATCGCCGCGCTGCTGCCCTCGGTGGCGGTCGGCCTGATTATCAGCTTTATTCCCGCTCTGCATGAGGTGGCCAATTTTAGCTGGTTCATCGGCGTACTGCTAAGCGGCAGCCTGTATCGCTGGATTGCCCGCGACGAGCGGCAGGCTGCTTCCTCCGCCCGCTTCACCCCCAGCGCGTTGGCGCAGAAAGAATAATCCCAACCGGCCGCGGCGCCTGCCGCGGCTTCCTGGCATTAAATTTGCAAAACGGATACATCACCACTCAAATAAGGCGGCAACATGCTGGAATACCACACCGCGCTACGCGGTGCGTTTTTTGATATTAGCCAACCCGCCGCCAGCGCTGACGATATCGCCCGCTACGCGCGATATATTGATGATGGCGTGCTGTTTATTTACGCCGGGAAGATTCAGGCGCTACTGCCATGGCAGGAAGGCGAAGCATTACTCGATCCACATAAAGGCTATCGCGATCTGCGTGGTAAACTGCTGCTGCCGGGGTTTGTCGACGCCCATATTCATTATCCTCAAACCGAAATGATCGGCGCCTTTGGCGAACAGCTGCTGGAATGGCTGACCACTTATACCTTCCCGGTGGAAAGCCAGTTTGCCGATGAACGGTACGCAGCGGATATCGCCCGTTTTTTTGTCAACCAGTTGCTCAGCCATGGCACCACCACCGCGCTGGTGTTTTGTACGCTTCATCCTGCGTCCGTGGAGGCCCTGTTTACCGAGGCGTTGCGCCTGAACATGCGCCTGCTGGCCGGTAAGGTGATGATGGATCGCCATACGCCGGAGTATTTAACCGAAACCGCCGAACAGAGCTATCGCCAGACCCGCGAACTGATCCAGCGCTGGCACAAGCGAGGCCGTCTGGGCTACGCTATTACGCCGCGTTTCGCCCCCACTTCCACACCGGAACTACTACAAGCAGTTCAGCGGCTGCGGGAGGAGTTTCCTGATACCTGGCTGCATACCCATCTCAGTGAAAACCTTAATGAAATCGCGTGGGTAAAGCAGTTATGGCCGGAGCATGAGCACTATCTTGATGTTTATCATCACTATCAATTGACCGGTGCGCGCAGCGTCTTCGCCCACGGGATCCATCTGGCGGAGAAAGAGTGGCGGTGTTTGCATGAGACCGGTTCGGCAATCGCCTTTTGCCCGACGTCAAACCTGTTTCTGGGTAGCGGGCTATTTCGCCTGCCCGCCAGCTGGCAACATCAAGTCCGGATTGGCATCGGCAGCGATGTTGGCGCCGGAACCACCTTCAGCCTACTGCGCACCCTCGGCGAGGCCTATAAAGTGGCGCAGCTACAGAGCTATCGCCTGCGCGCTAGCGAAGCGTTTTATCATGCGACGTTGGGCGGCGCGCACGCGTTACGCCTGGATGACAAAATTGGTAATTTCCAGTCGGGAAAAGAGGCCGATTTGGTGGTTATCGACCCGGCGGTAACGCCGCTACAAAAGCTGCGCGGCGCACGCTGTCATGATGTCTATGAGCAGCTGTTCGTATTGATGACCTTAGGCGATGAACGGAACATTAGTGAAACCTGGGTCAATGGCCAACAGGTATGGTGTAACGAAGGCTGAACCGCTGCCCGGCGCTTCATTCTGGCCGGGCGGCGGACTCAACTTAACTTCCGCGATAGGTCGACCAGCCGCCGGGGGCAATTAAAAATGGCAGATGAAAATGGTCTTTGTCATCAATGGTAATCATAAAATCGATCTGCGCCTGCCGGTACAGGGTCTGGCGGCCATCGCGCGCAAACCACGATTGCAGTTCGGCCACCAGCTGATAGTTGCCGGGACGCAGTTGTCCCGTCGCCAGCTCGCCCAGGCGGCCATGGCTGTCTGTCACGCCTGATGCCAGGCTGCGCCCTTCGCAGAACAGGGTGACCGCCACGCCTTGTGCAGGCTTGCCGGTAGAAATATCAAGAATATGGGTGCTCAGGGTGATCATTCGCTAATAACTCCCGCCAGTCTGAGTAAGGTGATTTCACGTAATTGTTCCAGCGCCGCTTCAATTTCCTGCGCGTCATTATGGGTCAGCCGTTGGGTCAGCGCCTGCAGGATTTCGGCGGCGCTGCGCCCTTTGGCGCGGATTAGAAACACGCGGTCAAAGCGGGCTTCGTAACGGGCGTTCCCTTCTTTCAGCGCCCGAGCGATATCGGCATCGTCGGCATTAACCTCCGCCTGCTCCTGGCGAGACAGCGCGGCATGCGCTTCCCCGCCCGTCGGCTTTTCCCCGATCCGCGGGTGGGCGCAGAGCGCCCGCGCCAGATCTGCCTCTCCCCAGTGCTGCGTCAGTTGTTGCGCGCGATCCGTTAAGGCCGCCAGTGTGGCATAGGGCCGCTCCAGCGCCAGCGCTTCGCGCCAGGCGGGGAGCGCCACGCAGGGTTCAAGCTGGCGAATGGCTTCCGCCTGCGGCAGCTGATTAAAGTGGTTGAGTGTTATCATTATTGCTCCTTGCCGCTGCCGTCATGGCGGCTTTCTCTTGCGGAATAATCAGATTCAGTACAATCGCCACCAGCCCACCGCTGGTGGCCGCAGATCCAAACAGGTTGCCGATGATAGGCGGGAAATGGGCAAGGAAAGCGGGAACCGCCTCAATGCCGAGGCCAAAACCAAATGCCAGGCCCACAATCAGCATATCGCGGCGGGTTAGCGGGTTCTGAGTGATAATGCGGATCCCGGCCGCCACGACACAGCCAAACATGACCATCGTCGCGCCGCCTAACACCGGCGTGGGGATCTGGCGCAGGATCTCGCCAAAGGGAGGAAACAGCCCAAGCAGAATCAGCAATACGCCAATATAACGCCCGACATAGCGGCTGGCGACGCCGGTCATCTGGATGACGCCGTTATTCTGCGCGAAGGTGGTATTGGGAAACGCGCAGATCGCCGCGGCGATCAGGCAGCTAATGCCATCCGCGAGGATCCCGCCTTTCAGGCGTGAGCGAAACGCGCCGTCATCAATGGACTGTTTTGAGATCAGGCAGTTGGCGGTTAAATCGCCGACGGCTTCAAGAATGCAAACCAGCGATACCAGCGCGACCGGTAAAAATATGGCGCTATTAAACTGAAAGCCAAAAGGAAATATCGCCGGCAGACGAAACCAGCTATCGCCGATCGGCGCCAGATGAAATTTTCCGCTTAGCGCGGCGGCGATACAGCCCACCGCCATGCCGATGACCACCGACGATAAACGCAGCCAGCGGTTTTTCGCGCAGCTCAGCACCACGATAATCCCTAACGTTATGCCGCCCAATGCGATATTGCCCGGGCTGGCGAAATCCATCGCATGCTCGCCGCCGCTCCAATTAATAATACTGACCTTTATCAGGCTAATGCCGATCAGCGCAATGACGCTGCCGGTAATAATCGGGGTAAAAAGTTTTTTCAGCGGTTCGATAAAGCGGCTGACGACGACCGGTACCAGCGCGGCAACAACGTTAACACCGAACAGCATGGCCATAATGTCCTGCGGGCCGCCACCCTGTGCTTTTACCCACATGCCGCCGGCAATCGCTACGCCGAGAAAAGCGAAGCTGGTGCCCTGCATACAGATCATGCCCGCACCGATCCCCCAGACGCGGTTAGCCTGAAGAAAGGTGCCAATCCCGGAAGCCATTAGCGACATACTAATTAAATATGGCAGCCATTCGCCAAGTCCCAGCGCGGCGCCAATAATCAGCGGCGGCGTAATAATGCCGACCAGCCCTGCCAGCACGTGCTGTAAGGCGCTAAAAAAAGCCGGTAGCGGCGGGATGCGCTGCTCCAGGCCATAAAGCAGGTTGCTGTTCTTTTCATCAGACATGGGGTCACCGTCTCGTCGTGGATAAGCGTTGACGATGTAGTGCACAAAGCAGGCCACATTGCTTATTCCCTCTATCTTTATCCACGTAAAAATCGTTTTATCTTTTATTTATCAGTGGAATAGCTTCATTAAAGAGCGGGTGTTCTGTAACGAACGTTGGCGCGGGGCGTTGAAACTTTTGATTCCTTAATTCACTAAAAGAAATCTTTGATTCATAAAAAGGCAACATAATCGCAACTTTGCCCTTCTTTGGTGCACCTCTCCGCCATCACCCGTCCGTTTACCGCTGATTTCGCAGGTTCTGCTACCTGGTACGCAAATTGCTGAACCCCTCAAACAACACACCTAAGGGGAAGACAATGAAAGCAATCGTGATTGGCGCGGGAATCGGCGGGTTGAGCGCCGCGGTGGCGCTCCGTAACGCAGGCATCGCATGCGAAGTGTTCGAAGCGGTAAAAGAGATTAAGCCGGTTGGCGCCGCGATCTCTATCTGGCCCAACGGCGTCAAGTGTATGAACCGCCTGGGGATGGGCGAGATCATCGACGCTTATGGCGGCCCGATGCATTATCTGGCGTATAAGGAGTATCAACGCGGGGAAACACTCACCCGCTTCAGCCTAGCGCCGCTGGTAGAACGTACGCAGGGCCGCCCTTCGCCAGTGTCGCGAACTGAACTGCAGCGCGAGATGCTCGATTTCTGGGGGCGTGAGCAGGTGCAGTTCGGCAAGCGGGTCACCCGCGTGGAAGAACATACCGACGGCGTCACCGTCTGGTTTACCGATGGTAGCGAGGCGCACGGCGATATGGTCATCGCCGCCGACGGCAGCCATTCGGCGCTGCGGCCATATGTGCTCGGCTATACGCCGGAACGCCGCTATGCCGGTTACGTTAACTGGAATGGTCTGGTCGATATTGATGAGTCCATTGCTCCCGCCGATCAGTGGACGACGTTTGTCGGCGAAGGGAAACGCGTGTCGCTGATGCCGGTGGCGGGCGGACGTTTCTACTTCTTCTTCGATGTGCCGTTGCCGGCCGGGTTAGCGGAAGATCGCCTCACCCTGCGCGACGATTTAACCCGCTACTTCGCCGGCTGGGCGCCGCCGGTGCAAAAGCTTATCGCCGTACTCAACCCGCAGACCACCAACCGGATAGAAATTCACGATATTGAACCTTTTGATAAGCTGGTGCGTGGCAAGGTGGCGCTACTGGGCGATGCCGGGCACAGCACCACGCCGGATATCGGCCAGGGCGGCTGCGCGGCGATGGAGGACGCGGTCGTGCTGGGTAATGTACTGCGCGACAATAGCGATATTGTCACCGCGCTGCGCCAGTACGAAGCATTGCGTTGTGAACGGGTGCGTGACCTGGTGCTCAAAGCGCGTAAACGCTGTGATATCACCCACGGTAAGGATATGGCGTTAACCAAAGCCTGGTATCAGGAACTGAAAACGGAAACCGGCGAGCGTATTATCAACGGCTTGTGCGAAACCATTCAGGGCGGGCCATTAGGCTGAGAGTGAGCAGCGCTACGCATCTCCTCCATCACCAGCGTTAGTTTTTGAATCGCCATTTGCGCCGGACGAGATAGCTGGCGCGATGGCGCGGTGCATAGCGCCAGGGTCAAAGGTCGCAGCAGCTTATTACGTAGCGGCACAAACGCCAGCGAACCGTTGTTTACCTCGTCCTGCACGTCCAGCAGGCTCAGGACCGTCACCCCGCCGCCTTTAAGCACCAGCGATTTAATCAGACGAATATCATTGCAGCTAACGGTGTTGGGCGGCGAAAAATCATAATGGCGATAGAGCATTGCCACCCGGTCATGCACTATTAACGGCGCGCCGGGAATAATATGCCGTTCATCGCTAAGTTCCCCCAGCGAGATCGCGGGCGCGGCGGCAAAAGGATGGTGCGGATGCAGTACCACCCCGACTTCCATTTCAATAAACGCCAGTACGTTGAGACCCGCCTGACCTTCAGGATCGAGGATCAGACCAAAATCGACATCGGACTGACGTACTCTGTCGCTGATGCTCTGGCTATCGGCGACCTGCAACATCAGTTCCAGCCACTCGCACTGGTTGATAATCTCTGCCAGCGCCGCGGCAAAACTCCCTTCGGCCAGCGCCTGCACCATACCGACATTCACCGTTCCGCGTTTTAGCCCCTGCAGTTCATCAAATTTCTGTTGGGTCACGCGAAACTCTTTTTGCCAGCGCAGCAGATTGTCATACAACAGCTCGCCTGCGGTGGTCATCCGCAAACCTTCCGGCAGCCGTTCAAACAGCGGCGTGCCGAAGGACGCTTCAGCCTGCAGTATCTGGCGGTTAATCGCCGAAGCTGAAATATGCAGTTTTTCCGCCGCCCGGCGCAGGCTGCCGCTGCGGGCCACTTCCATAAAATAGCGAGCAAAGCGTGAGAAAGGACTCATCGGTTACCTGTACTGATTTTTGCAACGGGTAGCTGAATTAATGCTGATGGATGTCAACACCCTACTATGGCAACAATTAACTCACAACAATTAAACAATCACTTTAGCCATCAGGAAGCAAAACGATGAACAGACAACCGCTCACGCCCCCTGCGCATTGTACCTTTGAACCCCAGGACTGGCTGCGGCTGGCAAAATGCTGGCATCCGGTGGCGCGTAGCGAGGATATCGGCCCGCAACCGGTGAAGGCCACCCTGCTGGATGAAAAACTGGTTATCTATCGCCTGCACGAACGAGTCGTGGTCGCCCGCGATGTCTGTCCCCACCGCGGGGTACCATTGACGTTAGGTTTTCATGACGCAGAAGGCATTATTTGCCCTTATCACGGCCTGCGCTTTGGGGAAGATGGCCGCTGTAACCGAATCCCCTCCAGCCCAAATCAGCCGATACCGGCGAAATTAAATCTGACCTGCTACGCGGCGGAAGAACGCTATGGTCTGGTGTGGGTGTGTCTCGATTATGATGCTGACAATCCCCCGCGGTTACCGACCATGCCGCACTGGGCAGACGACGGATTCCAGCAACTGACCTGCCCGGCGTTTGAGGTCAATGGCTTTGCAGGCCGTCAGGTTGAAGGGTTTCTTGATGTGGCGCATTTTGCGTGGATCCATACCGACACCTTCGCCGATGCGGAGAATCAACAGGTTTCTGACTACCTGCCTGAGGAAACGGAAAACGGGTTTGTCGTCGACTACTGGAGCACGGTCGGCAATTATCCGGCAAGCGCCGGCTACCGCGCTCCGGAGGGTTTTCAATGGCTACGTCGCTTTGAGATGCATCTGCCCTTTACCGCTACCCTGACGATTCATTTCCCCGGCGAAGCCCGACTGGTAATAATGAATGCCGCCTCGCCCGTCTCATCACGGGTCACGCGAATGTTTGCCCCTATCGCCCGCAATTTCGACCTGCATGTGCCGGTGGAGGAAGTCTACGCTTTCAACCTTCGCGTGTTCGAAGAAGACCGGCTGATGGTTGAAAGCCAGCGCCCGGAGACGCTACCTCTGGATCTTACCCTGGAAGCACATATTCCAGCCGACCGTAGCTCAATTGCCTACCGTCGCGGCTTGAAGCGGCTGGGTTTCGGTGAGTTTTTCCTGGTCTGAGCAAGGAGTTATACGATGAGTACTCTAATTGAGGTGGTTGTCGATGGTCTCTGGCGTGAAGGAGAACATAATCTGGCGGTCAGGCTGGTGACGCCTGACGGCGACCCATTACCCGCATGGCAGCCCGGCGCCCATATCGATCTGCATCTGGCGAACGGCGTGACCCGTCAGTACTCACTCACCGGGAGCCATCGCAGGCTGGAACGTTATCTGATTTGCGTGGCGCGATCGGCAGAGTCGCGCGGCGGTTCGCGCTACATCCATGAGACGCTGCGACCGGGTCAGAGGCTGATGATTTCGCTACCACGAAACCAGTTTGCCCTACAGACGGCGCGACATGTCACCCTGCTGGCCGCCGGGATTGGCATTACGCCGCTGTATAGCATGGCGCGGGCGTTAGCGGCGCAAGGAAAGCCATTTACCTTGCAGTATTACCTCAACCGCCTTGAAAACGGCGCCCTGGTAGCCGCGATTACCCGCAAGCTGGCACCTGAAAACGTGAGGATTTATAGCTCAGCTAAAGGCGAGAGCCCGCGAGAAAATTTGCCTGGAAGGTTGAGCGTTCCTCATCGTGAAGATCGGCTTTACGTGTGTGGGCCGGCGGGATTTATGGCCGCCGCGCGCCAGGCGGCGGCGATACAAGGCTGGCATGCTGAGCAGATCCATGAGGAGGCGTTTCAGGCGTCAATGCCCGCCAACGACGTTCGGCAGGAAGAGTCGTTTACGGTGACGCTCGCCTCTTCTGGCCAGTGCTGGCCTGTCGCCGCCAATCAAACCATTGCGCAGGTATTGCAGGAAAATGGTGTGGCAGTGCCGCTCTCCTGTGAGATGGGGATTTGCGGCGCCTGTCTGACCAGGGTGGTTGAGGGAGAGGTGGATCATCGTGATACGGTGCAGTCAGCAGCAGAAAAATGCGCCATCGTGCAGCATGTCGCGCTGTGCTGCTCCCGCAGCCGCAGCACGAATCTGCTTATTGATTTATAAAATAAGGCCAGGCTAAAACTGGCCTGTTGCCGCCCTTTTCTAACGTGAAGCGCGGCGCAGCGTCTGGCGCTGAATATTAAGCTGTTTTCGCCAGACCCTGTTATGTAGATAAAGGGCGTTTGCACGGTAAAAAGTCTGGCTATTAATGCATCGGATACCGCCTAAAATGAATACTAGCCCCAGCACGGCGCTAATGAGAAATCCTGGTTTTAGTCCGGCGCCGAATAATGCCCCCAGGCAAACAGAAAGAAAATAAACAATCGCAAGCAGACTGCTAAAAGCCATCAAAGCCAGTGATAATTTAAGCGCCAGAAAATTGCCTCTGGCAACGAAGTACATCGTCAGAACCATTATCAGACTATAAATTAGCGATACAGGCACAATCGCCGCCATCACGGCATACTGCGGCAGCCCAAATAGCTCGAACACCGCCAACCAGAGATAAGGTTGAGCCAGGGCAAAAGCGAACATACTCAGAATCATAGCCCCTACCAGCGGTATTCCTGACATATGCCAGCCGACCGGAATACCCATCCGGTCTTTTAATCTGTCTTTAAGCTTTTCAAGCAGCTGCGGATCGTTGGTTTTTATTCTGTCCCTGACGGCCGCACTGAGCAGCAAACTGTATTTAATGAACTTCAGCATCCTCTGAACATCCTGTTGCCGAGATGGATATACGCGCCAATTATGGCCCTTCCGTTGAAGACGGTGTCGTAGTCCGTGAACTGTTTTCCTGCGATAAGCGCCAGAAATCATGCCCGGCGGGATACTGGTAAAGACGCAGTGAAAACTGCCCGGCCACGGCGGTAATGTATTCAAAAATAGCGGACTGAGTGTTCTCGTAATCCATCCATAACGTCGAGGAGGTAAAGCAGTAGATTTCCAGCGGCAGCCCGGACGGCGACGGTTTTAACGTTCGCGCCACGATGTACATATCTTTAACGATATCTGGCCGTTCGGCGAGATAGCTCATCAGGTAATGGCGAAACAGCGTCAGGTTAGTCAACCCGTTATCAATAAACCAGCGATCCGCGACGCCGCCCGGATCCCGGCCATCCAGTAATTTACTGAGCGGTTCACTCACCCCGCGGATTGCCAGCACCGGGGTTAACATCTCCTGATTCAGGAAGGTCACCGAGTGCTGATCGATATTAATACTACGCATGATCCGCCGTGCGCCGGACGAGAACATCGCCTGCCAGTTGGTATACGTTTCTGTAAGGAAATTCTTGGTCGGAATACGCGAAATGGTGTTGTCCCAGTTACGGATAGTAATGGTATGCAGCGCGATATCCGTCACTTCCCCGCTCAGGTTCTTGTCGGGCATTTCGATCCAGTCGCCCAGTTGCAGGACATCGTTGGACGATAGCTGGACGTTGGCCACCAGCGACAGCAAGGTATGTTGAAACACTAACATCAGCACCGCCGCGACGGCGCCGAGGCTGGAAATGATAATCACCGGTGATTTATTCGACATCACGGCGAGGATCATAATTGCGGCCAGAATGTGAACTAAGATTTTGCCTATCTGGATATAGCCTTTGATGGAGTGGTTTTTGCGCTTGGTCTTACGCAGATAAGAGCTATTGACGATATCCAGCATTTCGTTGAAGAAGATCGACAGAAAAATAAAAAACAAAATTCCGCAGATGGTATTAATCGCCGTTACCAGCGATGCCGGCATATTGGGCATAAACTGCAGAACGTAGTAGACGATAATAACCGGAATGAAGTTTGACAGTTTCTCGGCGATACGGCGGTCTTTTTCCAGCGGTACGTCCTGCTTATGGCTGGCGAAGAACACCTTGCGTATCACTTTAATCAGCAAAAACTTGCACAAAAGATGGGCAAAGATGCCGGAGACGACCAGCAGAATAAGGTTAAAGCCGATCGCTAATGCCGGATTACTTTCAATAAACGTCAACAGATGATTCAAATACGCCATGCGTTATCGCCTGAATAAATATGCCCTTTTGTATTAGCCCTTCACTCTCGGCTATTAATACAAAAATTTAACCAATGTGCATCATGACATGTCAAAGCCGGATAAGTCCACGCTTTGCGCGGGCGATGACATTCATTGTATAAATATGTTCATTTGCATTAATGATGCTCTGCGCCCACTATTAAGGGGCCCGAAATGAGGACATATCAACTCCAGGAGGAAACATGTTCAAAGCACTTGCCGCCATCGTCGCACTCACCGCATCCGCCAGCGTTATGGCGCAAAGTGATGTCACGCTGACTTCACTTGCCAAAGATAATGCGACCAAAGCGTCGTTCAGCCAGATGGTGAAAGGCCATAAACTCCCGGCCTGGGTTAACAGCGGCGGTACCGGTTCTCCGACACAGACCGTGAAACTGGGCTCTGAGTCCTGGCAGGTATTAAGCGCCTGTAAACCACACGATTGCGGAAGCGAACGTATCGCCGTGATCTGGTCGGAAAAATCCAAACAGATGTCGGGCGTTTTCTCGGTGGTTGATGAGAAGACATCGCAGGAAAAACTGACCTGGCTTAACGTCAGCGATGCGATGTCGATTGATGGCAAAACCGTGCTGTTTGCCGCGCTGAGCGGCAGCCTTGAAAACCATCCTGACGCGTTTAACTACCCGCAATAAACAAAATCCCTGGCTATCCGTTGATAGTCAGGGGTTGCTCACCGTCTTCGCCGCTCTCTATCTGCGCTTCTGACGTAGTTTGTCCGCGAGAAGAGCCAACCGCTGGCTACGACAATAAATCGCGAACAGCACGAATCCCTGGCGGTTAAATATTAGCCGGCAACACAGTAATGCCAGCGCGGCGAACGCCAGCGGCCAGAGACTTTCACCTGCGCTAACCATCGCTCGCAATGCTTGCGCCGCCGTTGACGCTGAGAGGAGAAGAAATAGCGCCAGAAATCCCTTCAGCCCGAGGGTATAACCGCGAGCCAGCAACACGCCGCTGGTCAACAGAACAATAACCACCATAAGCGCTGGTACAAAGAAACTCACTACCCGTATCGGCGCAGAGAATGGCGGGAGCGTCTGCAAAAATGGTAGCAAATTGAATGCAAAAGCCACTAAGAACAGTGGGAATAGCGCGGCGACCGGAAATGGGTTTTGCCGGGGACGTTCGCCAGGTGGTCGCGAAAAGTAGCGTTCAAGTTCTGGCGTAGAGTGATTCAGCAAGCCGGCGTCCCGGCGTGCAATAGCGCGGTCTATCTCCCGACCATGCTGCAGGAGATCGTAGAAGACGGGCCCCACTATCGGAGAAACTATCGACATCAGATGAGGGCCTGGGCGCGAATTATCGCTGCCAAAATAGTGCTGAATGTTTGTGGGCCGCTGAGACGCTCCACCACCTGACCATCGCGGAAAACAAGCGTATTGGGTAACCCCCAGACGCTATATTTCGCCGCCAGCACCGGAGCCTGAACGACATTTACTGTACCGACTAATACATCAGACGGTAGCCGGTCTGCCGCCTGGAGAAAAAGACTTTCGCTGCTTTGACAAGGGCCGCACCACGGCGCATGAAAACGCACAACAGCCACGCCGTTATAGCGTTCAACTTGCGAGAAATTGTCTTCATTCCACTGAATAACGCTCGGATTCATTTTGACCCTTATAACTCTGCACAAAAAGTGATTCAGTTGGGCGATTGTAATCGTTTTCTCGCATAGCCGACAGCTTACGGCGCCAGCATCAATACCTTGAACTGGCTGGGGACGATGCGCATACCGACCGCATTTGTCGAATTTTGCAGGCTAACGCTGGTTAGACGCGTCGCCGGCGTGCCTTTCAGCAGCACGGTAAATGCGCCAGTCAGATGACGCGACGGCCCCATCACCGTACCAGACGCCACCCCGGTCGCCACGCCGGGGTTATCGCCGTTGGTGAGCGGCGTCACCGTCGCCATATTGTGCGCGGGCATGCCCATAAACAGAATATTGAGCGCGTTAGGGATCGCCGTCGGCCCCAGCGCGATGTCCGGATAGGGAATCGGTGTCGGCGCCGGCATCGGCGTCAGACAGACGTCGGGGAAAGCTAAATCGACACCGAATAGCTGGCAGTTGGCAAACATGATTAGCTCCTTAGCCCATGTGGATCTGTTCTGAATCGACTTTGGTGATCGCTTTTGAGGTGATAACCGTATTGTGCGCATGCAGGCGGGCGTAATCTTCCGCTTTCATATCCAACTGCCCGGCGCGCACCTGCTCGGTCTGCCGGGTAGTGCGCAGCAGATTGTGGCTAATTTGCGTCACCGTTTGCCAGACCGATTCGGCGCGTTTGCCAACAATACGTGACAGTGTCACCCATGCCGAGAGCTTATCGCCGCTGTAGTTCATCTCGCTGATATGGCAGTCCCCCTGCGCGGCATTGACGCACAGGCGCTGACCGCTGAGGCTGAGTTCCCCCTGGCTTTGAATATGCAGGTCACCCGGTACGCTGAGCTCCGCCTGGCGGCTTTCATCACGCTCCAGCACCGCTAACAGCCAGATCTGGTTGTCCACGCTGCTGATGAGTACGCGATCCCCAGCCTGCGGCGCGATCAAACAGCTGGCCGCTCGCCGACAGTGCCAGCCGCGCCCTTCGCTCTCGACGGTCACGCTACCGTCGGCAAAGCAATGGGTCACCGTGCCGGAAGCCTGCGCCGGCGGCATCGCCGCCTGGGCCAGTTTGTGATTAATGGTTGTCATCTGTTGTCTCCTTAACAACGGCTGTGGCGCTGGGCGCTCCACGCCTCAGCGGCTAATAACTCTTCATCGTATTCCAGGATCCCCTGGCGGCCGGTAAACAGCGCTTCGTCCTGACGGGCGCGATGCAGCCGGGTGCGGGAAAAGGTCGCGCCGCGCAGATCCGCCTGGCGCAGGTCGGCGGCGGAAAAATCGCTCCACGTCAGATCGCAGAGCGCGAATCGCGCCCCGGCGGCCTGAACCCGCTGTAAAACGCTCTGGAACAACCTGCTCTGGCTAAAGTCGGCCTGCTCCAGTATCGCGCCGACAAATATCGCCTGGTCGAACAGGCTGCCGCGACACTGGGCGCCGCGCAGATCGGCCTCCATAAACAGCGCCTGGCTGGCGTTCACCTGATTGAGCTCTGCTTCACGCAATGACGCGCCTTTGAAATTGCACTGGGTTAGCCGGGCGCCGTTAAACTTCGCGCCGTCCAGCGGACAATCGGTGAACTGGCAGCCGGTAAAACCCTGCCTTGAATAGTCTTTGCCGCGCTGATCGCACTGGAAAAACACCAGCCGGTCGCACTGCATTCCGTCCAGCGCGGTGTCCCGCAAATCAATATGGTAAAAGGTGGTCAACAGACCGCGGCTTTGCGCAAAGCTGACGTGAGTCAGGTCAGCCTCATAAAACACGCTGCGTTCCAGCGTTGAACCGCGAAAACGGCTCCTGCTCATCTGGCAACGCATAAACTGGCTGCTTTGCAGCGTCGTCGCCGAGAAATCGCTCTCTTGCAGGTCGCACTGATTAAACACGCAACTATCAAGCGTGGTTTCGGCGGCCTGAAGATGGGCCATTTCACACTGATTGAAGGTCGTCTGCTTAAGTTGGGCGCCTTGCAGCTGCAGGTTCTGCAGCTGGCACTCGGTAAACAGGGTTTCATGCAGATTGGCATTTTGCAGATTAGCGCCGCGTAGCGACACCTCCTGAAACAGACCGCCGGAGAGATCGCAGCCCTGCAGGTTGATACCATCCAGCGATATTTCATTGAGTGGCTCGCCGTTTTTGATGCGCTGAACGATCTCCTCCGGGCTCAGTATCGTCATATCACTTCTCCATCGCGCTTCGGCAGGGTTTTAATGCGTTTGGTCCATGCGCCGTCCAGCCGCGTGGTTTTACTGGTAAAGGATTGCGAAAGATCGGCGCGGAACAGATTGGCGCCTTCGAAATTGGCTCCGGCAAGCTGGCTTTTTTGCAGCAGCGCACCCATCAGGTTGGCGTCGGTAAAATCGGCCTCGCGAAAATCGGTGCGAACAAACAGACTGCCGACCAGATTCGCGCGCACAAAGCTGGCATCACGGCAATCGGCCTCACTCAGATCGCTGTTTTCGATTTTTGCCAGCGCAAAGCGCGCGCCCTGTAATGGCGTCTGGCGCAAATTGCTCTGCTGCAGCGTCGCGTGGCTGAAGTCGGCGCCGATAAGTGAGCATTCCGAAACCGCAGCGCTGGCTAGCCATGTTGCAGCGCTAAAATCAGCGCGCTCCGCTATGGTCTGCACCAGCGAACAGCTTTCCAGCGTCGCCTGGTGGAAAATGGCATGCTCCAGTTCAGATTGTAAAAACGAGCATTTGTGCAGCCGCGCGTGGCTGAAATCAGGTTGTGCCAGCGTCAGTTCCATAAAGACGCAGCCATCCAGCTCGGCGCGCTGAAAACGGCAGTCAATCAGGCTAATTTCCCGAAGGATTAGCGTTTTTAGCGTCGCGTGATCGAAAATGCATTGCGCAAACAGCGCGTTCTGTAGCTGACTATCTTCAAAGCGAGCGCCGGTGAAGTCGCTTTGATGGCACTCCGCCAGTACCAGGCTGGAGCCGCTAAAATCACAGTTACGCAGCGACGAATGCTGTAGCTCCGTTCTGGCCAGCACGGCCCCCTGAAAAGAGGCGTTATCCAGCTGACAGTGGCTGAGGTCCGCGCATTCCAGTAACGCCTTTTCAAAATTGGCGCCGCGAAAATCCATGCCGGAAAAATCAACGCCGGTCAGATCCATCCCGCTAAAATTGCCGCCCTGCGCCATGGTACGCTCGGCGCGTTGGCGCAGGATCATCGCCAGATCGCCCTTCAGCCGGACCGCCGGCGGCTGATGCTGCACCGCGGCCAGGTACATCTGATGTAGCGCCTCGCGCGTTTGCGCGCGCTTTTTCTCACTCAGTTCCTGCTGGTGCTGATGAAGCATCTCCTGCATCCGGTGCATGGATTCGGGGCCGCGCGGTTGGTTTTCATCGTTATTCAACTGCGGATAGTGCGCCTCCATCTCACGCTTGCGCTGTTGTGCATCATTCTCCATTTCCTGCGCCTGACGCTCCATGTCGGCGATAAACTCCGGCAGGTCTTCAAGCTTAGGCAACGTGGGTTCGTCGATATCCGCCAACAGGCTATCGATATCACCGCCGCTGGCTTCGATGGCGGCGCGGTGCTGTTCACGCAGCAGACGGGCGCGGTTTTTCATATTCTCCTGCTGCGGACTCGGCGACTGTTCAATTTCAAAGTCGATCCACGGGCCGATGGTCTCTTCCGGTATGAGATCCTTTTCGCGGAAGGAGAAGAGCGCGCCCTTCTCTTTATCCATTCGCTGGGCCAGTACCTTGCGATAGTGATTAAGCGAACGGGCGGCGCCCTCTTTTTCCAGCGCCGGGATCAGCTGCAGGACGTCGGCGGCATCGTCTTCATTGATACGAATGTGCCCCTGCCAGATAAGCATCATCTGTTCCCGATGGGGAAAGAACCATACCGTGGTGGCGCGTAAGGCAATTTCTTCGAATAGCGTTTCATCCGCGCGCTGGCGATGAATAAAACAGCGAGCCTGCCACGGCGGCAACTGGCCCTCCTGCATTGATTTCTCAGGATGCATATTCCAGATCCGCCATTTCGCCCCTGGCGGCAAGGTATCCCGATCCTCCCACCATTGATCCGAACTGGCGGCGTTAAAGACTTTCCAGTCAATATCGCGGGCAAAACCGGGAAACTCCTGTTGTAGCCAACTGGCATCATATTTTTTGCCCATTCGGCTAAAGCGCCGCGGCCACTGGATATCCAACGGGCCAAAACTTGCAGGCTGCGGTTTCTGCTGCGGCGAGCTTACTCTTCCCTCCAGCGGTTCAATATTCGGCAGAGGATGATGCTCGCGCCCCTGCTGTTTTACCGGCGCGACACCAAGACCGTGCGGGTTGTCGGCATAATCACCGCCGCCAAAGGCGCGGCTCCAGTCGAGGCGCATTTCGCTGAACGGCTGCGGTCGGGTCATACGTTGCCCCGTCCACTCGCGATCGCCGAACACCACCAACGACTTACTCAGTTTGTCGATATCGATGCGCGCCACGCAGGCGCTTTTTTCCTGCTGATGATGGGTATAGGCAAAACCGGTGGCAAGAAATTCGGCGCGGACTTTAGGGATGGCCATATCCACCACGCCGCCGCTGGTTTGCAGTTCGTCGGCGGCAAGCTGCCACAGTTCCATCTCGGGGCGCAGCTGCGGGTTTGGCCCCATATCCGCCAACGCCAGCACCGAAACGCCAAGATAATTTTTGCCCTGCCAGCGGAATGGCCGGTTCAGTACGCTCAGGCGTAAGGGTTTAATGATTTTCATAGGAGGTCTTTGTACGTTGCTGAGTAATCAGTGAAATGAAACTCGTGCATGGGAAAATAGCGGGATTACAAAAAAAGCGGCCTGTCGTATAGCGCAATTCTCTGCGGGTTCGCCGGATCGTATTTAATCGTTGTGCCATTACCCGGCTTAAAACGCTCAATGTCGCTGAAATTCAGGGTGTGATTCAGGCTAGCCTGGACTTCCACCTGCTCGCGGGTCTTAAATTTAAAGGTGAGACGATAGACCGGTTTACTTCCGCTCCAGGCGCTGGTCTGGTGTGCGGCAATGATATCCGCGTTGACCGCAATCCCTGATTGCAGGACCTCACTGTGGGTGAAACTATCCTTTAAATACGGATAAACATCCTGATAAAGAAAACGGGCCATGGGATAGATACCAAACACCAGGACAATCAGCCCCATGGCGACAAAAAAGAGTATATCCATCGTGACAAGCCTTATTTGCTCATGGCTTACAATTTAATAATTGACAGCAATAACCGCGATCTTTACAGGCGTGTGATTACTGTACTTTACTGATAATAACATTCCTTTCTTTAATTTATGAATGTCATTGGGTCTCACAATGCCTTTCGCAATGTATTTTTCCACAGAGCCGTTTATATTCGCACTAAAATAGAAATCATAAATATAATCATTGCCATACTTTGTTTCTGTCTGACGCCATGATTCTACCGGAACCTGGATTGTTTGACCGGGCCACTTATCTCTCGATAACCAGTTTTTAATTGCTGAGACTTCAGTTTTATTCGGTTTGAATGCAGCAAATGATATACCTAATGCTATGATTGTCATCACAATGCCAAAGATAAAAGATGGTTCCGTGATAACATTCATAGGGTTGCATCCGTGCTATTAACAAAAACCATCATCGACAATTTACTCCATATCTCCAGGAACAAGGTGGACTTTTTCAGGGGCACCTGGGAGGTAATATATACGGACTGTATTTTTTTCTGCCAATTTTAACCATTTCTTCCGGAGTTATAAAACGACGAGCTTGTGTAATGAGATCTTCATATCTTTCTCTGAATGCATCTCGACGGATTCATTGCCCGGATTATCTTCGAAGAACAAGAAACTGCTGTTATCAATATTCCCATCCTTACTCTGTGTCATAAAGCCCATCCGGGTGGCGTCGCCGGGGAGATCCGATGGTGGCATGCTGGCTTCATTATACACACGTCCGGTGACGATCGGGCGGTCAGGATCGCCGTTGATAAAATCAATGACCACTTCATTGCCGACGCGGGAAATTTGCACGCCGCCAAAGCCCTGGCCTGCCCAGGCGCTCGATACGCTATATTAAATTTCAAAAGCAGTACTCGATGAAACTACTTTTGCAAGGCTTTTAATTACCCAAGAATTATCGGTTTTTCCTGAATGGCGATTTTTTCTGGTTTTTCAGGATCATATTTTATAGTCACTTGATTGCCTTCTTTGTAATTTTCAATTTCTTTAAACGTTAATGCTTTCAATAGTGAGGATTCAATTACCTGGCCAGTCTCAGTATTGAAACGAAGAGTTAGCTTATATATTGGTTTGTTTCCCGTCCAACTGCTTGTCTGGAAAGTTTCGACAATATTAGCATTAGCGACTATGCCATTTTCTAAAACAGCATCCTGTGAAAAGCTATCTTTGAGATATGGATATACATTTGAATAAAGAAATCTCGCCATCGGGAATACGCCAAATACTAACGCAATTATGGCCATTGTTACATAAAAACCTGTGCTCATTTTCTTTCCTGCTTTCATAAAAATAAAGTTAACATTTTAGACGATAAAGACAAAGCACCAGATTTTATGACTGCCTTTATTTGTCTAATTTCCATTGCTTTATTGCTATAGCCAAATGTATTGTGTGAGACCGAGACATTGCTGTGCGATAGTGAAACACCGGTCCTGGATCCAGACATACCTGTAACACTTTCGGATGCACCAGTCATACTAAATGAGTTCCCTGTAAAACTTTCATTCAGGGCTGTCGCTGAGATATTGTGGAATTTTGGCTCAAATTTTGCCTTTGGTGCTTTCATATTAATAGCGGCACCACTGGTGATATTAATTTCTTGTGGGCTAAAAATTGTAATCGAGCCTCCTTGTACCGTTTGCGACCAATTTCCAGTGTTAACCAAAACATTTAACCCACCATCAATTGTCTCTTTTTTTCCTGATGCAGTAATTACCGTCTCTTGTCCATTTTCGTATGTTTCAGTTATCTTATCAGTGACATGGTGTAACTCTGTGCCTTCTATTTTGGTGTCTCGACCGTCTTTGATATTAACTGAATCACCACCAGAGATAATGTTTAATTTTCGTCCGTTTTTAATAGTTTCTGTTTGACTATTGTTAAAGATGGTTGTTTCTTCTTGATCCACCTGAGTAGAGCGTTTGGCGCGATAATAAAATGAACCATCACCAGTAACATCGTCTTTTTGTTCCTTCATTATTGATGTAGTTCGATTACCATCTATTTTAACCGTCTTATCATTCTCTACCGAGATCTTCATATCTTTCTCTGAATGCATCTCGACAGATTCATTGCCCGGATTATCTTCGAAGAACAAGAAACTGCTGTTATCAATATTCCCATCCTTACTCCGCGTCATAAAGCCCATCCGGGTGGCGTCGCCGGGGAGATCCCATGGCGGCATGCTGGCTTCATTATACACACGTCCGGTGACGATCGGGCGGTCAGGATCGCCGTTGATAAAATCAATGACCACTTCATCGCCGACGCGGGGAATTTGCACGCCGCCAAAGCCCTGGCCTGCCCAGGCGCTCGACACGCGAACCCAGCAGGAGCTGGTGTCATCGCCTTTGGCGTGGCGGTCCCAGTGAAACTTAACTTTGATGCGGCCATACCTGTCGGTCCAGATGCTTTCCCCTTCAGGCCCGACAACTTTCGCCGTCTGCGGGCCATAGGTGCGCGGCCAGTCGGTTACCTGCGCCGGGCGATAGACTACCGAAGAGGGGATCACTCTAAAATGGATTTGGTGCGAGATGTCGCTATTGCCGCCGCTGGCGTAGCTGTTCTCTTCAAACAAGTAATCTGCGGCGGTCGTCAAATATTCGCCGTTATCGCTAAAGAATGGCGCATTGGTTAGGGTAAATGTTGCGCCGGGAGCGATGCCTACCGCGGTGGCGGACGCCTGGATCTGCTGATGTTCTACCTGCCAGCGCTCCTGGCGGATACGCGCGTAGAATTCACCGTGTCCGTGATCGACAAACCGCCCCGGCCAGTCGTACACGTCGATACTGCCCGGCGAGGGCGATGCCGGGTTCTGCCGCGCCTGAAACAGCCAGGCGTTAGGTTTACGGAAATCATAGTCATCGAGGCTGTAAATCCCCGGCGTCACGCTATCTTCCAGCGCCCACTGACCGATCCCCTCTTCAGTTGTAATACCGCCCGATGCCGTCTGGTGGTAGGGAATGGTTTCATAGCCGCTTACCGGTTGATGCTGGGTGGCTGAATCGGTCATAACCATCGTATGTTTACCCGCCTCGTGGCGGAAATGGTAGGCAATCCCCTCCAGCTCCATCAGGCGGCTGATAAAGGCAAAACTACTTTCCTGATACTGGACGCAGTAATCCCAGACGCGGTAACTGCCGTTCAGCTTATCCTCAACGTTGACCTGATATTCGCTCAGCAACGTATTGATGATCTGCGGTACCGTCTGCCCCTGGAATATACGCAGGTTGCGGTCGCGTTTCATCGGCCATAAGTCGGGTTCAACGGTCAGTTGGTAAGCGGCGTAGCGGATACCGCTCAGTTCAACGGCGCTCACCGCCACGCGGGTAATTTTACCGTTGAAATAACGCGAACTCAGCGCGTTTTGCGTCGGAATGGTCACGGTGACCGGCTGGCCAAGCAGCTTGCTGCGATCCAGACGCGCATCGCTGCCAAGCAGCGTTAAGCTGAGCTCGAACATTTCCGACATGGCTTCATGTCCGCTGAGTTTCCAGAAAAGCAGCCCCTCAACGGGGAGCTGAACGGTGATCCTGTTAGACATAATATTATTCCATTCAGGGAGATACAGTTTGTGCAGCGCTAGCTGCGCGTTAACAGTGGGTTCGGCAGATCGACCAGCACCTGTTGCGGGTCAAGGCGCAAGTAGCGTAACGGAATCGGCTTTCCCGGTTGAAAGTTTTGGATACGCGTAATATCAATAACGATATCCCGCTGACCGGTCAGCAATTCACCTTTTTCGTTAACGTAATTAAAATCGACGCTAATATTAATAAACCCGGAATTACCGCCCGAGCGGCTTCTCACATTTGTGATGGTGCCAGACACCGCAACGCCATCATTGTGGATAGCCGCTTTGATTTTTTTATTTTTCGCATCGCGAATCAGTAATGACGCAAAAATATAAATAAACAGTAGGACCACGGCCAGAACGATTACGTTAGTAAAAATATTCATCTTCCACTCGTCAGTTTTGGCTTATCGTTAATATCTCTTACAAACACAATGGCGTTATCTTTTGGCTCGAGTTTTGCCTCATAAGTCACTCCGACCTGCCAGGCATCGAGGGTAATTAGCAAAACCGTTTCCTGGTGCTTTTCCACAAGCCACGTTTTTCCATTATTTAAATCCTGTACCCGCAGATCCATATCAATGACAGGATTGTTGTTGATAAATAATCCGGTTTGCCGCATTGCGAGTATCGTAACCTGGATATCGTTCCCGTTTTCGATAATCCGCTGCTCTCGCCGTTGCGAGTTTTTTACTATGCGGTTGGCAAGGTAAAAGCCGATGAAAATAATAACAAACGTCAATACTGCGTTGATAATCCAGCCTGGGGTCATTAAACACTCCTTGTTGATCAGTGATATCTCGCTAAATGATTATCCCACCCGCCGTGCATTGCTGGCGAGTGGATTTCGCTCTCAATTGCGCCATCTAGCTCGATGGATTAATAAGCCAGGTTCCCGGTTTGGCGATCTCCAGCGTCTGCTCGCGGGTTTGTCCATTACCCTGCAGGGTAATTTCATAATGCCCCGGCGCCAGCTTCAGCGAGGCGAAGCCGTTTGTGGCCGGTTGCGTATTATGTGGTTCGCCATTGAGTTTGAGCTTTTCCCCTTCCCGCATGCGCACGTAAACCTGAGCAACAGGCGCCGCCGCGGCGGCAGGTTTACTCTCTTGAACGGCAACGGGCGGAGCGGGCTGCGCGTTAGCGGTCTGCGTTGTTACAGGCGGCGTAACTGCCGCTGGCGGCTGGGTGCTGGCGCTCTGTGCTGGTTGCGCCTCGCTGCCGCCGCCGCTGAACAGCATACCGCCGGCAATAATGCCGACCAGTACGCCTGCGGCGACCATCCCCGGAACCTTATAGCGCCGCCAGTCTGTCGCGGCCGGCGCCTGTTCTTCCTCTTCGACCAGCGCCAGCATGGTGCCGGTTTTTTTGACCGACAAGACGTCATCGATACTGGACACCGGCATTTCAATCAGCTCGGCAAACGCGTCGATTGACTGGGGACGATCTTCCACCCGCAGCGCCAGAGCTTTATCGACCGCCTGTAGCAGCGGCAGCGAGTAACCCGCCGGCTTCAGTTCCGCCAGCGGCTGATAGTTGTCCTGAATACTCCGCACCACGCTCACCGGCGGCGGTGAACCCACGATCAGCGTATGCAGCACCGCGCCGACGGCATAAATATCGGTCCAGGCGCCCTGTTCGCTGTCATTATCGTCGGTATACTGCTCGATAGGCGCATAACCCGGGCGCAGCATAGTTTCGGTTTCGTCGGAGAGATTACCGATGGTCCGGCGCGCCGAACCGAAATCAAGTAGCACCGGCAGGCCGTTATCCTGGATCTGGATATTTTCCGGTGAGATATCACGATGCAAATAGCCGGCGTCGTGAATGGTTTTAATGGCGCCGAATAGCATCGGCAGCATCCGGCGGATCCATGCCTCATCGATGAGGTTTGGCTGCTGTTCGCGCAGGCGGCTCAAAGTGGTGCCGCTATAAAACAGCGTGCCCATATAGGCGGTGTCGTTCTGAACCCAAAAGCGCAGCACGTGCAGCAAGTTGGGATGATTAAAGCGCGCCAGCAGCCGCGCCTCCTGGATAAAGCTGTTTAATCCAGCGGAGAACGCTTTGCTAAAGCGCTCGCTACGCAGTACCAGGGTCATATCTTCGTTACGTACCGCTAGCGATGAAGGCATAAACTCTTTAATCGCGATGGTACGTTCCAGCTGATGGTCCCAGGCGCGATACACAATGCCGAAACCGCCGCCGCCAATCACTTCCTTTATTTCAAATTCGTTAAAACGATACCCGACCGGCAGCGCGTTCAGGACAGTCCGATTGTTTTCGTGATCCGTCATCTTAAGACTCACTTTCTGATGGTGTTACGCGGCAAACTGACAATGAAACTCGCCTTGCGCATAGCTGATGCGCAGTTGCGTAAACTGCTCATCGTTACGGTTGGCGGTTAACAGAATTTGGCTCATCTGCGGCAGCAGCGTGTTGGTCAGAATCGCATCGACCATACGCCCGCCGGATTCCACTTCGGTACAACGCTGAACCACCTGCTCGACGACGCTGTCGTCAATCTCGCAGACAATGTTGTGATTGTCCTGCAGACGGCGCTGAATACGCGCCAGCTGCAGGCGCACGATTTGCCCCAGCATCGCATCGCTCAGCGGGTAGTACGGCACCACCAACAGGCGGCCGAGCAGCGCTGGCGGGAAGACCTGTAACAGCGGCTGACGCAGCGCGCCGCTCAGCGCTTCCGGCTCGGGTATCAGATCCGGGTCGGCGCACATAGCGCTAATCAGCTCGGTACCGACGTTAGACGTTAAAATAATGATTGTATTGCGGAAATCGATATGGCGGCCTTCACCGTCTTCCATCCAGCCTTTATCAAACACCTGGAAAAAGATTTCGTGCACGTCCGGATGCGCCTTCTCGATTTCATCCAGCAGCACCACGCTATACGGGCGGCGACGCACCGCTTCAGTCAGCACCCCGCCTTCGCCGTAACCCACGTAACCCGGCGGCGCGCCCTTCAGGGTCGAGACGGTATGCGCCTCCTGGAACTCACTCATGTTGATGGTGATAACGTTCTGTTCGCCGCCGTACAGCGCTTCCGCCAGCGCCAGCGCGGTTTCGGTCTTACCCACGCCGGATGGCCCGCAAAGCATAAAGACGCCGACCGGCTTATTGGGATCGTCGAGCCGCGCGCGTGAAGTGCGCACACGTTTGGCGATCAGATCCAGCCCGTGGCGTTGGCCAATCACTCGCTGGTTGAGCGTGTCGGCCAGGCTCAGTACGGCGTCAATTTCATTTTTGACCATCCGCCCCAGCGGAATGCCGGTCCAGTCAGCGACCACCGCCGCCACTACGTTCTCATCTACCGCCGCGAATAGCAGCGGCATCTCACCCTGCAGGGTTTTTAGCGCCAGCTGTTTTTCATTAAGCGTCTGGCGCAGTGCCGGCTGGGCGTCGTCATCAGCCTCCTGCAATTGCGCGCGCAACGCGATGACTTCATCAACCAACGCGCGTTCCTGCTCCCAGCGACGACTCAAGGTATCGCGTTCGGTTTCCTGCTGCTGACGCGCCTGCTTGAGTTGCTCAATGCGCTGAGCATCGCCAATCGCCACCCGGCTCTCGCGTTGGGCAATCTCCAGTTCCACATCCAGGGCGGCAATGCGCTGCAGGCAATCTTCCAACTGCGGCGGCGGCGCGCTTTGGCTGACGGCGACGCGGGCGCAGGCGGTATCCAGCAACGCGACCGCTTTATCCGGTAATTGCCGCGCGGGAATATAACGATGCGACAGCTTCACCGCCGCGTTGACAGCTTCATCAAGCAGCAGCACCCGATGGTGTTTCTCCAGCGGAGATACGGTACTGCGCAGCATCAGCAACGCTTTCTCTTCATCCGGCTCGTGGATTTGCACCGTCTGAAAACGGCGGGTCAACGCCGGATCTTTTTCAATATATTTTTTGTACTCCGCCCAGGTGGTCGCGCCGATAGTACGTAGCTGTCCGCGCGCCAGCGCCGGTTTCAGCAGGTTCGCCGCATCGCCGGTGCCCTGCTGGCCGCCTGCGCCTATTAGAGTGTGGATCTCGTCGATAAACAGCACGATCGGCGTCGGGCTGGATTGCACTTCGTTAATTAACGCCTGAAGACGGGCTTCAAATTCGCCTTTCATGCCCGCACCGGCCTGCAGCATGCCGATGTCCAGCAGCCACAGCTCAATATTACGCAACGGCTGCGGGACATCGCCTGCGGCGATCCGCCGCGCCAGCCCTTCCACTACCGCGGTTTTACCGACGCCGGCTTCCCCGGTCAGCAGCGGGTTGTTCTGCCTGCGCCGCATCAGGATATCCACCATCTGGCGGATCTCTTCATCGCGGCCAACCACCGGATCGATCTTGCCCTCCTGCGCCCGCAGCGTCAGGTTCTGTCCGTACTGGGCCAGCGTACCCTGCGCCGTCGGCGTCGCGCCCGTATTGGCCGTCTCCACCGCCGCCTGCTGGCTCTCTTTACTGGCGGCCAGCAGCGTCTCAAAGCTCTCGCTCAAGGCATCGACATTGATTTTGCTAAACTGCGGCGAAATGCCTTTCAGAACGTTAGCCAGATTCCAGGTTTTCAGCAGCCCTATTAACAAATGGCCGCCGCGGATGCGGTTGACGCCATATTTCAGCGAGCCATAAACCCACGCGCGTTCGACGGCGCTATCGATATGCTCAGAAAGGTCGGAGACCGAGCTGGCGCCGCGCGGCAGCGCATCCAGGGCCGCGATGATATCGCGGGTCAGCGCCTGCTCATCAAGGGCGAAATGGCGGATAATGTGTTGCAGATCGCCGTCCTGCTGCTGCATCAGCTGATGCAGCCAGTGCACCAGCTCAACGTAAGGGTTACCGCGCAGTTTACAAAAGGCGGTTGCGCTTTCCAGCGAGGTAAACAACAGCGTATCCAGTTTGCCGAAGAGTACGGCACGGCTGATTTCTGACATGTTCGGTTCCATTGATAACATTAATAAAGGTGTCAGAGAGCAGACGACATCAAGCGTCGCTCTGCTCCACGCTAAACACTAAATCGCCACGCGGCGCGGGGGCTGGCTGGTGGCCAAGCCAGGTGCTGTAACCCAGTTTGCCGTCGCCGCTGAGGACCGTACCGGGTATTTCATCGCCGCGGATAAGTACCCTGACATCCCATGCATATTCGATCCCAAGATACTGACGGATCCAGTCGCGTAATTCGTTCACCGCGTTTTCGCCCGGCAAAAAACGGGCGTATTCGGCGGCGCTAAGCGGGCCGATTTCAAGGCGGAATTTATGCTGAACATCGCGTACCGCGACGCCGAGAAACGCCGAGACGCCCAGGCGAGGTAAACGCCTTCCCGCCCCCAGTTGCGCTTGTTCTCGCGAGGTCAGCGGCATCCATTGCGGCACGTTGCTGATAATGTTGACCGGGACTTTGAAGTAATTTCGCAGGATCTTCTCCAGCCCTTCCGGATCCCGACCATGGCGGCTGAGATGGCCTGCGTGGGTGAAACGCGCATGCGGGCTCAGGTCGCCCTTCTCCAGTTGCCCCGGCTGGCCCATGCCGATGAGTGAGGCGAGATAGCGCTCAAAGCGGCGGTTGTCCGCACGGTCTAACGATACCGTTGGCTGCGCGTCGGCCCAGGCGCGGTAGAACAGCAGCGTCAGGCGGTGATGAAAGAGATCGGCAAAAGCGCTCAGGCTGTCGTCCTGATGATGATGAATACGCTCGCGGGCGTATTCGGTCATATGAACCGGCAGCGGGCCATTGGGGCCGAACAGACCGAAGCTGAGAATCGATATCTCATGCACCGCGCTATTTGCCCGTTTTTGCGCGCTGGCCAGCGTCGCGGGGGCAAACCCCATTGATGGCGTTTGCCCGATGCGCAGCGATTCAAATTTCGGCAGCGGCGCGCGCCCAAGCGGGTAACGTTCGCCCCCTTGCGCGTCAATGCGGCGCAGCAGATGAAAAAGATCGTAGCGCCAGGGCGCGGCGGTAACCTCGCGCCAGAAAACGTCCGCCAGCGGCGTCAGGCGATGAATGGTAGCCAACGTCGCACTCATATCAGCGCCCTTTTCCCCATTCGCGGCGCCCAGTAACCAATTTCGCCGCGCTGCTGGCTACATAAGGTGAATTCGGTAAAGCTGTTGAGCGACACCAGCCGGGCAAAGACCCGTTCCAGTACGCTGCCAAACAGCCACGGGCTGGCGCCGGAAAAAGCACGTTCATCAACGGTTAAGGTAATGCCGATACCGCGGGCGAAGACGATCGGCCCCGGCTCCGGCACCCGGCGATGAACCGGCTCCAGCACGCAGTGGCGTACCCCTTCGATTTGGCGGGCCACGGCGGTCTCCGCCAGCCCGGCATACAGCCCAAGCAACTGGCGCAGCGCCGCGGCGCCTTCGCCATTTTCACCGTCCATCAGGCTGAGATAGTTCATCTGCAGCTGGCTTATCAGCCGCCAGGTGCTGAGCCCTTCCGCCAGCGCCGGTCGCGGCGGCGTCGGGCCGCTACGCATTTTCAATGTTTTTACCGGTAGCGAATCCGCCAGCACGAATTGCCCCAGCTCCTGTTGTAGCATCAACGGCAGATCGCGGCTGGTGCACAGCACCTCGGCGGTGATGTAACGCAGATCTTCCTGCCACGGCGCATGCTGCTCATCGACCAGTGAGACAAAGGTCTCAGAGCCGGTATAGCCGGTACGCGTGCCATAGCGCAGCGCGTGTTCGGAAAGCACCCGCTGTTCGCGGCGCAGTGAAAAATAAGCGCCGTAATCTCCGGCATCCTTGCTCCATGAACTCCAGAATGGACGGAACTCGCGATCGTCGCGGTGACCATCGGCACTGCCGTGAATTTTACTCACCGAATAGATTTCATAATCCAGCGGGCGGATGTTATCGACCACCAGATGGTATTCATGTTGGCTGTCGCTCAGCGACTGGCGGGCGGCGATTTTCGGAAACAGGTTAATCACCGGCGTGCAGTGCAACGCGAAGTGGTTAGCTTCCACCACTTGTTCCAGCCGGTCGTCGGTTTTATCCAGCAGAACAATAATATCGAAGGATTTTTCGTCCTTGCACTGACCGATTAACTTGCTGAGGCCGTTAATACTGATAAAGCGGAAGCGCGCCGGGAAGGCAAAGTATTCGTGCAGCAACCGGTAGCCGTCAAAATTGCGAAGATCTTCCGGTAACAGCGCCTGATTGGCGGCGAAACCCTCTTGTTGGATAGCCTCTTCGCTCAGCGAAAAACGCAGCGGATCGCGCCCGGTGGTCTGGCACACCACGCCGACCTGGTGGGCAAGAATCAGCTCCAGCAGGCGTAGCGCCTCAATATCCGGGCCGCTTAAGAAAAACGCCAGCCGGTCAAAGGTCAGATGGCCAAGATGTTGAGCCCCTTCACAGCTGATACGTAGGCGCAAAGCGCTGACGGCGCCGCGCTGGCTTAGCCCAAGCGCGGCCAGCGGCACATCGGCGGGGATCCCGCCGAGTTCGGCTTTCTCAATACGCAGCGGCAACAGCGTGACATCGTGCGCGGTGGTATAGCTACAGGTGACGCCGTTTTTCTTCAGTACCTGGCTGTCCATCATCGTACCGCGTGGTACCACGAAACCTTTACTCAGATCGCCCTTATTGATGTCCGGCTGCAGTTCGGCTATCGCCATCGACGGCGTAGGCGCCAGATAATTGGGCGCGATCATCTCCAGCAGACGTTGTGAAAAGCGCGGGAACTCGGCGTCCATTTTTAGCTGGACGCGGGAAGTCAGAAAGGCGACCCCCTCCATCATCCGCTCAACGTAAGGATCGGCGACCTCAATACCGCGCATGCCCAACCTGCCGGCAACCTTCGGATAGCGTTCGGCGAATTCAGCGCCCATCTCACGCAGATAGGCCAGCTCACGGTTGTAATATTCAAGCAGTTTGCCTTCCATCGTTACCCCGCGTCTTTCAATTCAAAGTGGCCATTTTCGAGATCCACATCGGTACGGAACAAAAACTCTAATGGATACGGTACGCACCACAGACGCCCTTTAATTTCAATCGACAGGACGTTATGTAAATCCAGTGACTGGGTATCAGAAATACAGCGGACCTGCAGCCCCTGCGGCAGAATGCGCGGTTCGAAGCTAATAATCGCCTCGGTAAGTTTGCGTTGTATATCCTGCCATTCAATATCCGACATCCGTTTCCCGGCCAGCGGCGCGACGCCGAAATTAACCACCGAACGGCGCACGTGCGCCAGCGCGTCCAACGCCTGCGGATCGTCATGATTGATGGTATTAAACAGCCACTGCAGATCGCGCAGCACGTGACGGCGCAGCGTACTGTGGGTGATCAGGTTGCTGTTAAGCGGCTCCGATTTTTTCTGCGGCTGATTATCGGTCAGGCGGTCGAGCAGCGACGGCTGCATCTTATCGCGGGCGCCAATGGTCTCTTGCTTACTACGCGCCTGCCAGCCGCTGCGCAGCGCGTCACCGTCGCGTACCGGTTTGTTCATGCAAAACTCACCACGTCGAGAGAGAGAATCGGGAATTCATCGTTATCGTTAAGCCACACTTTCTGCCCGTGGCCCTGATACAGCGCGCCTTCGTCGTCCAGCGGCTGCCACTCGGTGGCGCGGCCCAGCTGGAAGCGCGCCTCCGCCTGCGGCGTGACAGGGTAACGCGCGGGGATCTGACACACTTGCTCGCTACCATCGGTCAGGCGTACCAGCGCATGTCGCCACACCAGATCGGTGACACTCGCCGGGGCCTGAAAACGAATTTCGGCGATAGCGGTAAAAGGCAGCCAGCAATACCGTCCATTGACGATAAGTTCGCAAACCGGGCCCAGACGCGCGTCGCCGTCCATCAACCAGTGAAAAGCGACCGCGGGAGTATCCGCCTGATTGAGATTGCCAGGATTAAGGGGCGCCTGTTCAAAGGCGGCCAGCCGCTGTCGCTGGGCGGTTTCTGAATCAACACAAAGCGCGGAGGCCAGCGCAGACAGCCACGGCCACTGGCTGTCCGGCATCTGCGGGCGGGCGCTGCCGGCAAATACCGCATCTCGCTGCTGCTCGCCCTGAATGCTCTGTTCCAGCAGGGTGACCGTTGGCCTGGCCTGCGGCTTCAGCGCCAGCCAGCTTTTTAGCTGCGCCAACGCACGCGTCCAGTTACCGCTCAGGCATAGAAACTGGACGAACGCCGCACGTAAATCGGCATCGGCGGGACGGCTTTTGATCTCGCTTTCCAGGCGCTGCAGCGCCGCGCCGACGCTTTCGCCAGCCAGCTGTTGATATAGCGTGTTCATCGTTGCTCCTTAGTTCGCCGCGCGCCATGCGCCTGCCGCCGGGTTACGCAGCAGCGGGTGCAGGCCGTCGATCAGCACAACGTTGAGTTTGATATCCGGCGCCAGCCACGGCGTCCAGACGCTACGCGCCGCCTCTATCCGCGCCTGTAGACGCGACGGATCGTTGGCCAGTTCGCGAGACATTTCGATAGCCAGCGTGCCGGTCATCTGCCAACCGTTTTGCCCGGGGTCATAAGGCAGGATCATCCAGCTTTGTTGAGCGTTTTCATTGCTGACTACCATGCGTTGGTTATTGACCGCGGTGATCAGAAGTTTGTTGGGGTCAGCGGCGGCATTGAGACCCACCACCGGGAAGCCGTGCACAAACGTCACGGTGCTCTGCTTTTCTTTACCGTTAACGGATTGAGTGATGACGGTGCGACCGCTCAGCCAGCCGCCCTTTTCGCAACTACCGGATTCAACAGCGGGAATGAATAAGGCGGCGGCGCTTTCCTGCCAGAAGGTGCGCAGTCGACAGCCGCCCTGCAATGTGAACTCCTGCCACGGCGTACGGTCGGCGGCGGGAGACAGTTTTTCCGCCTTCTCTTCCGGCGGCAGCCAGGCTGGCGCGACGGGCTTTTCCGCCGCCGCAGCGGTCTCGGCTGGCGCGACTTTTACCGCCCATTTTTTGTTTTTCGCCGCGCTCCCCTGAGCGATATGCCCATTGTTAGCGTCAACCAGCGTCCAGTTCAACTGCTGCAAACGCGAACACTGATGCTCCATTAACGCGCCGACGCGCGGCAGGAAGTTATCCAGTATCTTGACGTTCTTGTTGCCGTTGGCGACGATGCGTAGCGCCACTTCATTAGCGCACCAGCTCTGCGCGGTATTGCCCTTGATGTTATCGATCCAGACATCCAGTTTTTGCGAAGGCGATTGCACGATACGGTAGTTTTCCGCCTGCGCGACGCCGGTGGCGGCAAATATTGCAGCACCCAATATCCAATGTTTCATAAAAATCCTTCTTAGCCTGTCTCAATCCCGCAGGGGGAAAAATTGCGCGGCATCGGCCAGCGAGTGCAGCAGCGTCGCCTCTTCCGGACTGCCCATCCATACCGCGACGGCGCTGTAGTTGTCTTGCGAGGCCTGGTCGCCGTCATTGTTTCTCTGAAGATACTGATTCATCAGGGTTAACCACTCCTGCGGGGTATTGACCATCTGCAGGGAGGATTTCATCTGCTCTTCGCCAACGCCGTGCCAGAAACCATCGGTACAGAGCAAAAAGGCATCGCCGTCTTCCACCGGCACCACATCGCTATAGCTGGCTTCCGCGCCGTCGCTGGCCATGCCTAACGCCCGGTACAGCAGATTACTGTTAATATCGTCGGTCTGATGTCCGGCATCTTTCATCTGTTGGACCAGACTGTGGTCAGTGGTGACGTGGTACAGCCAGCCGCGGCGAAACAGGTATAACCGGCTATCACCGGCGTGGGCCCAATAGGCCAGCTTATAATCGCGATCGATAAACAGGCTCACCAGCGTGGTGCCCATTCGCCGATAATCCGGCGTCGCCTGCTGTTGCTGGAGAATGGCGCCGTTGGCCTGCTGTACATACTGGCGAATGGTCTGGGCGTTCAGATGATTATCGCCGTCAAACCGATCCAGAATCGCGTTGCGCGCCAGTTCCGCCGCCATCTCGCCGCCGGGCAACCCGGCAATGCCGTCGCAGACCACAAAGCAGGCGGAGCGCTCACCCACGCATTCGCCGGTCTGATCCTGATTGCTGGCGCGCGTTCCCTGGCGGGAAAGAGAAGCCGTGGTAATGTCCATTATTCTTCCGATCCGCTCTGTGAGTCTTTGTACTGATTCACTTCCATGTCATAGGCATAGAGGAACGCTTCGCCAAACAGGGTGTGGAAATCGTCTTCAATTTCCCCGGCGGTTTCGCCGTAGGTACGGACAAAATAGTCCCATAACGCCGCTTTGCGGCTGGCCGGAAGCGCCAGACGCGAAGTGTGGCCATCGCGTTTAGCCTCTTCTTCCAGCTGCTCGGGGTTAAAGGACTGCAGCATCGCGGCGATAATCGCGCGGATCCCCGAGATCATCCCTAACTGATGGGCCTGCAGGTCAATCAACGCATCGCGTACCGATTTTTTCGGCGGCATAAAGCCCGGCATCCGCGCGCCGAACATTTGCATCAGCACGGTTTTGCCCGAAGGCAACAGCTTGAACGGGTTATTGGCGTCGTCCAGTACCATGGTCATATCGGCTTTGACGCCGCGTTTGAGGATCGAACGCGAAGAGAGCAGCGCGACGGTGCCCTGCGAGAACATGCTCAGCATTTGACCAAGCTGACGCATATTCTCTTTGTCGAACTGCGGCACCGGCTGCATATCGCCGAGCCCCATGCCTTCCAGTAAGGCTTCCAGTAGCTCTCCCTGCAGCACTTCGCCGTTACCCGGCTGCGGCGTGCTGGTCGCCTGATGTTCATGACGTACGGGATCGATACGCAAGCGCCCTTTTGGCGTCTGGGCGGCTTGCCGCGCCACGGCCTGCGGCGTCGGTAAGGTTATTTCCGGCGCTTCTTCGCGCGCTGCCGCGGGCGGCTCCTGCGGCGGCTGGGTCATTAATAATGGCGAATCAAAAGCGGCATCAGGCTCGTCGGCAACCGTTTTAGCAGGCTCATCGTTGCTGAAGGCATCTACCGATGTCAGCGGCGCGCCGCCCATTAGCCCCAGCGGATCGTCATGACGCGCGGTTTTAGCGCTCGAGTCGCCGCCAAAGAGCGCCAGCGGATCCAATTCTACCTGCGGCTCATCGGCGACAGGCTGAGCCGGTTTTTCAACTGGCGGCACCAGCGTCGTTGGCGTAACGTCGGCAAAGATACTATCGCGATCAAATGGGGTGTCATCGGCAAACAGGTCGTCCGTCGCCACCGGCGGGCGCTCAAACAGCGGTTCGCTATCAGCGAACATCGCCAGCGGATCTTCCGGATTACGTTCGGCAGGCTTCGGCTCAGCGAAGGGATTCGGCGCGTTATCGGCCTGCGGCTTGGCCCGGCTGCTGGAAATACTGTCGGCAATCGAGAATTCCTGCATCAGGCTATCCCAGATTTCTGACGGTACCGCGGTTGGTGCGGCTTCCGCCACGGTGGGCGCTGCGGATGGCGCAGGTGTTGACGGTTTCGCAGTGACAGGCGGCTGACCGCTCGCCGCCATTCGGCTTATCGGTTGGCTATCCTGCAGCAGATCGCTGACTTCGATACGATAGTCGTCAATGGCGAGGATATCGCCATCCTGGAGTTCAACCTGACGCCCCCGCTCCAGCGGGATCTCGTTGAGTACCACCCGCGTCACGTTGCCGCGATTGGTAATTTTGCACTCGCCGTCTGCCGCCACGTGGACGATGGCCTGCAGGCGAGATATGGCGCGGTCGTCATCCGGCAGCACCAGGTTATTGTCCGTGCCGCGCCCAATGGTACCGCCCGGCGCGTAAAAGTCACAGCTGCCCTGCGGGGGCTGATGACCGGCTTTGGTCGAAATAATCGTGAATCGCATAGCCTATTCCTGCTGATATGATTGGCGCACAAACGCTGCCGCTCTCGAAATAAGAACGGCGGCGTTTGCGGGGACACATTTTATTCAGTCTGTGTAAGCTTAAATTGCCCTGAAGCACTTTCTACTAAGGAGAATCGAGCACCATAACGAACGGAATCGTTTTTACCAGACACTTTTAGTGCAACATCATATTCTCCAGCTTGCCATGTAATACCACTCCATTGGTGACACTGCTGGCTATTTAACATCGCGGTAGGGCTGAACGTCGCTGGCGGTGATATTGGTTTCCATTCATTGGCCGTTTTTTTCATAATGGTGGGCGAAGAACTAGTGATAGGCGCTTCCAGCCCTGAGTTAACGGGGAGAGCAAAACAAGGCTCATTGTTTTTTAGTGTTACTGAAAACGTCTGATATTGTGCCGGGTGAGGTACACAGGCGTTTATCATGATTGTGAACGCCAATATAATAAAAAATTTACTCATAACCATGCCCGCCGATCAATACATTTCACCATTAGGCGTCATTACAACATTATTTGATTGCATGTTAAATGGTAAGTAAATTTTATTATGTCCTTTAACTTCAGAATATTTTATTGCGTCGCCAAAAACCAAACGTGCTAATGCTATCTCGCCGATAGTAAGAGAACGATAACCCCCTTCCTGCAAATTTGCCATGTATCCTTCCTCCTTGATTGAGAATGGCCGGGGAAAATCCCCGGCACGTAGGCAATTATGCTTCTTTATTTTCTTTGATATTCCAGCCGGCGCTGCTTTCTGCCCCTTTACCGCCAGCGGAAGTCTGCTCCCAGTACTGCTGTTTCACTTTCGCCGCCTGGAAGGCATAGGTTACGCCAACGGTGTCGCCGTTATCGGCGCCGGTGTACTGCACGGAAGTCACCAGTACATCTTCGAGGGTGATTCGCGCATATTCAACCTGCTGACCACCGGCTTTGCAGACCGAAAGTTCAACTTTGGTCAGATGCTTGCCGCTGGAGCAGTGCTTCAGAATCGCGGTGGTGGATTTGTCGATCAGCGCATTTACGTGCAGGTCGTTGAAATTCACTTTACCCGCACCGCCACCGCCGCCCACGCTCATATTACCCGGCTGGGATGCGCCCCAGGAAAAAGAGGTAATATCAGTCCAACCGGTGTGATTAGAATCTTTTGATTCACCGGTTACACCCTCGACCTTCAGAAACATATCAATAGCCATAATATCTACTCTTCGTTAATGAAAATTATTGCTTTCGAAAAAGCACTTATATGGCAAACAGGAAAGCATGGGGCTGAATAAAACCATCCATATTTTACCTCTGCCTCAGAGCAACAGGCTTAAGCCCATTGCTGGTCTTAACACTCATGCTGTGAAATAGCAGGAATGCAAAGTTGAAATTAATGCGGGTTATCCTGACTCCAGGTTTTATTAGGATCACCGATGATTATTTGCGAAGTTAATTGATCCAGTTCCGTACTATGATAAAGGCGCAAACAATTCAAAGTGACGCCCTGAATTGCGGGTTGTCTCTCGGAATGAAAGTCATTGGTGGCACTTTTGTATTTAGTAATAATGGCGTTAATTTTGTCATTACCGTTTTCAATATCAAAAGGCACCCACTCCAGCAACGCATTGCTACTGCGCGCAGCATCCACAGAAAACTGACTTTTATCATCGGCTACCTGCGCCAGACAGCGGGATAAAACCACGTCTTTAACAACCTGCTTATAGGGTAGCTGTTTAACAAACAATACCGGGTCGTCCCAGGCATAAGCCGACGCACTGCTAGCAAGCAGCAGACTGATAATGATTCTGTTCATGGCAACTCCCAAAAATTGGCTTTGGTCGTCGTGTAATTAGTGTCCTGGGCATTGAAATAACAGTGATCCGAACAGGTTAAGCCATTCCAAAAAGTGGCATGGCCAGCGGCATCGCTCCAGCCCTGTACTTCGAACAAAATCACGCCTTTTGTATTAGCCAACTGCTGAACGGGTAAAGAAGGATAACTAACGATCATATCGGGGTTACCCCACTGGCGGGTCAGCCAGGCGATAACATCTTTAACCCGGAAGAAATACCATTTGTTATCTGCGCCAGATACTGTCAGTCCGGCAATACGCGGCACTGGATGCCCGGTATAGTTCAACACATAGCTCATGCGTACGGCACAGCTATTTGACCAGCCACCCTGCTGTTCCGGTATTTCAAAGTTGTGTTTCACTTTTCCACCGATGACTCGCTTAACTTTACCAATAGGATCGTTAGCGTCGTAAATGCGCGTTGCCGCCGCCCATGCGGCAACAAAAGAAGGTCTGGCGTTCATTTTTATTCTCCAGTGGTTATCCATGACAAGGCAACTCCTTCGCCAACGCTTCGGTAATCAGCATCGCCGCAGGCTGTTTTATTCGCTCGTCGGGCAGCTTTTTGAAATAGCTGTAGACGCTTTCTCGAAGCGATCCCGGCAGTGCCTGCTGATAACCGCACCAGGCTTTACCTTCTGTTGCATCCATCACGCCAAGCAGATACATATTGGCCTTTAACTGCTGCTGGGTATTGTCTTGCGCCAGCCAGGCCTTGAGAAACTTTTCGCCGCTCAACCGCACATCATTACGTGATAGTTGATTGGGATCGCGTAGTAAATTGGCGGAATCATCAGCCGCCTGGACGACAGTAAATGGCGTCAGCACCGTGAGCAGTCCCAGCGTGCAGAGTGGTAATAATTTCATTTCTTTACCTCCTTCCATGGCGTTGTACCTGCCGGGAGTCGCCTCCCGGCGGCATCATATTACGCTTCCTTGGTTTTCAGCGACGGCAGCTTGGAAACCAGACGCAGCGACACGGTAAGCCCTTCCAACTGGTAGTGCGGACGCAGGAAGAACTTCGCGGTGTAGTAACCCGGGTTGTCTTCGATCTCCGCTACCTGCACTTCAGCCGCCGCCAGCGGTTTGCGCGCTTTGGTCTCCTGCGACGAGTTAGCCGGATCGCCATCAACGTAGTTCATCACCCAGTCGTTCAGCCAGCGTTCCATGTCATCGCGCTCGCGGAAGGAGCCGATTTTGTCGCGCACAATGCACTTCAGGTAGTGAGCAAAACGGCAGCAGGCGAACAAGTACGGCAGACGCGCGGCCAGACGTGCATTCGCCGTGGCGTCGGCATCATGATATTCCGCCGGTTTCTGCAACGACTGCGCGCCGATAAAGGCGGCAAAGTCGGAGTTTTTGCGATGGATCAGCGGCATAAAGCCGTTTTTCGCCAGCTCCGCCTCGCGGCGATCGCTGATGGCGATCTCGGTCGGGCATTTCATGTCCACGCCGCCATCGTCGCTCGGGAAGGTGTGGCAAGGCAGATTTTCCACCGCGCCGCCGGATTCCACGCCGCGAATGGAGGTGCACCAGCCAAACTCTTTGAAAGAGCGGTTAATGTTCGCCGCCATCGCATACGCCGAGTTGGCCCACGCGTAATTGTTGTGATCCGCGCCGTCGGTCTGCTCTTCAAAATCAAAACTGTCCACCGGGTTGGTTCGAATCCCGTAAGGCAGGCGCGACAGGAAGCGCGGCATCACCAGCCCCAGATAACGCGCGTCTTCCGACTCGCGCAGCGAACGCCAGGCGGCGTATTCGGTATTCTGGAAGATTTTGGTGAGGTCGCGCGGGTTCGCCAGCTCCTGCCAGGACTCCATCTGCATCACTTCCGGTGCGGTACCGGTAATAAACGGACAGTGCGCAGCCGATCCGATACGCGCCATTTCACCCAGTAATTCCACATCCTGCGGACTATGGTCGAAATAGTAATCGCCGACGATGCAGCCGAATGGCTCGCCGCCAAACTGGCCGTACTCCTGCTCATAAATTTTCTTAAAGATCGGGCTCTGGTCCCAGCCCACCCCTTTGAAACGTTTCAGAGTGCGCCCCAGCTCCTGCTTGGAGATGCTCATAAAGCGGATTTTCAGCATCTCGTCGGTTTCGCTGTTGTTGACCAGGTAGCTCAGGCCGCGCCATGCGCTTTCCAGTTTCTGGAACTCGTCATGATGCAGGATCTGATTCACCTGGCGCGACAGCTGCTCATCGATACCGGCAATCAGGTTTTGAATGGTGCGATAGGTGTCGTTGGAGAACGTGACGGTGTTTTCCAGCGCCTGCTGCGCGAGGGTTTTTACCGCGCTCTCAACGGCGGAACGCGCCTGGTCGGTTTTCGGGCGAAACTCTTTGTTCAGCAGCGCGCTGAATTCATCCTGGCTAAAGGCCTGGCTGGACTGCTGCTCATGTTGTTGAGTCGGGTTGCTCATCGATTACTCCTCGCTACCTTTCGCACTGTCATCTTGTTTCGGCATCTGGCTCAACGATTTGAGCAGCGTCGGATCCTGCAAAATTTTGGCAATCAGCTCTTCCGCGCCGTTTTTACCGTCCATATAGGTGAGCAGATTCGAAAGCTGGGTACGGGCTTCCAGCAGTTTGTTCAGCGGCTCCACTTTGCGGGCCACGGCATCCGGCAGGAAGTCGTCCATGCTGTCGAAGGTTAAGTCGACGTTCAGTTTGCCTTCGTTGGTCAGCGTATTGTCGACCTGGAAAGCGACGCGCGGTTTCAGCGCTTTCATACGTTCGTCGAAGTTATCAATGTCGATGTCGAGGAACTTACGTTCATCGACCGCCGGTTGATTGTCGACCGGTTTACCCACCAGATCCGCCATCACCCCCATTACAAACGGAAGCTGGATTTTGCGTTCCGCACCATAAATCTCTACGTCGTACTCGATCTGTACGCGGGGCGCACGGTTGCGTGCGATAAATTTCTGCCCACTTTTACTTATTGCCATGATGTTCTCCATCGAAGATGCGCGGTAAAGGTTGAGCGCCAGACCTTATGCCTGTCGCCATAATGTCCGGACGCGTCAGTCGCGACGTCCAAAAATGTTTTCCAGTTGATGAACGCCGTCCGGCGCTAAATCGCGGATGATGTCCATAAAATCCAGCTCAATCAGCCGCTGTACCCGTTCAATCATCAGCGGCGCGGGGTGACTCGGTTCGTGCTGAGCGAAGTACTGTTTTACTTTTTCCAGCATCTGCTGCGCCTCGGCGCGGCTGCTGATTTGCGCGCTGCGCCAGTCAACGGCAGACGGCGGCGGCGCGTTGGGAATCGCTTGATGTTCACTCACGGCACTCTCCTCGCGGGACGCGTGAAAGGACGAAATATCGGTTATCTGGCAGGCGCCGGCGACGATACCGACGGTCTTCTGCAGTTGTTCCATTTCCGGCACGCCGCTTTCACCCAGACAATCGCTTAATATTTCGCGGATGGTCTGCAAGCGCTGGTGAATGGCGAGGATGGCGTCAATCCCCGGCTGTCCGCCGCGGGCCAGTTCATCAATCAATCGCGAACGGCCGCCGGGATAATCCGCGCATTCGGTTTTACTGCCATCGAGCAGCGCCTGCGCATCGCGCAATAGCAGTTCATCGCCATTACTGCGTAACAACACGGCATTGCGTAACGCGCTGGTCAGCGCTGATTTATCACTCAGCCCCGCGAGCGCATTGATGCGGTAAAACGGATCAGTTTCGCCATACTCTTCCAGCAACGGGTAAATTGGCTGCCAGTAAAGCGACAGCGCCTGTTGCACCAACAGCAGGCCATCCGCGTAGCCACTCAGGCCGCGGCGTTTTGTCCACGCCTGAGTCAGCGCCAGCATGACGCGTAAATCTTTGGTGCGGCTAAGTAACCCCGCCGCCAGCTTTTCTACCGTCGTCCAGTCAGCGGGTTCCGCCGGGATGATGGTGTCGCCAAACTGCTGCTCGGCTTTACCCTGCATCGCTTGTTCCATTGCCTGGAAGTCGGCGTCATATTCGAGGTTTTCACCGCAGGGCTGCTCCGCGCTAACCGGAGCAAGGAATTCATCAATATTCATGGCCTACCTGCTTATTCAAACATCGGCGGATACAGACCGTGACGGCCCGGTCTCGCGCCCCCGGCGGGATCAAACAGCAGCGTGAACAGCTGGCCGGTCAAATTACCGCTATGGACGTGGGTATAGAGCGGATAACCATCGGCGCGGTTGGTCCACCAAAAACTGGTCTGACGCTGCGGATCAAAACAGTCCGCCGCCTGCTGCCAGCCAAGGGAGCTTTGCCCATCTTGCTGATAGCCAATCACGTCGAGTATTTCCGAACGCTTTTCCGCCTCTACCAGCTTTGGCGCCGGAATGGCGAGTAGCGCCTGGTCAAGTTGTTCAGCGGAAAAGCCATTACGTACCGCATGCAGCAGCGTTCTGCCCACCTGCTGATACCACTCTCCGGCCTGAGTGAGGATTGAAGGCGACCACTCCAGCGGGTTGAAGGCCATTTGCGCGCAGATGGGATACTGGCGGCCTACCCGATCGCGTCCGGGGATCAGACACCCCATCTGCACCATCTGGCCGCTCAACATCGGCGGAACGATAAAGTTCCATACCGGCGCGTTGCTGAACTGGCGTTCGCCGCTACGCTGTTGCTCCTGTTGCCAGGCCATCAGCCCAACCTGAAACCATTGCGACCACTGGCGAACCAGCATGTCCGGAAATCGACGTTGTAAAAAATCGCCGGTACTGGGGAGTTTCCCGTACCAGCTCATCGCAGGGGCGTGAGTCATTCGGCTTTCCTTGCGGTTATGGACATGAGAAACGGGGAAGCTGGAACGGATTGCGGATACTGTTCGGCGCAAACTCCAGCGTGACCTGGTAACCATCGACATTAAACGTTGCCTGACGGCTCAAACTGCTGCTGCCGGGCGCGGTGCGCGCTTTATCAAAAAAGCGGTTCAGCGCCCATGAGCCGCTGGTCACCAGCGTCGAGGTGGTACCATCGGCCAGACCGAGTTGCATACGCACCTGGTTGGTTCCGCCCGGCCCCGGCCAGCTCATCATTTGCACCGCCTGCGGACCGTGGCTGTAGCGCAACTGCTGGCCATCAACATCCAGCGTCAGGTTGAGGATCCGGTTGTCCATGCTGATGGTGCGCACCGTCACTTTAAATGACGGCGTGGTTGCGCCATTGGCAAAGAACGCGTCGCGGATCGATTGCGCCTGCTGGAAAGGCCTTAATAACCCTTCACTACCCGGCAACGTTTTGCCATCGATGCCGGGCATAAAACGCCAGCTGGACTGCGTGGTATCGACTTTATTGGTCAGGTTGTCACGGAAGAAGGTATCCATCATGCCGGTGCCCGGCGCGAACATACGCGCCAGATCGTCCGGCGTGACTTCGCTACTGGCGCTGCGAACCAGCGGATAGCGCCCGGCGATAGCCTGGCGGCAGAAACCGCCGACCTCCACGCTAATCCGTTTACGTACGTTATCGAGATCGCGGCGCTGGGTATCACTACTGGCGCCTACCGCCATTTTGCTGAACATGGTTTGCAGGCCGCCCGGTAAGCGCCCGGCGCTGGCCTGCAGACGGCTAATGGCATCGCCGCCCGGCGGTTGCATACCGCTGTTGGCGGCATCCTGTACCGCCGTCAGGTAGCGATAAAGTTCGTCGATCTGTTTGAGGAAATCATCGAACACAATCGTTTTGCCGCCCTTTTCCAACGGCTGCGCCAGTTCGATCAGCGGCGCGTAGTGTTCCGTTACCAGCTGTTCCGGCGTCTGGCTAAGCGCCGCGCCCTGGGTTGCGCCACCCTCATCATGGCGGAAAAGCGCTTCCAGCGTTCGGGTCGCGCGGTTGCCCTGCTCGGCTGAACTTTCGCTTTTAACCGTATCCGGCTCGGCGCGCGCCAGGTTCAGCACCTGACTCAGGTTGATAACCAGACGGCGCAGCGGCGAGTTACTGGCTGAAAGCAGACGCGCGGTGTTGATCCGCGATGACAAATCGGCGCTATTGTTGAGCTGAATATCGGCAAGGAAGCGATCCCAGTTGGCGATAAAATCACGCATATAGAGCTGACGGACGGCGTTATCGGTTTGCTGTTTATCTTCCGACGCGCTGGCGGCGCCCAGCACCCAGATATCATCTTCATGCAGCGCGCTGGTCACGTTATCGATCTGTTTATTGAACACCTTCCAGTAGCCATCTGGCGTGTACAGACCGGGCACGCCTTCCGCGATCGGCGTACCGCTTTTACGCGAGAACACCAGTTCGCTCTGCGGCCCGCCGAGCGTCGCCAGCGAGACCGCTTTCAGATTGTCGTCATGCTCAAGCAGACGTTTCAGCCGACCATACACTCTTGAGGAGAGCGGCTGCTGGTTAATCAACGCCCGTTCGCGGGCGATCAGCGCATCGTCTTTGGCATACGGCGAGGACTGGATTTGCGGTTCCAGTAGCTGGACCAGATGCCCTTCCAGCTGTCGTAGCTGCGCCTGCGTCACGTTTTGCGGCAGGTTACGCTGCAGGTTAAGCATCACCCAGGAGAGTAAAAACTTGCCGTCATACTGCTTGGGCTGATAGAGCATTTGATAGGCTTTCAACGCCTCGTAGCTATATTCGGCGTCACTGCCATTGTCGTTGCGTAACCAGGTAGTGATACGCATGGCGACATCCGGTAGCAGCATTTGCTGTAGCGCTTTTTGATACAGCGTCTGCGAGGCGTCGCTGACATCATTACCGCGGTAGAGTCCCATCCGGCGGCTAACCGGCGGGTCGTTGACGTCAAAGTCGGCGCTCTTCGGCAATTCCAGCAGGCCGTTGAGTAGCGGCAGCATGGCGAACAGATCGCGCTGCTCGGGGTTTTGCAGCGCTTTGCTCTGCTGCTCAACCTGCGGTACCTTCGCCGAGACTTCTTGCAGGTAGGCCTTATTTTTGCCGTAGCTTGTCAGCCATAGTACGCATGAAATGATTAACAGCGCCGCGAGCGCCGCATAGCCTGACCAGATCGCTGCGCGGTTACGCAGTTCCCACCAACGGTTCTGCCCGGCGATGCCGGCTTCCTGGAAAATCACGTTTTGCAGCAGGTTTTTAATGAAATAACTCTGGCCCTTGGCGCCGGGGATGGGCGCTTCTTTACTGACCGAGTCCCAGTTGTCGTTTTCATTTCCCTGCGGCAAAGACAGCGCGCGATTGAGTTCGCCCATCACGCGGTCGAACGGTAACCCTTCCTGGGTGCCGCTGGCGAAATAAATGCCGCGCGGTGAAAACTCGGTTTCAAAGTTAGAGCGGGCAAAAACGGTACTAAGATAGTCCGCTAACAGCGGCCGCAACGCCGCAAACTCTTGCGGGAACAGCCAGGCTTCGGCGCGGGTTTTGGCATCATGCTCTTGCAGCATCGTATCCGGCAGCCCCGCTTCAAGCCGCTGTTGCAGTAACGCAAACTCCTGGGTAAAGCGGCCCATCAGATCGAAGTCAGCAAGGCTTGCCTGCTCCCACGGGAAAGTGAAGCCCCAGATTTGATCGCGCTGCGCCTTGTCGTAACCGGCAAACCAGGCGCGAAAGCCTTTAAGCAGGTCGGCCTTCGTCACCAGTACGTACACCGGGAAACGAATACCCAACTGTTCATGTAGTTCAGAGAGACGCTGGCGCAGATTAACCGCCTGCTGCCGCGAGGCCTCCGTCGATTGCGTTAACAGATCGGAGATACTTACCGTGACGATAACGCCGTTAATCGGCTGGCGGCGGCGGTATTTCCGCAATAACCCCATAAACTTCAGCCACTCGCTGGCGTCCTGCGCCTGCTCGCTCTCCTGGGTGGTATAGCGCCCGGCGGTGTCCAGCAGCACGGCTTCGTTGGTAAACCACCAGTCACAGTTGCGCGTGCCGCCGATGCCGCGTAACGCCGTTTTACCGAAGCGGTCGGCTAGCGGAAACTGCAGCCCGGAGTTCGCTAAGGCGGTGGTTTTACCGGAGCCGGATGCGCCAATAATCACATACCACGGCAGCTGATACAGATAGTGGGTGCTAAAGCGCTGGGTCCACTGACCATTACCTGTTTTACTGAAGTGCGCTTTTTTCAACATTTGCGCGGCTTCATCAAAGCGATCGGCGAGGATCTGGTCTTCGCTATTGAGGCGCTGCTGCGGATCGCTGCCCTTCGGCGTGTCTTCCTTCAGGTTATCCATCAGCTTGCGGTTGAGCCAGGCGTTGTACAGGCGCGGCAGAATGTGGCTTTGCGCCCAGATGAGGTACACCAGCGCAATAGATATAACGCGGTTTTGTTCCGACTCCAGCGGCCGGGTATCGACAATCGACAATAGCGGGCCAATCATCCAAATGACGGCCGCCACCGCCGTGGCGCCGAGAAAACCCCATAGCAGCCGGTTGGTCAGTATGGAAAGCAGAAGTGTCAGCATCCTTAATTTCCTTGGGGCAATCCGTTCAGCTCAGCCCGGGTATTATCGGGCGACACCAGCAGAGTAATTTCCACACGGCGGTTACGGGCACGGTTCTCAGGAGTGGTATTCGGCGCGATGGGGTTCATTTCCCCTCGCCCTTCGGCTTTTACGCGTTCGGGCTGCGTCAGATGATTTTGCAGTTGTTTTTGTACCGAACGCGCGCGTTCCAGGGACAGCTCGTAGTTCGAGGCAAAGCGCGCGCTGCGGATAGGCACGTTATCGCTATAGCCGACCACCAGAATGCGGCCGCTGACGTTGTTCATCGCTTGCGCAATACGGTCAATGACCGGGTCGTAGCGATCGCGCACCACCGTTGAGGCCGAAGCAAAGAGCCCGTCGCCTTTGAGGATCACCACGCTGCGGTCCGCTTCGTCACGGACCGCAACCAGCCCTTCGGCAATTTCCGGGCGCAGAAAACCTCGCAGGTTAAGTACCGCCGGCAATTTTTCCGCCGGCTGAGCAATCGACGCTTCCGGCAACGGCGTCTGGTAAATTTTCGCCAACACCGGGTTGGTGGCATCGCCAAGCCGCCAGTTAAGAATGATATAGAACAGACAGGCGGCGAACCCCGCCAGCGCGACGCAGGCCCACAGCGGCACCACCGGACGCCACAGTTTACGCAGCACCGGGCGATCCTCGCCGTGAACCGATAACGGCGGCGCGTAGCCGCCGCGTACGCCGCAAATCATCTGCCACAGGCGCTGCTTGATGGTTTCCAACTGCGTGCGGCCGTTATCCATTACCCGGTAGCGCCCTTCAAAACCGAGCAACAAACAGTAGTTGATCAGTTCCAAAAGATTGATGTGTTCGCGTGGATTCTGCGACAGGCGCGCCAATAGCTGGAAGAACTTCTCCCCGCCCCAGGTTTCGTTATGAAAGGTCACTAAAAGACCACTGCCCGACCAGACGCCGCTACTCCCCCACGGCGTTAAGGCCGCAGCCTCGTCCAGCGCGGTACACAGGCAGTAACGAGCGCCGACTATCACCTCGTAGGGTAACCCCGCCTGCTGACCGCGCACTTCAAAACGGCGGATTTCATCAATCAAACGCTGGCGCAAACCGGCCTGGTCATCGTGCGATACCGAATGACGGATCTGTGGAATCGCATTTAGCAATGGGTTGGCGGCCGTCACCAGGGGATTATTGCCGCTCACGCCATGACTGGCAGCGGCCTGTTGTTCCTGCATCATCAACGCTCGCTTTCTTATTCCGACGGGCTACGGATAGCCCAAAATTCCATATCCAGGCCGGGGAACTCGCCTGCCAGATGCAGTGCGAAGGCGCCAGATTTCTCCATGTCGTTCCACAGCTCGCCGCCCTTTTCGACTGCAAAGTAGTTGTAACCGGCATGCCACGGAATTTGCGGCGGCGCGGCGGGCATAGCGCGCAGGATCAAACCCGGAAGCTGTAGTTGCACCAGATCGCGAATTTTGCTCACCGGCGCGACTTTCATCTGCGCCGGGAAGTGCGTTTGCAGAACATCACCTGGTACGCTGGCTTTAACTGCCAATACGAATCCGAAATCACGCACCATGCTGCTCTCGGGTACCGTCGCGATGTTCAACCCATGCGATCGTTCTATCAGCGGTAGTTGGATGGCATTGTCTTCCATTACCTGTGATAACCCCTGGCGCAGCAACAACATCAGTTTGCCGAAGCAGCTAGCGAGATCGTCATGGTCATAAATCGGCAGCGCGGCATCCGGACCGCGCTGCGCCATCCAGGTCGTCAGCTCGGCGGCGAACGGCAGCCAGCTATTCCACAATGACTCGGGATGAACTAACGGCAGCGTTTTGAGATGTGAGAGATGGCCGAGATGGCGATTGACCAGCGCAAGTAGAGTGAACTCAATTAATTCAGAAGTATTAAAACGCCCCGGCTGTCGCAGCCGGCTGCCGATTTGCTGGCTACGCTGCGCCAGCAGACCATGCAAGTCGTTGATCATCGCGTAAATCAAAGGATGATTGATGCCGTTAAGCATCGGCGGGATATAGCCATTATCGAGTTTTACGGCGTTATCGTTGCGCTTTTCGGTGATGAACGCCACGCCGATGGCCGTCCACTCGGCGGTCAAATCCTTTTCCAGCATCAGGGTGAGCCGCGGGCGGGCAAACTGCACGGTGGCATCGCCGACCGACAGCGCATTGTCATCTTCCACATCCTGTTCAAACGCGGTAAATCGCGCCAGCGAGTCTTTTTCCTCGCTGAAGATAACCTCTTCCCGACCGCCGCGGCGTACCGGCAAGGCCAATACGACTTTTTCGCCCGTGACGTTACCCGGGATTTGCAACGGCGCCGGGCCCTGACGAGCATCGCGAAACTGGAAGAAAGTTCCATCCGGCAGCAGGCCGCTGGCATAGCTCAGGGCAATGCACCCCTGACGCAGCATCGCATCATCAAGTTCAATCTCAAGAAAACCCCACAGCCAGGAGCGCTGTAATCCGCCCCATTCGCGAATTTGCGTTTGCAGGTAGCTTTCTGCCCGCTGAAAGTGATGCGGACGCAAAAACATGCCTTCGGTCCAGACCACCTTTTCTGCTTTATTCATACAAATTTCCTGTTAGGGCTCGCGCTATTGCTGCACGACGCGGATCCCGTTAACGTCAAGATATAAATTGGCTTGCAGTTGATCTGCCGACAGTTTCCAGAACTGCCAGAAAGGGGTTTCGCCAGGCGTTGGCAGAGGAAGAGAAATGCGCCACTTTTTACCATCCAGAGATTGGTATTCCGCCATCACTCCGATATAACGCGCCTCCGGCGAGCTTTGCCCGCTGAGTTTTTTTGCCAGTTGCTCCGGCATCAGGAAAAATTCATCGCTGTTCAGCAAGTTGCCGGCGAGAACTTTTTGCGCGTTATTTTGTAAGGAGTAGAAATCGGCGGACATGAATTCCGCATCGGATTTCAGCACTAACACTCTGACCTTTAATGGCGCAGAACGGTTAATTTGCGGGTGGGCCTGGAACTGAAGATTGTATCGGGCAGGGTCGCTGTGTGAAGACGAACCACATCCACTAACCAACGTAAAAAGAAACAAATAAAACGCCAGCATGGCCTGGCGTAAAAGAGAGTTATTATTCATACGGTGTCGCTCGTAAAGGCGGGATTAATCCAGAATCCAGGTACCGTTATTGCCGTTTTTGCAGGCTTTGGTATTTCCGTCGACGCTCACGCAGGTCGCTTTCTTACGCGCCTTCGGGCGCTTCGACTGTTCGCGAACCGTTTTATCATACAGCTCACTTTTGACGACGGCATTGGCTGGAGCATAGCCAATTAAATTTTCCTGACCTTCATTGGCTAATGCTATCCAGCCGTCCTGGGCCTGCCCCAACGCGATATAATTAGCACCTGGAACTAATTGCACAATCACTTTGCCGCCATACCCGGCCTGGCTCATTACCGCGGCGGAATACAGCGCGCGATATTCTGCGTTAATCGGGGTAAATTCCGTTGGAGGAACAACAATATGGCGATGGATCAAATTGACGCCGTTAACCTGCGTGGTTTCAATGGTGTCATCGGTAATTTGCGGCTTCGGTGGCGCTTCGCACCCTGCCAGTGAAACCGCAATCATAGCGGCTAAAAACACTCGCGTTTTCATATGCTTTTCCATTGCAATGCTATTATTTTCTTAAGGGTTATCCCTGCTTGAATAACAAGTCTGAATATCCTTAATCACTGTGCGTAAAAGGGTTCCCGGTGTGGTATGGGCATAGCTACCGCACGAATCTTCACCGCAGTGGATCCCTTTATTACATTTCATTAACTATCACCACACAATTTTACAGATCGATCGAGTCAATTCAATACGCAATTTCGCCTCGTAGTTATGGGTGGTTAGCGTATTTAAATTTTTAGGATTAATCTCACTCGCTCTTTTAGCGCAGAAAGTCGAACAATCGCCGAAAAAGTGTAATACCAGAGACCATACAAAAGAAAGTGTAATTTAACCATGTGATTTAAAAGATATATTTAATTATTTTGCAAATCGGATTTTTCATTCGCTGTGAATATGGAATAGTCTTAAAAAACATTTCGCGGTAAATTTGCCCACCAATCTTGGTAGGCTATTTTTATTTTCATCAGGTAATACTGATGCTGTAAAAAATCAAAGTGATATTTGACATTATTGCGGGAGGCTTCTAAAGACAGTTTACGCAAACCATCGACAGCAGCGAATAATGAGTTGAATCTTGAGGGGTGAATTGCAGTAGCTAAAAAACGGAGCCTGATGGCCCCGTTAATGTTTTAGTGATGATGCTTCTTGTGATGTTTATAGTATTCTTTCTCACGCTTCTTCGCGTCTTTACGACCGTCGTGGTAGCCCTTCTCGTAGGCTTTACGCTGTTTTTTCTCTAGCTTTCGCCAGTGCTTGTCGCGATATTCATAATGACGATGCCAGTAGTCTTTATCACGCCAACGGCCGCCGTCCCAGTAATGACCGTAGGAATCCCGGTCGCCTATCTGCAGTTTAATAGCCGGCAAAAGCGTAATCTCTTCGGCTTGGGTGACGATCGGTGCGGATGCCAGCAAAACGGCGGCCAGCAATAATATTTTTCGCATCGGATTCTCCTTAGCTGTGCGTCTCGTAATATGTTGTAACACAACTGACCAGCTAATTATCCAGGTTAATTCTGCTTTTTCAGCTAACTGCTGTGAAAGGTTGTCGTTAGTTCTGCACGTTACGCGTACGGATACCAGACAAAAGGCATTTTCTTTTTCTTTGCATCGGAGCGCGGCTTGCCCTGGTGGGGGAATCATAAGACAATGTGATTTTTCAAGCGTCTACATGCCTACGGGAGTAATGATTATCGCTTCTCGTCGCCTTCTCTCCGTCACCTGCATGACCCGGCTCGGCGCGGTTGCCGCCGCCGTACTGCTGCTCGTGACTTGCACCAGTAAAGCGCCAAAATCGCTGGTGACCGCCAGTAAACCGCCCGTTACGCAAAAATCGGCAAAAAATCAGCAGCCAGTACGCGGCGTCTGGATCACCACGGTTTCTCGTCTCGACTGGCCGCCGGTGGGTTCAATTATCGCCAGTAGCCCGGAAAGCCGTATCAGCCAGCAAAAGCTGGCTTTGATCGCCAAACTCGACAATCTACAACGCCTGGGCATCAATACCGTCTTCTTCCAGGTCAAACCTGACGGCACCGCGCTGTGGGATTCCCACATCTTGCCGTGGTCAGACATGTTGACCGGCAAAATTGGCGAAAATCCCGGCTACGATCCGCTGCAGTTTATGCTCGATGAAGCGCATAAACGCGGGATGAAAGTTCACGCGTGGTTCAATCCGTATCGGGTATCGGTTAATACCAAACCCGCTACCATCGCCGAGCTTAACCACACCCTGACTCAGGTCCCCGCCAGCGTATTTGTCCTCCACCGCAACTGGATACGCACTGCCAGCGATCGCTTTGTGCTCGACCCTGGGATCCCGGAAGTCCGTGACTGGATAACCAGTATCGTGGCGGAGGTGGTGCAAAACTATCCCATCGACGGCGTGCAATTTGATGACTATTTCTATACTGAGACGCCGGGATCGACGCTGAACGATAATCAAACCTATCAGCGATATGGCCAGGGTTATGCCTCGAAAGCCGACTGGCGGCGTCACAACACCCAACAGCTGATAGCGCAGGTCTCAGAGACCATCAAGAAACTCAATCCACAGGTTGAGTTTGGCGTCAGCCCGGCGGGGGTATGGCGTAACCGCTCCCACGATCCGGCCGGTTCTGACACCCGCGGCGCAGCGGCCTATGACGAGTCCTATGCCGATACCCGCAGTTGGGTACAACAAGGGCTGTTGGATTATATCGCGCCGCAGTTGTACTGGCCGTTCGCCCGCGACGCCGCGCGCTATGATGTGCTGGCTAAGTGGTGGGCCGATGTCGTGAAACCCACTCACACCCGGCTCTATATCGGCGTGGCGCTGTATAAAGTCGGCGAGCCGTCAAAAAATGAACCAGACTGGATGGTCGACGGCGGCGTGCCGGAGCTGAAAAAACAGATCGACCTCAATGAAACCACACCGGGTATTCAGGGGACGATTCTGTTTCGTGAAGACAACCTTAACCAGCCGCAAACCCAGCAGGCGGTTCAGTATCTGCAGCAGCGCTGGGGTAGCTAATTCCGGCTAATCATCCTCCCCGTTGTCGCAAACGGGGAGTTTCTGTTTTCCGCATGAGAGCGCGGGAAGGCAGATTAAACCGTCAGTTCCTCCACCACTTCCGCTACGCTCTTAATCCGCTGAATACTGCCGATGCCGGTTCCCAGTGAAATGTAGCCTTCGTCAGTGTTGCCCTCCAGCATACCAATTCGCAGGCCACGTAAACCGCCCATTTCCGCGGCTATGGTTTCATTACTGGCGCCGGATTTATCTAACGCCACCAGCCTGGCGGCTAATTTACCCGGCAGCGAACGATAGTAATCTGGCAATGTGCGAAATAGCTGCAAATCCAGACCGTTAGCTTGCACGATCATCTCTTTCACCGATGGCGGCACGCGGCTCTCGGTGGTGCTGATAAACACGGAGCCGGCAAATACCCCTTGTGCGCCCAGCGCGTGGGCGGCCCTGGCGGTGCGCCGGTCGGTAATCCCGCCAGCCGCCAGCACCGGCACACGCTTCACCGCATCAACAATCAATGGCACGATTGAAAACGTCCCTAGCGCCGTTCCCGGAAGCGTGCCTCCTTCGTCGAAGCCGGTGGCGACAATAACATCAGCGCCCATCTCCTCGGCCTCGCGGCTGTTTTCCGGTGTTGGGTTAATATCACGATAAATAATGCTGATCCCGGCCTGCTTAAGCGTGGCAAACAGCGAGGGAATGATAGCTCCTTGACCATAGCCGGTATAAACCACCGCTTTAACCCCCTCTTCTTTTACTACTTCTACAATCGGCGGCGTCCAGATATCGTTTTCAACCGTCGGAATGAGATTGACGGCAAAAGGTTTCTCGGTGAGTAATTTCGTTTTACGGATCTCTTCACGCATCTTTTCTGCCGTTTCCTGCGGCGTCGTGACGGCGGTTTGCGCGGTTAAACCCGCATTCGGCCCTAATACGCCAAGCCCGCCGGCATTACTGACGGCGGCGACTAATCGGGCGTCGGTCAGCCAGGATAGCGGCCCCTGAATGACAGGTTTTTCAATACCGAGAATATGGCTAACAGAATGGTTTTGCATGATGCGGCTTCCTTAGTGTGTTTTCTGGCGCTTAGCGCTGGGATGACGCCACTGTAGGCCGCTTTATTGTTGGGAAAAATAGTAAAAGTTATCCTTCACTGTTATTAAATAAGTAATAATCAAAGTGAAATACGATGTTGTCATCGGAGCACATTGGCACAAATGAACTTAAATCTGTTTGAATCTATTAAGATTTTTATCGAGATTATCGAGTCTGGCAGCTTTACGCGCGCCGCCGAGAATCTGCAGATCCATCGCCCGGCGGTTACGAAAGCGCTACAGCAGCTTGAGCAGCACTGCGGCGTTCGGCTTCTGCAGCGTACCACCCGACAGATCCACCTCACCCCTGATGGCGAGGCGTTTTATCGTCGTAGTAAACCTCTGCTGGCGCAGGCCGACGAGCTTATGGAATCTTTCGCCCCGCAGCGTCCGCTACGTGGTCAACTGCGCATAGATATGCCTATCGCCCTGGCGAAGTTAGTGGTCGTGCCGAATCTCCCCGCCTTTTATCAGCAACATCCGGAGATTGAAATTGTGCTGAGCAGCTCCGACCGGCGGCGGGATATGCTTCGCGAGGGCCTCGATTGCGTCCTGCGCATTGGCGAGCTTGAAGACGGTGACTATATCGCACGTCATCTCGGTACCGTCGGTATGAAAACCTGCGCCAGCCCGGCCTATCTGGCGAAATACGGCGTTCCCGCAACCCTTGACGACCTGCGGCATCATCAGGCGATCAACTGGCTGAATAACAGTAATCATCAGACCATGCGCTGGGTGTTTCAGACTGACGCCGGGCAGCAGAACATTTCGCTAGCGGGTAAACTGGTGGTGGATAATTCAGAGACTTACATCGCCGCTGGCCTTGCTGGACTCGGCATTATGCAGGGGCTGGATCTTTTCCTTCACCCCTGGTTGAAAAGCGGCGAGCTGGTTGAAGTCCTGCCGAATAATCCGGTTCCCTCCAGGAAGTTATCGCTTATTTATCCCCATCGTCATGTTTCGCGCAAGGTGCGCGTCTTCGCCGAGTGGCTGGCGACAATGTTATAGGAATACGGATAAAATAAAGCCCGGCGCTATCTGCCGCCGGGCATGAATTAAGGTGCGGTAAGTTCATCGTAAAGCGTTCGCAAACGGCTGCGCAGAAACAGCACCGCTTTGTGTTTACGCGACAGCCACGCCTGCTCGCTGGCGCCGCTCTCTGTCGCCAGCTCCCTGTAGCTATAGCCCTGCAGTTCGGTTTTTTCGAAGGCTTCACGTTGCAGCGGCGGCAGTTCCGCCAGCGCTTCGGTTAATGCCTCCCACAACAGTTCTTTAAGGTATGCTTCCTCCGGCGTCTGCGCGACGCCAAACAGCGTTTCCGCCAGCTCATCCTCGGCAAAGCCGCCATCACCATCTTCATCAGTATCGAATGTTAATGGCAACTCGCGCTTCTTACGCGACCGGTCGGTCATTTCATTACGCGCCGCCCGGAATAACCATGCCGCCACGTTCTCCACCGGTTGCTCGACCTTCATCAGTTGCAGGGTGACTTCCTGCAGGATGTCATCGGCATCGTCACGTACGGCGGTTCTACCGCGAATAAACGCGCTTAAACGCGCACGACAGGCGGCAAGCGCAGACAGCAGCCGTGATTCCCCCGCCATCGCGTTTTTCACCTCGTTCACTCGGCATCCGGCGTTTTCGCCGATGGGTTATCGTTAGTCGGTTGCCCGCCGCGACGTTCATGCCAACCGCAGCGGCCGCGATGTCCGTGGCGGCCGAAACGTTGGGCAAACTCCTCTCGCTGCTCCGGGGTCATGGTCATCCAGCGTTCATGCATGCGTCGACGCGCCTGAGCCATACCAAACATACCGCGATGAAAACCTAAACCGCCAAACAAGATACGGCACAGCGCCAGCAACCCCAAAGCCTGCCAGAAACCGATGCTTTTCACCCCGAAGATAGCCGGCAGCAATGCGTTCCATAGTGACATCACGACCAGACTCAGTACCACAACAATCAGCGCGCCGATAATCAGCGGTCGCGCCAGTCTATGACGTCCAAAACCCTGGTGATGATGCCCGTGTCGTTCAAAATCTCTCATCGTCAATTACCTCATTAAAATGTATGTATCGAGGTAGACGAATCAGCGAAGAAAATATTGCCAACAAAATGAAAAAAAATAGCGCAACCACTAAAACGGGTAATATCACTCAGAAACTCATCGCTAAACCGAGGCCGTACCCTTCGGTGTTATTACCGAACATGTAGCGGGCCACCAGTCGGGTGCGGGTGATGAATACCGGATACTGGCTGCTGTCGAGCTCCAGGCCAATGCCGAGCGAACTCAGGCTATCAAAGCCGAGTTCACCGCGCTGGTCGCTAAGATAGATAGTATGAGCCCCTTCCAGCACATAGCGTACCGGGCTTTTCAGCAACATCCAGTCAGCTATCGGCGCGCGTCGACGAAGGTAGATACCCAGATTTTCGGCACTGGCCTGCCCCTGTACCGCTTCTGATGTGCTACCGAAGGTTTGCAAATTCATCGCGGAATAGCGCGCTTCTATGTCAATATCCTGCGTGTTGGAAAACAGTTCATAATCGAGCATTAGCGACCCGCCCAACCCATAGGCGTTCAGACGCCCACCATCGAGGAAGCGAATATCGGCATCCGTTTTACGTTCGAGCGCCCAACGACCGAGGCGCGCATCGCTGGCCATGGTGCCCAGCATCATAGTAAAAATAGGCCGTAACACCAGTTTTCCGCCCCATCGGTCCTGATATAATGGAAAGTCCCAGCCGACACCGCCGGTAGCGGTCAGACTGTTCCATTTGGTGGGAATGGTACGGCTCTGGGCACCATCGCTGACCACAAATTGCGGATCGTAGCGACTGTAACCGAGGGTGCCTTCCAGATAGAGCGGAAAATCCTCACTCAAGGTGGCGCCGCCGCCAAATTGCGTGAGGGTTAGTTCGTTTTTCTCATTCGCGCCGGAGCCAATATTCAGATCGCTGGCGGTAACGTCAGGTACCACGGTGTAACTCATTAAGGTGAGCACCGCATCCGCGCGCTGCTTTAGTCGACTGCCGTCCAGGGCATAGCATTCCTGACTAACTAAAAGCACCGTCAGTAGCAGCCAGCACGCACGCGGAACACCAAATACCATAGCCTGATGCTACCTCATCAATAACGGGGGAATTCGTTTGATTGAGTATAGCCAGCAGCGTCCAAACGTTAGTTATTTTTCAATACGCTGCAGCTGAATGGCATCCGCCTGCTGCGCTTTATCAGCGAGCTCCTGGAACTGCTGCGGAGAATAAAAATTATGCGGCGCTGGCAGCGACTGCATATCCTGCCCCGGATGGATTTGCAGTTGACCCAGTTCCGCGAGCGTAAACCCGGCAACTTCCTTTGGCATCGTCAGGCGATACGGCGGCGTGCGTTCAAAAGGAACCGGCGTTGGCAGGCGATTTTCGCTGAGATCGTAATTCCGCTTCAGCACCAGAAATTTATCCGGCACTCGCCGTTTACTGTTCCACCAGTCGCCGTCGACTTCACGGAACATCCTCTCGGTCTCACTTTGCGGCGCGACCAACAGTTTGACCAGCGCCTGTTTTAACGCCGCTTCCATCGCCCGGTTATAAGCATCGACTGAACCGGCTTGCCCTTGCAAAATGACGTTAATCGCCAGACGCGCGCCAAGCAGATTGGAATAGAGATCTTCCGGTGAAAAAGCGGAAATTTCTTCTGAAAAACCCGGAACCGACTGGAAACCATACCATTGGGCGATCTCATGCCATTGCGCAATTTCGAAGGCCAGATGGCCGGCAAGCCAGGCGGCAATCGTATATCGCTGCGGCATTGAAGCCGGCGGCGTAAAGGCATTTAACTGGACGCGGCGTACGCCCAGTTCCTCGCTATAAAAGATGCGTCCTGGCTGCCCGAGCGTCGGGTAAATTCGGCTGAATAAATAAAAGGTGTAATCAGCGGTATCACGCACATGAGCGATATCAATAAAACCGCCGCGGCGGGTATAAATAAGGCCATTGTGCTCATCGCTTAAGCCAACCAGATTTTTAACCGCGCCGAGCGCGCTATCGTTGTAATGATGCTCGCCTAAGGTATCGAGCGTCAGCACATTGCCAATCTGATAAACCGGGATTGGCACGCCAATGGCGCGCACCCGCAGATCGAAACCGAAGGCGCAGCATGGGCGCAGCGATTCCGGCGGCGATAATTCACCCACTACCGGGCTGACATGGTTAACGGGAATCGTCGGTAATACCGGGTCCTGGGCAAATACCGAAAAAGCAGCCGCCAATAACCACCACAAACTCTTACGCATCAAAAGCGTTCTCCATGACACAAAAACAGCGCGCATCATACTCGCCGATGGCTACACGCCGTTAAGTCAAAAACGGTATTCACCGGCGACAAAGAAACTATTGCGATCGTTAAAGCCAAATTCGGTCAGAACGTTGAAGTTACGCGTGATTTCGTACTGGGCGCCGATCAGCATATTCCATGGTGAAGTGAGTTTCTGTTTGACATCAAACTTGCCGTCGCCGTCTTTATTGACCGCGGCAATCAATGGCTGCAGCTGTGGCGGCATATGCAAATCGGCCAGGTTGCCTTTAAATTCCTGCTGCACATCCTGATACATACTGCCGACCCACACGCTGAGATGCGAAGGGCCGGAAATCCCCTGAAGGTTGAAGCGATAGCCAACGCGAGGTGACACTGTCACGGCAGAAATACTGCCGTCGAGAATATCGAAATCGGTGCGGGTGTAGTTTGTATCGACGAGGGCAAACCAGTTCTCATAGCCGCCAGCCAGCGTGAACCCGCCTCCCCAGGTGGTACCTTTGAAATCGAGAACAAAATCGATATTTTGCAACTCGCCGCTTTGATTAAGGTTATGCACTGCGCCGGCGATGATGCGATCCAGACCGCGGTATTGCGTTGGGTCGGCATCGACCGACACATTCGACACTGACGAACCGCGGGTGTGGCCTAGAATCCCGTAGACATTAAGGAAGGGAAACACCCACATATCGAGCCGCAGGTTCTCAGTTTTGCTCTTCTCTCGCGTGTGTCCGGCATCGATGGCGAACATGTCGCTGGGGATCGGATGGTTACCCAGCTTCAGTCCGGAAAAAGTGATGCTGTCGACCATAATATCCTGGCGCATATTCATATAGCTGAGATTGACGCCAAACGGCAGCGGGATGGAATAACCGCGAGCGCGCGCTTCGTCGCCCCAGATGGGAAAGTAGCTATCGCTGTCGTCACTTTCCGCCGCACAGGCATTCCACACGGCGCCAGAGGTCAACAGCAGCGTGATGACGGTTGTTTTCCATCTCATTTTTATTCGTACCTTTACAGTCCGGAACCCACGTTAAAATAGACCGCCTGCTCGTGTTCGCTAAATGCGACATCGACGCCGGTAAATAAACCATACTGACGGGCGACCAGATAACGAAACCCGGAGCCCCACGCCACTTCGGTTTGCTGCCACAGCGACCTCGCCTCATCGCTCGCGCTGCCGATACCGACAAAACCTTGCAGGATCCAGCGCGGCGCAAATTGCCAGGCCAGTTGCGTCTGGGCGACAGCGACATAATCGCCCTGATAGCGAAAACGCGAGATGCCGCGCAGTTCGATGTAAGGCCGGGCCATAGGCGTTAGATGCTTGTCATGATGAGTCAGCGACTGATAATTTGCCGCCAGCGCCAGGGTTAAGGTCGGCGCCAGCGGGATAAAGTATTTACCATCCAGCGACAACTGATTGTAATGATAGTCGCCGCCGAGAAGAGCGCGGTAAAAACGGTACTCGCCCTGCAGTGATAACCCTTTCTTAGGGTAGAAAAAATTATCGGTAGTGTCATATTCCGCCACCACGCCCAAGGACGAAGAGGTGCTGTTTTCCCCGAGCACCCGCTGCCACACCTTGTTAATCAGCGGATTATCCGCGGTCACATCGGTGTGCGCATAGAATTGCGAGGCGCCAAGAAAAACCGGAGAGTCCCCCACGCGGAATAACAGCTTTTGTAAACCGCCAAAGCCTTTGGTGTGGGTTTGCACCGCCACATTTTTGTTAAAACCGGCAATGTCACCGGAGTAGATATCGAGATTGACATTGGCGTAACCCGCACCAACCAGATAACGAATACTGTCGTGATTCCAGGTATGACGATGCGCGGCGCCGATGAACCAGGTCCCATTTTGCGTCCCACCACCGCCGAACCCGGTCAGCGCCGGTGGAATAAAACGATCGCCCTCGCGGGAGCCTTTACCGTGCAGAAATAAACCAAACAGACCGCCGCCGTAGCCGATAGCCGGCTCGGTAATCATCACAGGTACCGGCAGAAAACCGTACGGGTTATCCTGCAGATACTGGCTCATATCGAGCATGCCGTCTTCAGGGTCGAATAATTGCGCTGCGATAGACGCGCCAGGCGCGAGGGCAAGCATCAGTAAAAGAGTAAGGCCTGCCAGCTTCATGCGGTCTCCAGCACTGACGCATTCATAAGAGGATATTAATGTAATGTGCTAAAAATATATCGTAAGCCCTTGTTCTACGCCAACTTACCCTCTCCTTACTTTGCTTATTTTTGGATAAAAAAGCGTGGTTAATCACACAAATTGATAAATGTTATTTATCGAACCGTCCCATTGCTCCTTAAAAGTGACAGTGTCACAGATATCGCCGTTTTTTACCTTGCCGCCGTTGTAATCAAAAAGTGAATGACGTATAACATGTCGCAACCGAGGGGTGTCCCGTGAGGGCTGAGATGGCGTAAAAGCCGAACCCTTTGAACCTGATCTGGGTCATGCCAGCGAAGGGACGGGTCGGCATGTTCGCCAGTTTTCAGTTTTGCCTGTTCACACTTCTGCACGCCCGGATCTCCCCCTATTTTCAGGAGGTCCCATGATGATTCCCGCTTTTACCCAAGGTCTTTACGGTCGACTGCGTGAGCAGGCCGGTGGCGAATGGCAACGCTACGTGTCGCACCCTTTCCTCCAGCAATTAGCCGCGGGTACGCTGCCGCAGGCAGCCTTTCGGCGCTATCTGACCCAGGATTATCTTTTCTTAATCCATTTCGCCCGCAGCTATGCCCTGCTGGTCAGCAAACTTCGCACGTTGCCGGAGATGCGCGCCGCCGCCGCCTCGATGAATGCCATCCTTGCTGAGCTACCGCTACATGTAGGCTATTGCGAGCAATGGGGGTTGAGCGAAGACGCTATGGCCCTGCAAAGCGAAGCGATGGAAACCATCAACTACACCCGCTACGTACTGGATATCGGCCACTCCGGCGACGCGTTGGATCTGCTGGCGGCGCTGCTGCCCTGCGTCGCGGGCTATGCGGAGATCGGGCTCGGTCTGTTGCACAACCCACAAACCAACTTGCACGATAATCCCTATGCTTCATGGATCCGCAACTACGGCGACGAGAGCTATCTACAGGGCGTCAATGCGGCGATCGGCCTGCTGGAAACGCTCTGGCAACAGCGCGGCGCGGAATCACGGTTCGCCGGGCTGAGCGACATATTTACTACCGCTACCCGGCTGGAAGGCAATTTCTGGCAAATGGGACTGAATGCCGCCGGGCAGGACAAGGCGTGATGGCGCCAGGTATTCACGTTCGCGATTTATGTCTGCGTTTTGGCTCGCGGGAGATCTTTCACGATCTCTCTTTCGATATTGCCGCCGGGCAATGGGTGTCGCTCCTTGGCGCCAGCGGCGCGGGCAAAACCAGCCTGTTGCGTATTATCGCCGGGCTGGCGGCGCCAACCCGCGGAACCGTAATCGCCAGCGATGGCCTTCCCGTCACTACACGACTGGCGTGGATGGGGCAAAAAGATCTGCTCTATCCGTGGCTTAACGTGCGGGAAAATGTCGCCCTCGGCGCCAGGCTGCGCGGTGAGAAGGTCGACAACGCCCGCGTCAACGAGCTTCTTGAGCAGGTAGGACTGGCCTCCTGCGCTGATGAACGCCCGGCCGCGCTGTCTGGCGGGATGCGCCAGCGCGCGGCGTTGGCGCGCACCCTTTATGAAGATCGCCCCATTGTGCTGATGGATGAACCGTTTTCCGCTCTCGATACCCTCACCCGCACACGCATTCAGACCCTGGCCGCGCGCTTACTGACCGGACGTACCGTGGTGCTCATCACTCATGACCCGATGGAAGCCTGCCGCCTCAGCCATCGTCTGCTGGTACTCTCGCCTGATGGTGAAATTGATGATAGCCATCATTTAAGCGGAATCCCGCCTCGCGCCCCGGATGATGGCGCGCTGCTGGCAAGCCAGTCGCAGCTGCTGCAGCAATTGATGAGGGCGAACGGATGAGGGGCAAGTTACTGCGCGGGTGCAGCGTATTTTGTGGCCTACTGTTGCTCTGGCAGCTGGCGTGCTACAGCGGCATTCCCACTTTTTTGTTGCCTTCTCCGGCGGCGGTCGCTGAAGCGCTGTGGAATAACCGCAGCTATCTGGCCAGCCACACTCTGGTCACCCTAAGCGAAATTCTCAGCGGAATGGCGCTCGGCGTCGCGCTCGGTATGGTGCTGGCGCTCTGTATGACCATGTCGCCGCGATTACAACGCTGGTTGATGCCGCTGGTACTGACCAGCCAGGCCATTCCGGTATTCGCCCTCGCCCCGCTGCTGGTGCTGTGGTTTGGTTTTGGTATGAGCGCCAAGGTCATGATGGCGGTGCTGGTTATCTTCTTCCCCGTTACCTCGGCTTTCTTTGACGGTCTGCAACGGGTCAATCGCGACTATCTCGATCTGGCCCGCACCATGGGCGCCTCCTTTGGCGCTCAGTTGCGCCATGTTCGACTGATGGCGGCGCTACCCGCGCTCGGTTCCGGCCTGCGGATGGCCGCCGCCGTCGCCCCCATTGGCGCGATTATCGGTGAATGGGTCGGCTCCGCCGAGGGGCTTGGCTACGTAATGCTGAATGCCAATGCTCGCCTGCAAACCGATATCTGCTTCGCCGCCTTGCTCATTTTAGTGCTGCTGACCATCGCGCTGTGGTTGGCGGTCGATGCCTTTTTGCACCGGCTGATCAACTGGTCGCCGGAATAACTTATCAAGAGATAATAAGGAAGAGATATGCGTATACCTCTGTTAGCCGGCCTTACTCTACTGGTCTGCGGCCAGGCATCAGCCAATGAAAAGCTGACCCTGGTACTGGACTGGTACATCAACCCGGATCATGCGCCCATTATGGTGGCGCAACAGATTGGCGCCTTTCGGGATGCCGGGCTGGATGTCAATATCATTCCCCCTTCCGACCCGGCGCTCCCTCCGCGTCTGGTTGCCGCCCGCCAGGCGGATTTAGCGATCACCTATCAACCACAGGTCCACTTCTTCGCCGATGAAGGACTGCCGCTGGTTCGCGTCGGGACGCTGATCCACTCGCCGCTAAATACCGTGATTGCGCTGGATCCGCGCATCAAATCTCCGGCCGATCTGCAAGGGAAAAAAGTGGGATACTCGGTGAGCGGTATTGAACAAGCGACGCTGGCCACCATGGCGCAGCACGCCAACATCGACCCTAACAGCATTAAACTGATCAACGTTAATTTCCAGCTCACCAGCGCTCTGCTGGCCGGCCAGGTCGATGCTGTTATCGGCGGTTATCGCAATATCGAAGCGCTGGAACTCAAACTGCAGGGCAAAAGACCGGTGGTCATGAATGTGGAAGACTATGGCGTGCCCGCTTACGACGAACTGGTGATCGTGGCAAACAAAGCCGAGGTCAACGCCCCTAAAATCAAAAAATTCCTCGACGCCTTACAGCAGGGAGTGAGCTATTTGCGCGCGCATCCGCAACAAACCTGGCAGCGATTTGCCAAAGCGCATCCGGAACTCAATACCGAACTGAACCAGCAGGCGTGGTTGCAGAGCGTGCCGCTGTTCGCCACCGATCCGGCAGCGTTAGATAAGCCGCGCTACGACGCGTATGAACAATTTTTATATAACAATAAGTTGGTGAAAAAAGTAACACCTTTAGCAAATTATGCGATCGAACTGCGTTAAGTAACCATAAAACTGACGGAAGTATTTCCGTCAGTCATTCAGCGAAGCGGTAATAAAAATATATAGACTTTCTCACTAATAATTACACTTTCCATGGTTTTAAAAACAATCGCAATTTACTTTTAAAATCAGCCAATTATATTGACATTCCTGTATGTAATAATCGCGTCAAAATAGCGCCTTAAATTAAAGATTGAATGCGGATTTAAAAAGCCATATATTGTGCGCGCTTTATGAATGCCGATTCAATTTTCTAAACCTTTTTATTCAACCAGAGTTCAAACGTAACGCTGGTTGTGGGAGTGATATGATGACGGATAAAGTCCGTATTGATACTTTAAGTGCAGATTTATTGGACGCGAACAACGAAACCTTTTTGGCTCGTCAGGCTGAATTCGAATCGAATGTCAGGAGTTACCCTCGCAAGTTACCGCTCGCCATCACCAAAGCCGAAGGCGTTTGGCTGACCGATGCGGATAACAAACAGTACCTGGACTGCCTCGCCGGCGCCGGGACCCTCGCTCTGGGCCATAACCATCCTGAAGTACTGCAGAGCATCCAAAGTGTCATTACCAGCGGCTTGCCGTTACATACCCTCGATCTGACAACACCGTTAAAAGATCGCTTTTCTGAATACCTGCTCTCCTGCCTGCCAGGCGAAGGGAAAGAGTATTGCCTGCAGTTCACCGGTCCTTCCGGCGCTGACGCCGTTGAAGCCGCGCTGAAGCTGGCGAAAAAATACACCGGCCGTACGGCGGTGATCAGCTTCTCCGGCGGTTATCACGGGATGACCCACGGCGCGCTGTCCGTGACCGGCAATCTGTCGCCAAAAGCGGCGGTCAACGGCATGATGCCGGAAGTCCAGTTTATGCCTTATCCGCACCTGTATCGTTGCCCGCTGGGCATCGGCGGCGAAGCGGGCGTGAAGGCATTGACCTATTACTTCGAAAACCTGATCAACGACGTGGAAAGCGGCGTTCGCAAACCTGCAGCGGTTATCCTTGAAGCCGTGCAGGGTGAAGGCGGCGTGAACCCGGCGCCGGTTGAGTGGCTGCAACGCATCCGCAAAGTCACCAAAGAGCACGGCATTCTGCTGATCATCGATGAAGTTCAGGCAGGCTTTGCCCGTACCGGTAAATTCTTCGCCTTCGAACACGCCGGCATCGAGCCGGACATTATCGTGATGTCTAAAGCCGTCGGCGGTGGTCTGCCAATGGCGGTTCTGGGCATTAAGAAAGAGTTCGATGCCTGGGAACCTGGCCATCATACCGGTACCTTCCGTGGCAACCAGCTGGCGATGGCCACCGGCCTGACCACCCTGCGCCATCTGCGTGATAACAAGATTGCCGACAAAGTCGCCGCCCAGGGCGAATGGCTGAAAGGCAAACTGGCGGAAATGCAAAAACGCTATCCGGTTATCGGTCACGTACGCGGTCTCGGTCTGATGATCGGTATCGAAATCGTGAAGCCGAACGAGGCGCAGGATCATATGGGCTGCTACCCGGCTGACGGCGAACTCTCCGCGCTGCTGCAGAAGAAATGCTTCGAAGCGGGCCTGATCCTGGAACGCGGTGGCCGTCACGGTTGCGTACTGCGTCTGCTGCCGTCCCTGCTGATTAGCGACGCGGAGCTGGAAGTGTTCCTCGATAAGTTTGAACAGGCCCTGCTGGCCGCCGGCGTAAAACCGGTCTGAGTGGAGTAAGTGACCGCAATGTCCAAATTGAATCCGATTCTGGCTGGGTCCGCGGCAAGCATTGACGCTTACCAGCAGGTCATTTCCCAGGCCAGCCAGGCGGTTGCGCAGTGGCTGCAACAACCTGAAATGTATCAGGGGAAAAGCGTTGATGAACTCCGTGAGCGCATCACCCTTGATTTTAACGAACAGGGTCTGGGCAACCAGGCGGCGATTGAACGTGCGATCGAGTACTTCCTGAAAGACAGCCTGTCGGTGCACCATCCGCAGTGCGTGGCGCACCTGCACTGCCCAAGCCTGGTTATCAGCCAGGCGGCGGAAGTGCTGATCAACGCCACCAACCAGAGCATGGATTCCTGGGATCAGAGCCCGTCGGCGACCATCATCGAGATGAAGCTGATCGAATGGCTGCGCGCCCAGGTTGGTTATCCGGCTGGCGATGCCGGCGTCTTCACCAGCGGCGGTACCCAGAGTAACCTGATGGGCCTGATGCTGGCGCGCGACGCCTTCTTTGCCCGTCAGGGGCATTCCATCCAGCAGGATGGTATTCCGGGCGACATTCGTCAGTACAAAGTACTGTGCTCGGAAAACGCCCACTTCTCGGTGCAGAAGAACATGGCGCTGATGGGGCTTGGCTATCGCTCGGTCACGTTGGTGAAAACCGATGAATTCGCCCGTATGGACGTCACCGACCTGAAGGCCAAGATTGCGCAAGCGCAGGCCAACGGCGAGCAGATCATGGCCATCGTCGCCACCGCCGGTACCACCGACGCGGGCGCGATTGACCCGCTGCGTGATATTGCCGGTATCGCGGCGGAGCACCAGATCTGGCTGCACGTTGATGCCGCGTGGGGCGGCGCGCTGCTGCTCTCCGAGCAGTATCGCGATTACCTCGACGGCCTGGAGTTAGTGGATTCCGTTACCCTGGACTTCCATAAGCAGTTCTTCCAGACCATTAGCTGCGGCGCCTTCCTGCTGAAAGATGCTCGCCACTACGAGCTGATGCGCTATCAGGCGGCCTATCTGAACTCCGAGTTTGATGAAGAACACGGCGTTCCGAACCTGGTCTCCAAATCGCTGCAGACCACCCGCCGCTTCGACGCGCTGAAGCTGTGGATGGGGCTTGAGGCACTGGGCAAGAAACAGTACGCTTCAATCATCGATCATGGCGTGACGATGGCGAAAAACGTCGCGGAATTCGTGAAGTCTCAGCCAACGCTGGAGCTGGTCATGCAGCCGCAGCTGGCAAGCGTGCTGTTCCGCTCACGTCCGGCGCAAATGGCTGGTAGTGATACCGCCGCGATCGCCCTGCTCAACCAGCGCGTGGGCGACGCCCTGCTGGAATCCGGCCGTGCCAACGTCGGCGTGACCGAGCATAACGGCGTAACCTGCCTGAAGCTGACGCTGCTCAACCCGGTGGTGACGCTGGACGATGTGAAGGTCTTGCTGAGCCTCGTTGAACGCACCGCCCAGGAACTGCTGGCGAAATAAGACGCTGCCGATTAGCGAGTGTCCTGCAAAAGCCGATAACTGCTGTTATCGGCTTTTTTATTTCCTCCTCACGTCCGCGCTTCGCGCAGCAGTTGTTGGATCACCTGCTCCTGACGGGCATAATCACCTTCGCCAAAGGCGGTATAACGCAGTTGTCCCCGCGCATCGAAGAAATAATGCGCCGGCCAGTACTGATTACCAAACGCATTCCAGATGGCGTAGTTGTTATCTGCGACAACCGGATAGTTTAGCTGCCGCTGGCTGACCGCTTCACGAAGCTGCGGCAACGACCGTTCCCACGGATATTCCGGCGTATGTACGCCAATCACTACCAGCCCCGCATCGCGATACTTATTGGCCCACGCCCGTACATAAGGCAGCGTATGCTGACAGTTGATGCAATCGCGGGTCCAAAAATCAATCAGCACCACCTTGCCCTTTAACGCCGCATTGGTAAGGGGTGGGCTATTAATCCATGCGGTACCGCCTTGCAATTCCGGCATAGCGCTGGTTGGCCGCGGCGCAACGATCGGCTCCAGCCGAACTCGTTGTTGATCCTGGGGCATAAACGCGCTGAGCCGCTGCTCCAGACGATGGGTTAAACCGCTGGCGCCCTGCAGATAACGATCGCTACCGCTGGCGATTAATGCCACTGCGGCCAACATTGCCACGCCAGCCAGTTGGCGTAACCGCCCACTTATCACCTGACCACCGCGCAAACGGGAAATCAGCCGCGCGCCGAACCACCCCAATAGCAGCAACATCAGCGCGCATCCGCTGGCATAGGAAAGCAGCAAGATGCCGGTCGTCACTGAATTTCCTTGCAACAACGCCAGGCTAAATATCGCCCCCAGCACCGGTCCCGCGCACGGCGCCCAAAGTAGTCCAATCGCCAGTCCGGCGAATACTGAAGCGAGCCCACTGCCATAACGATAGCTCTGTTGGTTAAGTTGATTACCCAACGCAACCGCTGGCGATCCGAGCCAGCCTGCAACGCGTGTTGACAGCAAACTGATAGCCACAACGACCAAAAAGCCCAGCGCCAGCCAACGCCCGACGATAGTCAGATTGACTAACCATCCCCCTGCCGCCGTGGCCAGCAGCGATACAGCGGTAAACATCAACCCCATACCGAACAACAACAGGATCAGTTGTCCCTTACGCCCGCTTACGCTGGCAAACACCAGCGGGATCACCGGTAAGGTACAGGGGCTAAGCAGCGTCAACATACCGGCCAAAAATGCAATCACAACAGCCATGATCATTCTCCTTCGCAACGTTGCCGAAGTGGCAACGTCAGCATTACAACAGGAGATTGTATGGAGGATATGTCCGTGAAACGGCGGTTTAGTATAGGGATTTATCTGCAGTTGGAATGGATACAGAAGGATACAAAACGGCGGCATTGAGACGTACCCGCGCCTCAAGACCGCCCTGTTGAAGATTGTGCAGAGTCAAACTTCCCTGCATCTGCCCGGCGAGCTGGGCGGCGATTGCCAGCCCCAAACCGGTACCGCCGGTATCGCGATTACGTGACTGCTCGAGCCGATAAAACGGCTGCAGTACAGCGGTGAGCTCTCCTTCCGGGATGCCGGGGCCGTCATCAACAACGTGAATGATAACATCGCCATTCGGCGGGTAACTCAGGCTGATTTCCACCTTTTCGGCGTATTTCAGCCCATTATCGATTAAGTTACTCATGATCCGCCGCAGCGCCTGCGGCTGAAGCGTCATGACGTCCACCCCTTTAGCGGCATGAAAACTGACCGCTTTACCGATATCGGCATAATCACAGGCGATGCTATCCAGTAACGCATTGAGACTCATCCGCTGCGGCGCTTCTGCCAGCGGTTCGGCCGATCGTGCCAGCGCGATGCCTTCGCGAACCAGTCGGGTCATGCTATCGAGATCCTGTAACAGCTTATCGCGGAGTGCCGGTTGGTCGGCCATCTCGACTCTTAGCTTCATACGGGTAATCGGCGTCTGCAAATCGTGGGAGACCGCCGCCAGGATCCGCGTGCGCTCCTGCAAATGGTCCTGTATTCGCTTTTGCATCGCGTTGAAGGCGCGCGCCGCGCGCTGCACCTCTTGTGGTCCCTTCTCGGCCAGCGGCCCTGCAGCCGGAGTAGCCGGTTGCAGCGTATCAATGGCGCGGGTAAAGCGGGTCATCGGCGCGACCACCTGGCGGACGGCGTACCAGGCGCAAAATAGCAGTAACAGAAACTGCGCGACCAGCACCAGCGGTAGCCAACGTGCGATGGCCGGCAGCTTTGGCCACAGGTCAATGCTGAGCGGCGCGCCGTCGCGCAGGGTGACGTGGGCCTGAATATGTTCGCGCGGTCCAGGGACGGCGATAATACTCACAGGATAGCGACCGCTCAGGGCTTCCTGTAACGAGCGTACCGCATCGCGGGTACGCCAGCTGGTGGGATAATCGCCAGTTTGTCCGGCAGAAAGCTGATAGCGGTAGTTACCGCGCGCCAGACGCGGCAACCAATGCGGCCGTTCTTGCGCAGGAAGACGATCAAGGATAGCCACGCTGGTGGCGACATCGTATTCAAGGTTGCCCAGCATGACGCTACGGGCGCTGCTCATGCGCTCGTAGAGCAGAAGCGATAGCGTCAGGGCATTAGCGAGCAGCAGAGCGAGAAAAATCATTATCATTAAGCGCGACTGCAGTGACGCCGGCCACACTTTCATTATCGCGCCTCGCGGATCGACACCGGCACTGACAGCACGTAACCCTCGCTGCGCACGGTTTTGATATAAGCGGGCTCACGCGCGTCCTCCCGCAGGCGCTGACGCAGACGGCTCACCAACAGATCGATAGACCGTTCAAACAGTTCGGCATCACGCCCCTGGGTAAGATTCAACAACTGATCGCGGTTGAGCACCCGTTGAGGATGATCAAGAAACACCCGCAGCAGGCGATATTCCGCCCCGCTTAGCGCCACAATTGTGCCACTCTCGTCCAGTAGATGCCGCGCCGAGGTATCGAGCAGCCAGTCGCCAAAGGCGATAAGCCTGCCGGCTTCGCTGATTTGTAAATTGGGGGGAAGCGCGCGGGCGCGGCGTAAGATGGCTTTGATCCGCGCCAGTAGCTCCCGCGCCACGAAGGGTTTCACCAGATAATCGTCGGCCCCCATCTCGAGACCAAGTATACGGTCGCTATCTTCGCTACGCGCGGTCAACATCAGCACCGGGATATCCTGTTGGTCATCATTGCGCAACTGGCGACAAAGGGTTAAACCATCATCGCCGGGCAGCATGATATCGAGGACAATCAGATCGATTTGATGGTTTTTAAGTACAGACCACATCGCTTTGCCATTCGCAGCACCGCTGGCGCGATAGCCCGATTTCTCCAGATAACCCACGATCAGTTCGCGGATATCGCGATCGTCATCGACAACCAGGATGTGGTCAATACGTTCCAAAGGCGTCTCCTGCGGAAAAATAAGCTCATGAAAAGCATATGCGGCTTTTCCGCAAGCGCAACTCTGCGCTTGCGGCGTGGTGAGGCTTATAAGCGATCGGCATCAATAACCGCCTGAACAAATTCCGCTGGCGCCTCCTGCGGCGGGTTATGTCCCACTGCGCCTTTGAAATCCCGATGCTCATATTTACCGGTGAATTTCGCCCGATAGCTATCCGGCGCCGGATGCGGCGCGCCATTGTTTTCCCCCTCGATGGTAATCGTGGGTACGCTAATCGCCGGCAGTTTCGCGAGTCGCTGTTCGTAGGCCGCATATTTCGCTTCGCCCTGCTCCAACCCCAGGCGCCAGCGGTAGTTGCTGATGGTGACGGCAACGTGATCCGGGTTATCCAGCGCTTTCGCGCTATTGGCGAACGTGGCATCCGTGAATGTCCACCGCGGCGAAGCCTGATGCCAGATAAATTTGGCAAAGTCATGGGTATTTTGCCGGTAGCCCGCCTCGCCGCGCGGGGTGGCAAAGTAGAATTGATACCACCACGACAGTTCCGCCTGCGGCGGTAACGGCTTCTCGCCAATTTGCTGGCTGCTAATCAGATATCCGCTCACCGATACCAGCGACTTAACCCGCTGCGGCCAGAGCGCCGCGACGATATCCGCTGTACGCGCGCCCCAGTCAAAGCCGGCGAAATCCGCTTGCTTAATATTTAGCGCATCCATCAGATGCACAATATCCGCCGCCATCGCCGATGGCTGACCGTTACGCGGCGTTTTAGCCGACAGGAAACGGGTGGAGCCGTAGCCGCGCAGATACGGCACGATGACCCGGTAACCCTTCTGCGCCAGCGCCGGGGCCACCTGCGCGTAGCTTTGAATATCATACGGCCAGCCGTGCAGCAAAATTACCGCCTGGCCATCGCGTGGCCCCATATCGACATAACCGATATTCAAATCGCCGGCGTTGATTTGTTGCACCTTGTCGAAAGCGCCTGCGTCTTCAGCAGCGCACACGCTGGCGGACCACAGCGCGGAGAGACACAGCGCCGCAGCGCTGACATGACGGATTGCGGATAATCTGTTCATCCTCATTTCACCTTTTATCTGGAAGTGTTAAGCAAGTACGTGAACAGTTAATCAGGCCTGTGTATCCAGCATGTGTGGGATTTATCGTGTTTTTGCATCGCCATGTATGAGGTTTGCCGATTGATACAGTGTGATACAAACGCCAGATTTGGCGATTGTTGCTAAGTTGTGAATTTCCACTTGCCGCAGCGAACAAATCAGTTACCGTGTCAGGCATTTCCAGTACAACCAGCAGATGGAGCGCGCTATGGCGATTTTTGATGGTCACAATGACCTGCTGCTCAATTTATGGCTTCACCATCGCGAGGATCCTGCAACCGCTTTCTTTGCCGGGATTGAGAACGGTCATCTCGACTATCCGCGCATGCAGCGAGGCGGATTTGCCGGCGGGCTGTTCGCGCTATTCGTGCCGCCGCAGGAATATATTGCCCGTATGGCGCCGCAACACGCCAACCAACGGTGGGATCCGATCGCTATCCTCTGGCAGCAACTGGCCATTCTGAAGCAACTTGTCGCGCAGTCCGCTGGACGCGTGAGATTGTGTCTGAGCGCGGCGGATATCGAACGCTGCCGCCAGGATAATGTACTGGCGATGGTGGCGCATATTGAGGGCGCCGGGGGTTTTGATGGCGAGGGCCGCGACCTGCAGGCCTTTTATGCCGCCGGGGTACGCAGCATTGGTCCGTTCTGGAATATTGCAAACCGCTTCGGCAGCGGCGTTAACGGTTCGTTTCCCGGTAGCCCGGACACTGGACCTGGACTGACAGCGGCAGGTATCCATCTTATTAAGCAGGCCAATGCCTTGAAGATGCAGATTGACGTGTCTCATATGAATGAAAAAGCGTTCTGGGATACCGCCCATCACTCGACGTCGCCGCTGGTAGCCACCCATTCCAATGCCCATGCGCTATGCCCGCAGCCGCGTAATCTCACCGATGAACAATTGCGGGCGATTCGCGACAGCGGCGGCGTGGTCGGCGTCAATTTCGGCAACGCTTTCCTGCGCGCCGACGGCAAACGCGATAGCGATACCCCATTGCGTACCATCGTTCACCATATCGACTATCTTATTAACATCATGGGCGACGATCATGTGGCGCTGGGGTCCGATTTTGACGGCATCACGCTACCGGACGAATTGGGCGATGTGAGCGGTTTACCACGGCTAATCAACGCATTGCGCCATAGTGGTTATGAACAATTGGTGCTGGATAAACTGCTGTGGGGCAACTGGCAAAAGGTATTAAAAAATGTTTGGCAACAATAGGTTATATTGTAAATATAAGGTTAAATACTTACATGTTGCCGGTTGACCTTTATCCCCCTGAGGGGCAATATTTGATTGCCATCACAAAACCGACACAACCGACGATGTTGATGTCGCATTTTTATAGAGGAAAAAACAATGTGGAAGAAACCTGCTTTTATTGATTTACGTCTGGGTCTGGAAGTGACGCTGTACATTTCCAACCGCTAATCGCTCCGCCCGCCGTCCGTGCGGGCATTTTGTTTTTTTATCTGGTCCGTCTTCATGTTTATAAAAGTCCTCGGCTCCGCCGCTGGCGGAGGCTTTCCCCAGTGGAATTGTAACTGCGCCAACTGTCAGGGTCTGCGCAATGGCACGATTCAGGCCACCGCCCGTACTCAATCTTCCATTATCGTGAGTGATAACGGTAAAGAGTGGGTGCTGTGTAACGCCTCTCCCGATATCAGCCAGCAGATTGCCCATACGCCAGAGTTAAATAAACAAGGCGTTCTGCGCGGCACGCATATTGGCGGCATTATCCTTACCGATAGCCAGATTGACCATACTACTGGACTACTGAGCCTGCGCGAAGGCTGCCCCCATCAGGTCTGGTGCACGCCGGAGGTACATGAGGATCTCAGCACGGGTTTTCCCATTTTTACCATGTTACGGCACTGGAACGGCGGCCTGATTCACCATCCTGTGACCCCGTTGAATCGCTTTACCGTTGACGCCTGTCCCGACCTGCAGTTTACCGCCGTCCCCATCGCCAGCAATGCGCCGCCCTACTCGCCGTTTCGCGATCGCCCGCTGCCGGGCCATAACGTGGCGCTGTTTATCGAAAACCGCCGTAACGGCCAGACGGTGTTCTATGCGCCGGGGCTTGGCGAACCGGACGAAGCGCTCCTGCCGTGGCTGAAAAAAGCGGACTGCCTGCTGATTGACGGCACCGTCTGGCAGGATGACGAACTGCAGGCTGCCGGCGTCGGGCGCAATACCGGTCGTGATATGGGCCACCTGGCGCTTGGCGATGAACACGGCATGATGGCGCTGCTGGCCTCACTCCCGGCAAAGCGCAAAATTCTGATTCATATTAATAACACTAATCCGATCCTTAACGAGCAATCGCCGCAGCGCAAGGCCCTGACGCAACAGGGAATTGAGGTGAGCTGGGACGGGATGCCTATCACGCTTCAGGACTAACTATGCAGATACGCGAAACCCTATCGCCACAAGCGTTTGAACAAGCGCTACGGGAAAAAGGCGCCTACTACCATATCCATCATCCGTACCATATTGCGATGCATAACGGCGAGGCCAGCCGCGAACAAATCCAGGGCTGGGTGGCGAACCGTTTTTACTACCAGACCAATATCCCGCTAAAAGACGCGGCGATTATGGCGAACTGCCCCGATCCACAAACCCGACGCAAATGGGTGCAGCGGATCCTCGACCACGATGGCAGTAATGGCCAGGAAGGCGGTATTGAAGCCTGGCTGCAGTTAGGCGAAGCCGTGGGTCTAAGCCGCGATGAGTTACTCAGCGAGCGCCACGTGCTGCCCGGCGTGCGTTTTGCCGTCGACGCCTACGTCAATTTCGCCCGCCGTGCCAACTGGCAGGAGGCGGCATGCAGTTCACTGACCGAACTGTTTGCCCCGCAAATCCATCAGTCGCGCCTCGATAGCTGGCCGCAGCACTATCCATGGATCAAAGAAGAAGGCTATTTCTACTTCCGCAGCCGCTTAAGCCAGGCCAATCGCGACGTTGAACATGGACTGGAACTGGCGAAGATCTACTGCGATAGCGCGGAAAAGCAGAACCGGATGCTGGAGATCCTGCAATTTAAGCTCGACATTCTGTGGTCGATGCTGGATGCAATGACCATGGCTTACGCGTTGCAGCGCCCTCCCTATCATACGGTCACCGACAAGGCGGCCTGGCACACAACTCGACTGGTATAACTATGCAAAAGAGCGCAATCATTGCCTTTCGTCGCGGCTACCGTCTACAGTGGGAAGCCGCTCAGAATAGCCACGTGATCCTCTATCCGGAAGGAATGGCGAAACTGAATGAAACCGCCGCTGCGATCCTCGAACTGGTCGATGGTCAACGCGACGCGGCAAAAATAATCGCCGAACTCAACGCCCGTTTCCCGGAAGCGGGCGGCGTCGATGACGACGTCATCGAATTCCTGCAGATAGCTTACCAACAGAAGTGGATTATCTTCCGTGAGCCAGAATAAACCCGCCGTTAATCCGCCGCTGTGGCTACTGGCGGAGCTGACCTATCGCTGTCCGTTGCAGTGCCCCTACTGTTCTAACCCGCTGGACTTTGCTCAGCAGGAGAAAGAACTCACCACCGAACAGTGGATTGAGGTCTTTCGCCAGGCGCGGGCCATGGGTAGCGTGCAGATGGGGTTCTCCGGCGGCGAACCGCTGACGCGTAAAGATCTGCCGGAGCTTATACGCGCCGCGCGCGACCTCGGTTTTTACACCAATCTGATTACGTCAGGCATTGGGCTCACCGAGAGCAAACTCGACGCCTTCAGCGAGGCCGGGCTGGATCATATCCAGATTAGCTTCCAGGCCAGCGATGAAGTGCTTAACGCGGCGCTGGCGGGCAACAAAAAAGCGTTCCAGCAGAAGCTGGCGATGGCGAAAGCGGTAAAAGCACGCGACTACCCGATGGTGCTGAACTTTGTCCTGCATCGCCACAACATCGACCAGATCGATAAAATCATCGAGCTGTGTATCGTGCTGGAAGCGGATGACGTTGAGCTCGCCACCTGCCAGTTTTACGGCTGGGCGTTCCTCAATCGTCAAGGGTTACTGCCGACCCGCGAACAGATCGCCCGTGCTGAACAGGTCGTTGCTGATTACCGACACAAAATGGCGGCTAACGGTAATCTGACCAATCTTCTTTTTGTCACCCCGGACTACTACGAAGAACGACCCAAAGGCTGTATGGGCGGCTGGGGCTCGATATTCCTCAGCGTAACCCCGGAAGGCACCGCACTGCCGTGCCACAGCGCTCGCCAGTTACCGGTCGAGTTCCCGTCGGTGCTGGAACAGAGTCTGGAATCGATCTGGTATGACTCATTTGGCTTCAACCGCTACCGCGGCTTTGACTGGATGCCGGAGCCGTGCCGTTCCTGTGATGAAAAAGAGAAAGATTTCGGCGGCTGCCGCTGTCAGGCCTTTATGCTGACCGGCAATGCCGATAACGCTGACCCGGTGTGCAGCAAATCGCCGCACCATCATAAAATCCTCGAAGCGCGGCGCGAAGCGGCCTGTAGCGACATCAAAATCAGCCAGCTGCAGTTCCGTAACCGCACCCGTTCACAGCTGATTTATAAAACCCGGGAATTGTGATGACCACCGCCACCCGCATCGTGGAACTGGCAGGCGGGATTCGCGCAACGCTGGTTCATCAGCCGCAGGCAACGCGTGCGGCGGCGTTGGTTAAGGTGGGCGCCGGAAGCCATCACGAAACCGATGCCCTGCCGGGGCTGGCCCATTTACTGGAACATTTGCTGTTTCGCGGCAGCCAGCGCTATCACGATGATGAGCGATTAATGGCGTGGATCCAACGCCAGGGCGGCAGCGTCAACGCCACCACCCTTGCCCGTCACAGCGCCTATTTCTTCGAGGTCGCCCCCAATAGTCTGGCCGAGGGCATCACCCGTCTACGGGATACGCTCCAGGCGCCGCTGCTGTCGCCTGAAGATATCCGTCAGGAACTGGCGGTCATCGATGCGGAAAACCGGCTTATCCAGCAGCACGATCCCTCCCGCCGTGAAGCCGCGGCCCGTCACGCGATGGCGGCGCCCGCGGCTTTTCGCCGTTTTCAGGTCGGCAGCATGGATTCTCTGGGCGGAAACTTGCCTGCGCTGCAGAGCGCGCTCGGCGAGTTTCATCAGCGCTATTATGTCGCCAGCCATCTGCAGCTATGGCTTCAGGGGCCGCAGTCGCTTGATGAATTAGCCAAATTGGCCCATTTTTTTGCCGCGGGGTTCCCTGGCGGCCTGCCGCCGGAAAGCCCGTCGTCTGCGTATTTTAGCAATAATGTGGATTTTCAACTGGCCGTTGAAGACAAACCGGCGGTATGGCGTTGTCCGCTGATCGAAATAAGTGACAATGTCACTACTTTTCGCGAATTCTTACTGGATGAAGCGCCCGGCAGCCTGCTGGCCGGGCTACGTGAATGCGGGCTCGCGGACGATGTCGCGCTGAACTGGCTTTACCAGGATGAACGCGTCGGCTGGCTGGCGCTGGTATTCAGCAGCGACCATCCCGACGCCATCAATCAGCATCTCGAGCGATGGCTGCAGGCATTGCGCCATACCTCGCCTGAACAGCAGTTGCACTATTACAGGCTGGCACAGCGGCGTTTTAACGCACTCACCCCGCTTGAACAGTTACGTCAGCGGGCATTGGGTTTTGCGCCCGATTCCCCGCCCGTCGACTTTGCCCGTTTCTGCGCCAGCTTGCTGGCGGCGCCAGCCTCTTCGCTGGTGTGCCGCAAAATAGCGGCTGGCGATCGCGTGGCAACCCAGGGCTTTACCTTGCCGCTCGGCCGCAGGCAGCCACGGACAGTCGTGATTGATCCGCTGGCATTTAGCTTCTATCCGCAGGCGGCGACCGCTGATGCACCTGACCTGCCGCCAACGACCAGCCCGCTGCTGCACGTCATTGCAGATAATCAAACGCCAACGCTGATCGTTCGCAAACCTTTCTATAGCGTGATTAGCCAGGCGCAGGGTATGGCGATAAGCCAGCAGCTCCGCCCCTTGCTCGCGCAACTTCGCCATACAGGCGGCAGCGGCGAGTGGCAAACGGTGGACGGCAACTGGCAGCTTACTCTACAGCTACCTGAATCCGGCGGCGTAGCGGAGCGCGTCGTCACCGCGCTCATGCGCCGATTATCTCAACCCGCGCCGGGGACGGTGGTCGCACCTGAAACCATCGCCATTCGCCAGCTACTGCAACAATTACCTGAACAATTGGCTATCGCTCCGCCGCAGGAGGGTTGGCTGGCGGCGATGGTAGGCGGCAGCGGCAAACTGGCGCGGCAGGTTGCCCGTCTGTTGAGCTTGCTCAACGCCCCGGTCAACGCCGAGCTTCGCTCTTCGGCAGGCTGTCGCCGCGGTATTCAGCGTATTCCTCACGCCAGCTCTGATAGCGCGCTTCTGGTTTTTATTCCATTGCCTGAGGGGGCATCACTGGCCGCGCTGCAACTGCTGGCGCTACTTTGCGAGCCGCAATGCTTCCAGCGTCTGCGGGTCGAACAGCAGATTGGCTACGTGGTGAGCTGCCGTTATCAGCGGATCGCCGATCGCGATGGCCTGCTGCTGGCGCTGCAATCGCCCGACCGTTCCGCCGGTAATCTACTACGCTGCTGTAAAACCTTTCTTCGCCAGTTAACGCTGTGTGGGCAAGCCGAGTTCAGCCAGTTACAACACCAGCTGGCTGAGCAGAACGGTCAGGAGCAGGACGCCAGCGCCACCGCACTCTCCGCCCTGCGCCAGCACTATCATCTCCCGGTAGCCACGCCGCAGAACGTTAACGACCTGCGGCTGGACGAGGTCATCACGCTATGGCGTGAGATAACTCGCCGTCGCCGCAGCTGGCGAATCCTGTATAGCGCGCCGACGACGTCCGCCACTTAAAGTGGTTACTGCGCATCGGCGCTTTCGACCTGCGGAACGTTACTTTGCGCGCTATCCGCAGCCGGCGCATTCGCCGGGTCGAAGATATGGTCGAGAATCGCTCGCGCCGTCGGGCCGGCGACAACGCCATCGCCGCCGCCATTTTCGAGAATGAGCGCCATCGCCACTTTCGGATGCTGATACGGTGCAAACAGGGTATAAAAAATGTGGTCACGCAGACGTACCGGGATCATTTTGGCATTGTAGGTCTGGTTCTCCTTCAGACTAAACACCTGCGAGGTCCCGGACTTCGCCGCAATCTGGTACGGCGCGGTATGAAACAGCTTATATCCCGTTCCGTTCGGCAGGTTCGCCATCCCATACATACCATTGCGGACAATCCCCCAGTATGGCGATTTCGGGTCGCCGACCTGCGGTAAATTGGCCGGCTGCTGGAAGCGTTCGACCTTATTCCCCTGCTTCATTGAATACAAAAGATGCGGGTTTTGTACCTTGCCGTTGTTGATTAGGGTGGTCAGCGCTTTCACCATTTGAATAGGAGTGGCGATCCAGTAGCCCTGGCCGATACCGACGGAAATCGTATCGCCCTGATACCACGGTTTTTTATGGACCCGCTGTTTCCATTCGCGGCTCGGCAAAACCCCGGCGTATTCTTCATTGAGATCGATTCCGGTCGATTGTCCGTAGCCGAACTTACTCAACCACTCGTGTATGCGATCGATGCCCATTTCAAAAGCGACCTGGTAGAAGAACGTATCCGCCGACTCTTCAATCGCTTTGGTCACGTTCAACATGCCGTGCCCCGTTTTTAACCAGTCGCGATAGCGGCGCTGAGTACCGGGTAACGTCCAGGTCGGTGCGCCAAAGAAGGTGGTATTTGGCGTGATCACCCCGGCAGAAAGGGCTGAGAGCGCCATATACGGCTTGACCGTAGAAGCCGGGGGATACAAGCCCTGAGTGACGCGGTTAATGAGCGGGCGATCCTGGTTATCGAGCAGTGATTTGTAAGCCTGGTAACCAATCCCCTTAACGAAGGGATTAGGGTCATAGCTGGGGCTGGAGACCATCGCCAGTACGCCGCCATCGCGCGGATCGACGGCCACGACCGCGGCGCGCTGGCCCTTCAGGACCGACTCAATATACTGCTGCAAATGCAGGTCGAGCGTCAGATAGATATTTTTGCCGGCGACCGGCGGGACTTCTTTCAACAGGCGAACAACGCGGCCATGATTGTCTACCTCGACTTCCTGATAACCAGTGGTGCCGTGTAGTTCTTTTTCGTAATAGCCTTCAATTCCCTGTTTGCCGATATTGCGGTCAGCCGCGTAGTTTTCTGCTTCGCCGTTTTTCGCCAGCCGTTGCAAATCGTTATCGTTAATTTTAGAAACGTAACCGACGACGTGCGCCAGTTCCGCGCCATAAGGATAACTTCGCTGCTGGTAGCTCTCGACGGTGACGCCAGGAAAACGGAATTCGTTGACCGCGAAGCGCGCCACTTCCACATCGGTAAGATCGGATTTCAGCGTCACTTCTTTATAGCGGCTATTGTGGTGCATATCGTCGCGGAAACTGGCGATATCATCCGCCGTCAGGTCGACAATCGGGCTTAACGCCTGGAGCAGCACCGACATATCGGCAATCTTGCTGGGGATCACCTGCAGGCGATACAGGGTAATATTTTGCACCAGCGGAATACCGTTGCGGTCGAAAATCAGCCCCCGGCTTGGCGCGATCGGCAGCATTTTAATGTCGTTTTGATTGGAACGAGTCTGATAAAAATCGTGCTGCTCTACCTGGAGATGGTAGAGATTGAAAATCAACACGCCAAAGCAAACCACCACCAACAGGAAAGCAATAACGGCGCGGCGGATAAACAGCATCTCTTCTGCCGAGTGGTCGCGGATCTCATCTCTCAATAGGGGCATTGGCGGCAATTTACCTGCGTCACTGGAAAGCACAAAAAATAAAGGCGGGGAAGAATAGCTTTATTGACGCATTAGCCCTACAGAAAGGTTGCTAATGAACTGGCAGAAATGTATCAGTATGTTAGAACGTGAGATGCCTTTCTCCGGTTGAGAAAGGCATAAGCATGCGGGGTTTGCCAGCAACGGTTATTTTCTGGCCTCAAAAGCTATTTTCACGGCCATTCCGGCAAGTACCGTCGCCATCAGCCAACGTTGAAATTGTTGCCAGCCCGGCCGCCGCCCAAGAAAAAGCGCCACCTGCCCGGCCAGCATAATAATAAGTCCGTTTACCGCCACGCTTATTAGCGCCTGGGTGCAGCCTAGTATGAGCGACTGACTCAGCACGCTGCCGAGTCCGGGGGTGATAAACTGCGGCAGCAAAGACAAATACATAATAGCCACTTTAGGATTCGCCAGGCTGGTAAGAAAGCCCATCAGAAACAGCTTACGCCCGCTATCTGCCGGTAAGTCGCGTACCGCGAAAATCGGCCGCCCGCCGGGTTTAATCGCCTGCCACGCTAAATAGAGTAAATAAGCCACTCCGCAAATTCGCAACGCATCGTAGGCATAGGGTACGGCGAAAACCAGCGCGGTTATGCCAAAAGCGGCGCACAGCATATAACAGAAAAATCCCACCGCAACGCCAGCAAGAGATATAAAGCCGGCGCGTTTTCCCTGGCAAATCGACCGTGAAGTGAGGTACATCATGTTGGGGCCAGGCGTTAACACCAACCCCAACGCCACCGCGGCAAAAGCCGATAATGAAGCTAATTCAGGCATAACTTATCTCCAGATAGGGGTAATGCCCAGGCGCGCGGCGTACTTGACCATGCTCCCCAACAGTATTCTGTCTTTAGCGCCAGTCACATGGTGTCTAAGTATTAGCTTATTCCCGTTCGGTCGACAACCATTTCGCCCTTCCCGACCGTTTGGGTTTACCGGCGTTTTCGGCACGCCGCTTGACTGGCAACGCTAATCCTTTCATCGCAGTAAAATTGTCATATCTCAAACAATTAGCGATCCGTAGCGGTTAACGCATCATAACGTTTCCTTTACCGCTGCGTTACGACTATGTTTAAAGGTGTGGTTTTGAATTTCGCCGATTACACACAATAAAACGCTGGTTTTATTTATGTTTGTTGAACGGTAAAAGCTATTAAATCCGTAGACTCATTCAAATATCGCTTATTGGTAGCAGTGTATATCGTAATGGCATTCACAAAAGCAAACGGAGCCTGATATGAGCACGTCAAATGATCCCACTAACAACCCATCCGCAGGGAAATGCCCTTTCCACGCCGAGACGCCGAAGCAAAGCGCCGGCAGCGGTACCGCTAACCGTGATTGGTGGCCCAACCAACTTCGTGTTGACCTGCTGAATCAGCACTCCAACCGTTCTAACCCGCTGGGTGAAAACTTCAACTATCGGGAAGAGTTTAAAAAGCTCGACTACTCCGCATTAAAAGCCGACCTTCGCGCACTGCTGACCGACTCCCAGGAGTGGTGGCCCGCCGATTGGGGTAGCTACATTGGCCTGTTTATTCGCATGGCGTGGCACGGCGCGGGGACCTACCGTACCGTTGATGGCCGCGGCGGCGCGGGTCGCGGGCAGCAGCGTTTCGCTCCGCTTAACTCCTGGCCGGATAACGTCAGCCTTGATAAAGCCCGTCGCCTGCTGTGGCCGGTAAAACAAAAATACGGTCAGAAAATTTCCTGGGCCGACCTGTATATGCTGGCGGGTAACGTCGCATTAGAAAACGCCGGCTTCCGTACCTTCGGTTTCGGCGCAGGCCGCGAAGACGTGTGGGAACCAGACCTCGACGTTGACTGGGGCGATGAAAAAGAGTGGTTGAAGCACCGCCACCCGGAAAGCCTGGAAAAACAAGCGCTGGGCGCCACCGAAATGGGTCTGATCTATGTCAACCCGGAAGGCCCTAACGCCAGCGGCGATCCGCTTTCCGCCGCGGCAGCCATTCGTGCCACCTTCGGCAATATGGCGATGGACGATGAAGAAATCGTCGCGCTGATCGCCGGCGGCCATACGCTGGGTAAAACGCACGGCGCCGCACCGGCAAGCCACGTTGGCCCAGAACCAGAAGCCGCCCCGCTGGAATCTCAGGGTCTCGGCTGGAGCAGTACTTACGGCAGCGGTGTAGGCGCGGACGCTATCACTTCGGGTCTGGAAGTGGTATGGACGCAAACCCCGACCCAATGGAGCAACTACTTCTTCGAGAACCTGTTCAAATATGAATGGGTGCAGACGCGCAGCCCGGCGGGCGCAATTCAGTTTGAAGCGAAAGATGCGCCGGAGATTATTCCCGATCCGTTTGATCCGAATAAAAAACGTAAACCGACGATGCTGGTAACGGACCTGACGCTGCGCTTCGACCCGGAATTCGGCAAAATCTCACGCCGTTTCCTGAACGATCCGCAGGCCTTCAACGAAGCCTTCGCACGTGCCTGGTTTAAGCTGATTCACCGTGATATGGGGCCAAAATCCCGTTATCTCGGCCCGGAAGTGCCAAAAGAAGATCTGATTTGGCAGGATCCATTACCGGCACCGACACATAACCCAACCGCCTCCGATATCGCCACATTGAAAACGGCCATTGCGGATTCAGGCCTGTCGGTTAGCGAACTGGTCTCCGTTGCCTGGGCTTCCGCCTCAACCTTCCGCGGCGGTGACAAGCGCGGCGGCGCTAACGGCGCGCGTCTGGCCCTGCTGCCACAGAGAGAATGGCCGGTAAATGCCATTGCCAGCAAAGTGCTGCCAACGCTACAGGCAATCCAGAAAGCATCCGGTAAAGCTTCGTTGGCGGATATCATTGTTCTGGCGGGCGTCGTGGGAGTTGAGCAAGCCGCTGCCGCTGCCGGCGTTCGCGTAAACGTGCCATTCGCGCCGGGTCGCGTTGATGCGCGCCAGGATCAGACCGATGTTGAAGCAATGGATCTGCTGCAGCCGCTGGCCGACGGTTTCCGTAATTACCGTCGCATCGAAGGCGGAGTGTCGACGGAAACGCTGCTGATCGATAAGGCGCAGCAGCTCACCCTGACGGCGCCGGAAATGACGGCGCTGGTCGGCGGCCTGCGCGTGTTGGGCGCTAACTTCGATGGCAGCCAACATGGCGTCTTCACCGATCGCGTCGGCGTCCTCAGCACTGATTTCTTCGTCAACCTGCTGGATATGGGCACGGTCTGGAAAGCCGCTGATGATCAGGCGGAGCTGTTTACCGGTCGCGACCGTAAGAGCGGCGAAGAGAAATATACCGCCACTCGCGTCGATCTGGTGTTCGGTTCTAACTCGGTCCTGCGCGCGTTGGCCGAAGTCTATGCCTGCGCCGATGCGCAACAGAAATTCGTCACGGATTTCGTTGCCGCGTGGACGAAAGTGATGAATCTGGACCGCTTCGATCTGTAATTCCCCTGCCCGCCGGTGAATAACCAGCGGCAGGTTACTCGGTTAAAGCGCCGCTCATTATCGAGAGGCGCTTTTTTTATGCTTCCCGCGCGAGCTGCTGTAACCGACTAAAGGTGCGTTGAATATCATCCAGCTCCACATCCGCCACCAGTGTTTCCAGCCCGCAATCGGTAATTAATATTAAGCGGCACTGCTTTTCATACAAGATATCCACCACGTTGATAAAACGCTGCTGCGCTGCAGGGCTAACTCGCCCCAACGGTGGAACATTCTCGACGAGCCAGTTCTTATGCTGCTCACATAGCGTCAGGTAATCCATGACCGAGGTAGGCGCAAGGCAGAGCTGGTCGAAAGTGAAATGTAAAAAAGCGCTGCCTTGCGATGCCGTTTGCAAGGTCCGGTAACCCACCTCCAGAGTCTGCGCCTGCTGGGCAATATCCGGCAATCCGAGCGCCGCGCGGGTGCTGAGAGTTGGCTGTTCCAGCAGCTTCCCCCGGCAGAAATCATTCTCCAGCGAGGTATGTCGCTCGCGATAATCCTGTTCGCCGTTTAGCGCCGTTACCCTCATATGGTGTTTAATGAGGTTAATGGAAGGCAAAAAGCGTTCGTGATAAAGCGGATTCGCCAGCAAACGGTCGGGCGGATAATTGGAAGTCGCTAATAAGACGATATTTCGCGCGAACAAATGCTCCAGTAGCACCTTTATCAACATCGCATCAGCCGGGTCATGAAGATGAAACTCATCAAAACAGAGCAGACGACAGTTGTCGGTCATTTGCGCGACGACTTGCGGCAATCGCGGCGCCGAAGGGGCGTTCAGCCGCTGATGGAGCTCGCGGAAAAAGTGATGAAAATGCACCCGCCGCTTTTCACGCAGCGGCAAGCTGGCAAAGAAACTATCGAGAATAAAGCTCTTCCCGCGCCCGGTTCGCCCCCAGACGTACAATCCTTGTATTGCCGTTTGCTGCCGGAATAACTGCTGGCTCAGCGTTTGCAAGTTGGCGACCAACGCGAGCTGGTCGGCATCAAGGGTGAGATTTTCTTTTGCCGCCCGTTGGGCCATCACGGCGCTAAAACAGAAATCAGCGTACTGTGGCATGCGATTCACTGGCGCTATTTTTATCGAGAATGGCCGCCATGACGTTGTCAAAATGCGGCAGATCCGTAGCCACGCTAAATGCGGGATTCATCGCTTTACGGCCAATCAGGCCATCGATGAACGCAAAGATGGTGAGCGTTGCTTCTTCGACATTAACGTGTGGGCTGAGCTCGCCTGCGGCAATTCCTTGAGCAATAATCTGTGCCATTCCGTCGCGCATAACCCTGTCGCTTTTGACGAAAATCTGCCGCAGCGCCGGCTTTCTTGCCGATTCCGCAATAATTTCCACCCACAGCTGATGCGAAGAGGGATACCCCACTTCTTCTATACAGGAAACGGCTAAGGCGCAAATCTGCGCAAAATGGGAACCTTCGAAGCGCTCCTGATGCTTAGCTAATGCCGATTTTTGCTCTTCAAGGATAATCGCCTCAATGAGTTCATCTTTGCCTTTGAAGTAGGTGTACATCGCGCCGAGGCTAATACCTGCGCGCAGTGCAATTTCGCGCACGCTGGTTCCATTAAATCCTTTTTCGGCAAAGCACGCCGCCGCGGCGACAATCAGCTTATGGTACGTTTCTGAATTATTTAACATTTCAACTACCTCCGGCGATGGGCAATTCTACCTGCTTCAACCGCTTTTTGGCTAGCAACCTAATGTTAGGGTAAATAACCATTTTTACTTGCCATCACCGACTGTGCGCTTCATTATAAATGAATGAACGTTCGTTCATTTACCATGATAAATATGAGGAGAACCATGATGCCAAATACCCAAGCCAGTCTGCGTTTACTTTTCCCGCAGTGGCAAGGCGGTAACAATCCGCCCTACTTTTTCGGTTCGCAGCTACTGGCCTGGCTGGCGCCCCCAGCGCAAGGCGTCGTTCTGGAAATCAGCGTACCTGAACCCACAGACGCTGAACTGGCGAATGAAGAAGGTATTGTCGGCCGCCGGGCGATCGTTGAACAGTTGCATGAGGCACAAGACAAAATCACGCGAAATCAGCCAGAGACCATCGTCACCTTAGGGGGCGATTGCCTGGTCTCTCTGGCTCCTTTTGCCTGGCTTGCGGAAAAATATGGCGATAAATTGGGGGTGTTATGGATTGATTCTCACCCTGACGTCATGACGCCCCAGCAGTACCCACATGCCCATGCCCACGTTCTTGGGGCGTTAATGGGCAATGGCGACGTGGAACTAACCCAGGTGGTCAGAAAGCCCTTATCGCCTGGCAAAGCCCTTATTGCCGGGATCCATAGCCCGCTGGATGTTGAAAGGCAGTTTATCAGCGAACACGGTATTACGACCTTGAGCCCGGCAGAACTACGCCAACATCCTCAAGCAATAGACGAGTGGATTGCGCGGGAAGGTATTGAGTACCTTGCCGTCCATCTCGATCTGGATGTCCTCGACCCGGCCCTGTTTCGCGCGGTGCTGTTTGCCCGACCGGGGCGCGGCGTACACGATTTTGGCGACGTCGCAGAAGGGAAACTAACAATTGACGAAGTGGTTAACCTTATCCACAAGGCCGCCGTGCAGGCCAAACCGGTGGGGCTCACCGTCGCCGAACACTTGCCCTGGGATGCCTTAAACCTGAAGAATATGCTCGAAGCTCTACCATTATTGAGCTAATCGTCGTGGGAAGTGTCTTTTGCCATGTTGCAGGCGCCAGAGCGAATACCGAAGGGACGTTACATCATGCCCGGAGCAATAATGCCCCGGGCCTTAAACTACCTAATCCAGACGGTGAGTAAGACTATCACCACCATCATCAACACAGCCTGGATAAAGATTGGGTCTAACGACGTTTTGCGCATAGTCCCCTCCGCTATTCAAAGATTTGCCGTATCGCCAGCGCCAGTACCAGCAAACCGGCCAGTAAAAACATCCAGGCGATGAGATCCTCCGGTGAACGATTCATCGTCATCCTCCTTTTTGTCATCAGAACCACTGGCCGAAGCGCTTGATATAGAAACGTTTCATACCCTGCGCCACCAGGCAGTAGCTCAGCAGCGTGGAAACCAACCACGGGAAATAACTTAGCGGCAGCGGCTCAAGCCCCACCATGGCGCCAAGCGGCGAGAATGGGATATAAATGCCGATGGCCATAATAGCGGCGGTGGTGAGCAATACCGGGAGCGTCGCGCGGCTTTGGATGAACGGTATTTTCTGCGTCCTCAACATATGCACCACCAGCGTCTGCGACAGCAGCCCTTCGATAAACCAGCCGGACTGGAACAGCGCCTGCGCCTCAACATGATTGGCGGCGAAGACATACCACATCAGAGCAAAGGTGGTGATATCGAATATCGACGATGTGGGGCCAATCCACAGCATAAAGCGGCCAATGTTCTTCGCATCCCACTTGCGCGGTTTACGCAAAAACTCCTTATCCATTTTGTCCCACGGCAGCGACAGCTGTGAGATGTCGTACATCAGATTCTGGATCAGCAGATGAATAGCAAGCATCGGCAGGAACGGGATAAAGGCGCTGGCGACTAACACCGAAAACACGTTGCCGAAGTTGGAGCTGGCGGTCATGTTCAGGTATTTAATAATGTTGCCAAAGGTCTCACGTCCTTTAATAACGCCCTCTTCCAGCACCATCAGGTCTTTTTCCAGCAGAATAATATCCGATGACTCCTTCGCGATATCCGCCGCGCTATCGACGGAAATACCCACATCGGCATCGCGCAGCGCCGGGGCGTCGTTAATGCCATCGCCCAGAAAACCAACGGTATGGCCATTTTTCTGTAGCATCTGCAGAATGCGCGACTTCTGCAGCGGCGTCAGTTTGGCGAACACCGCGCGTTTCTCCACCTCCTGCTGAAGCTGACGGTCAGTCATTGACTCAACCTGTTGGCCGGTGAGAATGTCGTGCGCATCAATACCCACTTCAAGACAAATCCGCGCCGTTACGACCGGGTTATCACCGGTAAGCACCTTAACCGCGACACCGTTATCACGCAGTGCGGTAATGGCTTTGACCGCGCTTTCCTTCGGCGGGTCGAGGAACGTCAACATGCCTTCGACAGTGAGCCCCTGTTCATCGGCGGCAGTGAGCGGAACGCTTAGCGCGGCATCATCCAGCTTGCGGGTAGCGACCAGCAATACCCGGAAGCCCTGAGCGTTATAATCTTCGGTTTTCGTCAGCAGTAGTTCCCGGCGCAGCGCGTCCAGTTCAACGACCTTGTCGCCCTCACGGATATGGGTCGCGGCTTCGAGCATCTCTTCAACCGCCCCTTTGCAAATCAGGCTCTTATCGCCATAGCGGCTATCTTCCACCGAGACCGATACGCGGCGGCGAACAAAATCGAACGGCAGTTCATCGAGCTTCACAAAGCGCTCTTTTTCCGTCGGCGCCAGCCGTCCTTCTCCATAACGAAGCACGGCTCTATCCATCAGATTGCGCGCCCCGCTTTGGCTGCTGCTATTCAGCCACGCCAGCATTAATACCCGATTGCTTTCCGCGCCGCCGACGTCGAGATGATGCTCAAGGATGATATTATCCTGGGTCAGAGTGCCGGTTTTATCCGTACACAGCACATCCATTGCGCCGAAGTTTTGAATGGCATTGAGACGCTTAACGATCACTTTGCGTCGCGACATGGCGATCGCGCCCTTCGCCAGATTCGAACTGACGATCATGGGTAACATTTCCGGCGTTAAACCGACCGCCACCGCCAGGGCGAAAAGCGAGGCTTCCACCCAATCACCTTTACTGAAGCCGTTAATCAACAACACGATCGGTACCATGATCAGCATGAAGCGAATTAACAACCAGCTGACGCTATTCACGCCGCGATCGAAGGCGGTCTGCGTACGGGTGCCGACGATCGATTTTGCCAGTGAGCCAAACCAGGTTCGGTCGCCGGTCGCCACCACTACCGCCTGCGCTCTACCGCTGGTGACGTTCGTCCCCATCAGACAGATATTACCCATCTCTAACAGACTGTTATTTTTATCCGGCGTCGGTAAACGATCGCTGCATTTACCCGACACGCTGGCCATGAGATCATATTTTTCTACCGGTAGTGATTCACCGCTAAGAATAGACTGACTGACAAAGAGGTCCCGTGATTCCAGCAGACGAACATCTGCCGGCACCAGATCGCCTGCGGCAAGAAATATAATATCTCCCGGCACCAGCTCTTCTATGGGTATTTCCTCCTGGCTGGAGCCAATATTGCCCGGCCCGCGGCGCAGTACCGTTGCGGTGGTACGGACCATGGATTTCAGCGCCTGCGCGGCTTTGTTGGTCCTGAACTCCTGCCAGAAGCGTAATAAACCGCTCAAACTTACCATCGTCAGGATAATAATGACGCCGGTAAGATCGGTCTCTTCACCGTTACTCAGCGGTAGCCAGTAATCGGTAATAAAACTGACCGCCGCCAGCGCCATCAGCACGTAAATAAACGGGTTATTAAATGCCTGCAGTAATTGAATAAAAAACGGCGGCGCGGTTTCTCGTGCCACTTCGTTACGGCCATAGTCTTCCAGCCGCTCCAGCGCATCGGCGGTCGTCAGCCCCTGCCGACTGCTATTTAAACGCGCCAACGTGTGATCCGGGCTATTAAAGGCCTCCGTTTCAATCGCAAAGCTCTTTTTATGCTGCTTATCATTTTCTGACGCAGACCGGTTGGTATTCCGGTTTTCTAATTTCATGTCAGTCATGATTCATCCCCAAATTTAGATGTGGTTGTCCCTGCATAAATAAATCATGCATAGCTAGATATTATTTTTTTCACACTCACCAATTCCGCGCAGTAAATATCCCTACGTAGTTTGCTAAACCGCAGTGAGATAGCCTTAAGGGCCTGAGTGAGCGTGTATTACCGCGTCAAAGGCGGAGGGAACAGCGCGTAGAAAAATAATAGCATGGTGAATTACCTCGCAAAAAAGCGAATTCCAGTTCTCAGGAGGCAATCAGGGTCGGGAAAGGATTGCTGCCTGCCGGTTGGCAAACAGCGCAGAGTAGATAGCGTCAGTTTGCCTTGATGTTTAAATAAGGGTGACTGTCCAACATATCTCTCCTGTGTAAAGTTGTGCTTAGTATAGACGTGACTTGCAAGGAGTAAAGTGCCGCAAGCCCGTCAGTGAGGTTTGGTTTAGATTCGGGTTCGTTCAAAGCCTCTCGTTGGAGGGGGCACAGCGCGCATTCAGCCGACGCCTCACGCGTCCGGCCGCCAGCATGCTGCAGTCATTGTGAACATTGTGCCACCCACATCACCAAATCAGACTACATACCTATACGATAAACGTTATTTATATTAACATCTTAAATATTCGCATTATTTATTTATCTGTACGAAATACCATCATAATTTAAGCAAATTTACACAACTACATAAAGGAAACGGTATGAGCAAGAGAGTTTATTTGGTTTCATGTTCCGGAAGACCAAATTATGGCGATGAATTAATCACCGCCACTTGGCTATCTTTCCTTTATAAAAATTATCCACAGTATGAAGTTTGGCTTGATACCCCTGAACCGGGTAACGTGCAATCGTTGTTTATGAAATATCACCCAAATTTCAAAGCCATTAATACTCTGTGGAAAATATGCTGGCGTTCCGTCAACGATCTTAAGGATATAAATCATAAAACCGCCAGTCTTATTAAGGATTATGGTTCTCCTGATATTGACCTGAATATCGATATTTTACGCTCGGCTGATATTGTTCACATTCTCGGCGGCGGCTATATCAATGCCAACTGGAAGGAAAACTATGCCATCCTGTTCGCTTGCCAGGCGTTAAAACAGGTCTCTCATGCTAAAACGATTGCTACCGGCATCAGCATTTACCCGCACGAAGAGTTCCTTGCCGCTGAAATTTTTAACGATGCGATAACCTCTTTTGATTACTTTTCCGTTCGCGATCCTGCTACTGCCAGTCGATTTGCGGTTGAAAATACTCAGGACGATGTGTTCCTGGGTTATGACCTGGATGTGGTATACAAAAACGATAGCCCCGATCTGCCGGATATTTTATGCTGCATTCAGAATGAACTCTCTGAAGACGATATATTTCGAAAACTTGTTTCCCAGGTTGCCGATTACCTTCAGCAACAGCATCAATGCGGCAAGAAAATAGGTTATATAGAAGCTATTCCAGGCGCCGACAACACGGCATTTGTCGAACTGCAGAAGGCCATCCCTGATATTGATTTTTATCCTTTCTCGCATGTCTGGCATGGAGGTATCCCGGTTCAGGCTGATGGTGAGATGATTAGTACCCGTTTTCATCACCATCTGGTAGGCGCTTGCCTTGGGATTAAAGGCACCGCACTTAATATTGATAGTGAATATTATAAGAACAAGCACGAATCGTTGAACCTGCTGGGCACCGGCTGGAATGTGCAATCGGCAGACACCCTTGCTGGTAATTTACACTCAACTATCAATGACGATTTTCAAGCGCAACTCAGTAATATTGCCTCTGCCAAGTCAAAAAAGGCTTTGGCGCTGTATCAGGAATAACGGCACTCCAGTCCCCCGGCAACGCCGGGGGCTTCAGGTTTAATCAAATACGCTATTAATAATCGCGGTGACCACAGCGGTACTCAGCGCAATCAATACCAGATCGTCACCAACGACCCGCCACTCATAGCCAGGATAATAAGGTAATTGGTTGAGCATCGAGGCGGGCACCGCTTTTTTAGCGATGCCCGGAGGTAATGGTTTTCCTCGTGCAAGATTTTTCGCAATCCCCGGAGGCAGCGCCTGATAGCCGGTTAAACCATAGTTCACCGCCAGCGCGCGAGCAGTGGTATAGCTGATATCACTGTTGACGTGATCCGGTTTGCCGTAGTTCTTACGTTGTCCCTTGCCTGCGGCGTTATCGCTTTGGCTGGCGCTATGGCCATTGTTGCCTTTGTCTCCATGGTTGCCGTTATTACCACTATTACCATGGTTGCCGCTATTACCATGACCACCGTTGCCATTACCGTTTCCGGGATTAGCAAGCGCCGGTGCCGCGGCCATTGTTAGCGACAGCACCATAGCCAATGTCGCTTTCACTACCTGACGCTTTAACATGATCTTTTCCTTTAAATGCACAGAGTACACGCTGCAAATGTAGGTGATATTCGCCAACGATACCATTTCACTTATTCTGATTTCTATCGCCGGTCGTTTACTTCAATTCCGCCGTGACTCCAGGCAAAAAACCAGCATATTCGCCATCCATAAACGCATTAAGCATGATTTCTGACTGTTAAATCGTGATGCCGCTAACAATTAAAAATTTAAAACCATTAACAACCAATTAACATTAGCAGGCAAACATTTCTCCTGAGGAAAATAATAATATGTCTACCACCCAGGTTCTCGGCGAGGCCTCCTTTAGCTCGCCAGGACAACATCCCGACAGCTTAACCGCGCGTATCGACGCTTTGCCCTCCTCGCCCGGTCTTTGGTCTTTTATCACCCTGCTGGCATTAGGCGGTTTTTTCGAACTCTACGACCTGTTCCAGACCGGTTATATCAGCACTGGCCTGCTAGCCGAGAATATTTTTCATACCGGAAAAGACGGGGTATTCGGTATTGCCGATCAGGCAGCCTTCGCTTCCTCGACCTTTATGGGGTTGTTTATCGGCGCCAGTCTGCTCGCGCCGCTCGCGGACAGGCTCGGACGCCGCCTGACCTTTATGTTCGCGCTGGCATGGTATGGCATCTTTTCGCTGATTATGGCGCTACAAAATAGCGCTGAAGGGGTCATTTTCTTTCGTTTCCTGGTCGGGGTCGGCCTGGGGATTGAACTGGTAACAATTGATACTTATCTCAGTGAGTGGATGCCGACGCATTTACGTAATAAAGCCTTCGCCTACGCCTTCTTTATTCAGTTTCTCTCGGTCCCGACGGTCGCGCTGATGTCCTGGCTACTGGTGCCAATGACCATCCTCGGCCTGAGCGGCTGGCGTTGGGTGATTATTCTTGGCGCCCTGTGTTCATTGGTCATTTGGGTCATCCGTAAAAAGCTGCCGGAATCCGCCCGCTGGCTGGAAAGCAAAGGCCGCCACGATGACGCGCACCGGGTGATGTGTGAAATGGAAAAGCGCTGCGGTTTATCGCCTTCCCGACGCCCTGCCACGTCGGCGGTAGCGGCGCCGCAGCGCGGTAATTTTAAAGAAATTTGGGCGCCGCAGTACCGGCAACGCACTCTAATGTTAATGGTGATGAACTTTTTCCAGGCCATCGGCTTCTTTGGTTTCGGTAACTGGCTGCCCGCGCTGCTTTCCGGCCAGGGCGCCAGCATTACCCACAGCCTGCTGTACGCCTTCTTTATCACCCTTGCCTATCCGCTTGGTTGCCTGTTCTGCACTCGTTTTGTCCATCGTTTTGAAAACAAATGGCAAATTGTCCTGTCAGCGCTGATGACGGTGATCTTCGGCACACTGTTCGCTTTACAAAATAACCCAGTACTGCTGGTTATCTGCGGCTTTATGATCACCTGGTCTAATGCCTGGCTCACCATCAGTTATCACGCGTATCAGGCCGAAGTGTTCCCGACCCACATCCGCGCTCGGGCGGTAGGTTTTTGCTACTCCTTTAGCCGTCTGTCTACCGCGGTCACCAGTATTATGATTGGTGTGATCCTGCAATATGCCGGTACCCCGGGAGTAATTAGCTTTATCGTCGCCAGTATGTTGATGGTCATGTTGTCGGTAGGCGTGTTTGGGCCAAGAACCCGGGGAATTCGCCTGGAGAATATTTAAACCTCACTAACGCCGCCGGGCGCCCGTTCGGCGGCGTTGCGTACGAGTATTTTTTCTTGATAGCGCAGTAAACATGGCAGCAGCAAGGCGCTAACTCCGCTAGATGCAATCAAGCCAGTAGACGCCTGCCGACTCATCTCGCCATCGGCCAGCCACAGTGAGCAGAGCATAAAAGCAAGCGCGGTACTGAATGACATGAAACCGCCTTGCAGTCAACAGCAGGCCGATCCTGAAGGACTGTTGCGCTTATGTCTGCCCAACGAGATAGGACCGACGATTTTTGGCCCCCTGCTGGCGCAGTTCGCCATGCGTTATCCCAACATTGAAGTAAGCTGTGTGGTCAGCCTTGCCGGAGCCGACGCGCTTAAAGAGGATATTGACATTGCCGTCGCCATCGTTCGTGGCAAGATGGATGATGCCAGCTATATCGCCAGGCCGTTAGCGACATTTCCCTGCTGTGTTGTCGCAGCACCTTCTCTGTTAGAAAAATACGGCCAACCAGTACGTTGCGAGCAGCTTGCCTCGCTTCCCTGTATCACCACCGTCAGCGCGCTGAAGGGGCAAGCCTGGCAATTCATCACCGCACGGAACGTGTTTAAAAAAGTGAACGTCCAGGCCCACTTTCGGGTGAATAGCGGAGAGATCGCCCTTCATGCCGCCGTCGCTGGCGTGGGTTTCGCCATCCTTGCTGAACAGGCTTGCCGCCCGTTTATCGCCTCAGGTCAATTAAAGGTGATTGAACTGGAGCTACCGCCGGCGCCGCTACATCTCGTGGCGCTGTATTGCGAACGCCATTTTTTACCCGCCAGATCTCGCGTCTGGCTCGATTTCATGCAACAACATTTTGCCGCCGATTAAGTGTGCGGCGTTTCGCTAAAGATCGCCTGTGCATCGGCGAAACATTTTTCCGCCAGCGACGACACCGGCTCCTGATTGCGCATGATGAGGGCAAGCGTGGAATCTACTTCGGTTTCCGCGATGGGAATAATCGCCAGATTGTCGCTCAGCGCTTCCAGGCCGTTATTGAGCGGCATGATGGCGCAACAGATCCCGGCCTGTACCGCCTGGATTATCTGAAATGTCGAATCGCTTTCAAAGACATATTTCGGCGTTAGCCCTTTGGCTTTGAAGCTCATTTCGATCGATTCACGATAATACATTCCCTTGGTAAGGAAACCGAGCGGTAGCCCCGCTAATGTCTCCCACTCGGGTATGCCTGCGTCAAACTGGAAATGGCGACTGTCATGCAGCAGGCCCATTCGCGTTTTCGGCAGCCAGGTGACGTTAAATAATTCGCTATCGACGTGGTGCAAATAGCAGATGCCAAGATCGAGCTGGTTACGGCTGACGCCGTCAATAATTTGCTCAGAAGTCATCGACAGCAGACTGAACTGCAGTTCTGGGTATTTTTCCGCCAGCGGTTTGATCAATTGCATCGGGTTCAGGCTGGCTAACGGCACCATGCCTACGCGTAACTGACCCACCATCTGGCCGCGACAAATCGCCGCTTCAGCCGCCAGGCCGTCGTGCGCAGCCAGTAGCGCCCGCGCCCAGGCGAGGATGCGTTCCCCTTCAGGGGTGAAGCCTTCGAAGCGTTGGCCGCGCTGAATCAGCGTGAGATTAAGTTCGTCTTCCAGGTTGCGAATGCGCATTGAAAGCGTCGGTTGGGTGATATGGCAGGCCGCCGCGGCCTGGCCGAAATGGCGCGTCTGATCGAGCGCGATCAGATATTTCAGCTGTTTAATGTCCATCTTAACTTCCAGAATAGTGACGTCCGCTGGTCATTCGTGGACGCGATGCAGAACACAGCTGCGATAAGATATGTTATTTAAATGTTACTTGCGGTAGGGGCTTATTTCAAGATGCCATTTGCCAGTGGCCCGGTCTTAGGCCACTGGCAACATTCAGCAAATTAACGCAGACCGGGGACGGCGCGCACCTCTTTAGAACGCAGCGTCAGGCGGATAGGAACTGACTTGTACGACGGCGTTCCGCTCTCTTCATCGATGTAATCCAGCGGCACCAACACGTTGGCTTCCGGATAATAAGCGCCCACGGTGCCCGGCGCGATGCTATAAGCAACCACGGTGATATCCTCAAGGCGCAGGTCGCTATTAGGGAGCGCGGTGAAAATGTCGACACGGTCGCCATGCTCCAGCCCCTGCTCGGCCATATCCTGCTCATTCATAAACAGCACATCGCGGCGGCCAAACACCCCGCGATAGCGATCGTCCATCGCGTAAATCGTGGTGTTGTACTGATCGTGACTGCGCAGCGTAACCAGGCGCATCACGTCGTCGCCATCAACGCGGGTGTTCTCGTGGACGCCTTTGAACACCGAGAACATCGCTTTGCCGGTCGGCGTCGGCCAGATCCGCTCGGTTGGCGGCAGCGGCATACGAAAACCGCCCGGATGACGAATACGTTCGTTATAATCCTCGAACCCGGGGATAGTCTGCTCGATGAGATCGCGAATGCGGTCGTAATCAGCCACCAGCGATAACCAGTCGATCTTGCTGTTCGGCAGCGTCGCCGACGCCATCCCGGCGACAATAGCCGGTTCCGAGCGCAGTCGGTCAGAGGCCGGTTTCAGTTTACCTGATGAGGCGTGGACCATCGACATCGAGTCTTCTACGGTGATTGACTGGCGTCCGCTCTCCTGCATATCGAGTTCGGTGCGGCCCAGACAAGGCAGAATAAAGGTCTCTTTGGCTACCAGCAGATGCGAACGGTTCAGTTTGGTGCCGATGTGCACGCTAAGATCCAGCCCACGCATCGCCGGGAACGCCCGCTCATGATCCGGCATCGCCACCGCAAAATTACCGCCAAGGCAGATCAGCGCTTTCGCTTCACCGGCAACCATCGCCTGCAGGGCTTTTACCGCATCATGGCCATGTCCGCGCGGTGCGACAAAGCCGAACACGCTTTCAAGATTATTCAGAAAATCGGCACTCGGTTTTTCGGTAATACCAACGGTACGGTTGCCCTGAACGTTAGAGTGACCGCGCAGCGGGCAGATCCCGGCCCCCGGTTTGCCGATATTGCCGCGCATCAGCAGAAGGTCGGCGATCAATCGGACGTTAGAGGTGCCTTTGTTATGCTGGGTGATCCCCATGCCATAGGTCACGATAGTGGCGTTGGATTTGGCGTAGGCAACGGCAACGCGCTGCAGATCGTCACGAGTTAATCCGGACTCATGCTCAATTTCCGGCCAACTAGTCTGACGTAAATCTTCGGCAAAAGCGTCGAAGCCGAGGGTGTGCTCGTTAATAAACGTCTGGTCCAGCACCTGGCCCTGGTCCGCTTCAATCTCCAGTAACGCCTTAGCGATCCCTTTCAGCGCCGCGGCATCGCCGCCCGCTCTCACCTGGAAATAGGTTGAGGCGATATTCGTCGAGCTGTAGGTCGCCATTTCAATAACGTTCTGTGGGTCGGCAAAACGTTCCAGCGCCCTTTCACGTAGCGGGTTAAAGACGATAATCGGCACACCGCGGCGAGACAGTTCATGCAACGTGCCCATCATGCGCGGATGGTTGGTTCCGGGGTTGTGACCGATGGAAATAACCAGTTCCGTTTTGTCAAAGTCATCCAAAGACACCGTGCCTTTACCGATACCGATCGATTGCGGCAGACCGACGCTGGTCGCCTCGTGGCACATATTGGAGCAGTCCGGGAAGTTATTGGTGCCGAACTCGCGGGCGTAAAGCTGGAACAGATATGCCGCTTCGTTAGAGGCGCGCCCGGAGGTATAGAACTCAACTTCATCGGGCTGCGTGCCCTGTAATACTTCGCCAATGCGGGAAAACGCGCTTTCCCAGGAGACCGGGCGCAGCGTGTCGCTTTCGCGATCGTAAGACAAGGGATGGGTAATACGTCCGTAACCTTCCAGTTCAAAGTCGCTTTTCGCCAGCAGCGAGGTCACGGTATTGGCAGCGAGGAACTCTGGCGTCACGCGTTTGCTGGTGGCTTCCCAGGTAACCGCCTTCGCGCCGTTTTCACAAAACTGGAAGGTTGATTTATGTTCTTTATCCGGCCAGGCGCAGCCGGGGCAGTCAAAACCGTCAGGCTGGTTGGTACGCAGCAGCGTGACCGGGGCGTCAAGCGCGTCCATTTGCGTACGCACGGCGATGGCGGTCGCTTTTAACGCCCCCCATCCACCCGCTGGGCCATCATAGGGATGAACACCGGGGACAGCGCGTTTTTTCTTATTCATATGAACTCCTGAATACTCTCTTCAGCTAACGGATGTTATTAACAACATTGGTCACGGTTTTTTGCAGCGATGTTAAATAACCACAGTAATTAAGCGGGAAATACCACATTTCATTTTCCAATGAATAGCAAATGACAGGGTTAACTTGTTGTTTTTAATCTTTAACTAAATGTCTGGTTAAAATGAAATGAGCAATTTTGTTCGTTAACTAAATAATAACATGTCATTTCGTGTTGTATAATAGATGTTATCTATCGGGTGTTAAATTTAACCTATTTGATAATTAAAGAATTAATTTTAAACTTTATTATCAAGGGCATTAACATATTTCAATGCCCGGCAACGCCGTAATTTAATTGTCATTAACAGGAGGCTTTACGCAGGTAAAGCCGTATCCGCTATGCAGAAAATATTCCATAAATACAATGAAGTAATGTCGTACAGGGGTGAGCCATGTTCGGATTAGATGCCTTTTATTTAGCCCGGATACAGTTTGCATTTACTGTATCTTTCCACATCATTTTCCCCGCTATTACCATTGGTCTCGCCAGCTACCTTGCGGTACTGGAAGGCCTGTGGTTAAAAACAAAAGAGGATACCTACCGCCAGCTCTATCATTTCTGGTCAAAAATATTTGCCGTTAATTTTGGCATGGGCGTCGTTTCCGGCCTGGTGATGGCCTATCAGTTCGGCACCAACTGGAGCGGGTTCTCGCAGTTCGCCGGTAGTATTACCGGACCGCTATTGACCTATGAAGTCCTGACCGCCTTCTTCCTCGAAGCCGGCTTTCTTGGTGTCATGCTGTTCGGCTGGCATCGCGTCGGCCGCGGCCTGCACTTCTTCGCGACCTGTATGGTGGCGCTGGGCACGCTGTTTTCCACCTTCTGGATCCTCGCGTCCAATAGCTGGATGCATACGCCGCAGGGCTACATTATCGAGAATGGCATCGTGGTGCCGGTAGACTGGCTGAAGGTCGTTTTTAACCCTTCATTCCCGTATCGCCTGCTGCACATGTCCACCGCCGCCTTCCTTGCCAGCGCCTTTTTCGTCGGCGCTTCGGCGGCCTGGCATCTGCTGAAGGGCAATGACACGCCGGCAATCCGCAAGATGTTCTCGATGGCGCTGTGGATGGCGCTGATCGTCGCCCCCATTCAGGCGATGATTGGCGATGCGCACGGTCTGAATACGCTCGAACATCAACCGGCAAAAATCGCCGCGATTGAAGGACACTGGGAGAATAAACCGGGTGAGGCCACGCCATTAGTGCTGTTTGGTCTGCCGGATATGGATGAGGAGCGCACCAAATATAAAATTGAGGTTCCCTATCTTGGCAGCATCATCCTGACCCATAGCCTCGATAAACAGGTTCCAGCCTTAAAAAGTTTCCCGAAAGAAGACCGACCAAATTCCACCATTATCTTCTGGTCGTTCAGGGTGATGGCCGGGCTCGGTATGTTAATGGTACTGCTCGGCGTGGTCAGCGCCTGGCTGCGCTGGCGTGGCCGGCTTTACACGTCAAAACCGTTCCTGCGTTTTGCCCTGTTGATGGGCCCTTCCGGGCTGGTCGCGCTACTGGCAGGCTGGTTTACTACTGAGATTGGCCGTCAGCCGTGGGTAGTTTATGGCGTTCAGCGCACCCGGGATGCGGTCTCCGCCCATGGCGATCTGCATATGTCCCTCAGCCTGTTGGCCTTTATCGTGGTCTACGCCTCGGTGTTTGGCGTCGGCTACGTGTATCTGATTCGCCTGATAAAGAAAGGGCCGGAAAGTGCGCACACGCCGGAAGACCCGACTCAGAACCAAACCCCTGCCCGCCCGCTGTCCGCAGTGCGCGAACCTATGAATACCTCAGGGAGAAAATAATATGGGTATCGACCTGTCAATTATCTGGTTCACGATCATCGTTTTTGCCACCTTGATGTATATCGTGATGGACGGTTTCGATCTCGGGATCGGCATTCTGTTCCCGTTTAATAAAAATGAAACCGACCGCGACATGATGATGAATAGCGTCGCGCCGGTGTGGGACGGCAACGAAACCTGGATGGTGCTGGGCGGCGCGGCGCTGTATGGCGCGTTTCCGCTGGCCTACGCGGTGATCATCGATGCGCTCAGCATCCCGTTAACCGCTATGTTACTGGGGCTGATTTTCCGCGGCGTGGCGTTTGAGTTCCGCTTTAAGGCGACGCCGGAACATCGTCCGTTGTGGGATAAAGCGTTTATCGGCGGTTCGCTATTGGCGACGTTTAGTCAGGGGATCGCCGTTGGCACTCTGCTCAACGGCCTCAGCGTCACGGGTCGTGAATTTAGCGGCTCAACCCTCGACTGGCTGGCGCCCTTCCCGCTGTTTTGCGGCGTCGGGCTGGTGATTGCCTACGCGCTGTTGGGCTGTACCTGGCTGATAATGAAAACCGAAGGCGCTCTGCATCGCAAAATGTCCGAGCTGGCGATCCCGCTGACGCTGGCGTTGCTGGCAGTGGTCGCCATTATCAGCATCTGGACGCCGCTGACTCACCCGGAAATCGCTCACCGCTGGTTTACGTTCCCCAATATCATCTGGTTTATGCCGGTGCCGTTGCTGGTGCTGGTTTGCTGCTGGGGGATTGTCCGTAGCGCCTATAATCGTCAGGCCAGCTATGGGCCGTTTTTACTCACCCTGGCGCTGGTGTTCCTCGGGTTCAGCGGCCTTGGGATCAGCATCTGGCCGAATATTATTCCACCGGCAATCTCTATCTGGCAGGCCGCTTCACCGCCGCAGAGCCAGGGCTTTATGCTGGTCGGCGGGCTGCTGATCATTCCGGTTATTTTGATGTACACCTGCTGGAGCTACTACGTGTTCCGCGGCAAAATCAAACCCGATGAGGGGTATCATTGATGGCGACTCAATCTGATAAAACGTTAACGACGCATCATCGTCCGTTCTGGCACAAACTGATGTGGCTGGTGATTATCTGGGGGGCCAGCGTGCTGGCGCTCGGCGTGGTCGCCACCTTCTTTAAGTTATTGATGACGGCGGCAGGAATGCGCACTCACTAATACTAAACGCCGGACGGGCTGACCCGCCCGGCGTTTTTTTATGTAAGGTTGTAATAACGGTCAGGCTGCATTTTTTCCGGCAACGGATGTTGCCCGGTCATATCCATCAAATTACGTTCAATGGTATTGCACATTGCATTGAGCGGTAGATCGTTTGCCGAAGTGCCAAACGGATCCTCCAGCTCTTCCGCCAGGGAATCCCATGACAGGAAGGTGTAGGATATAAATACCGAAACAAACGGCGTCATATAATGCAAATCGCCCACCAGCGCGAACGGCAGCAACGTACAAAAAAGATACACCGTGCGCTGTAAAATCAAGGTGTAAGCAAACGGCACCGGCGTACTCGCCAGACGCTCGCAGCCGCCCAGGACATGGGCTAACTCGTCGAGTTTATTATCCATCAAGCCGTAGGTAATATCGCTGAGCATACCCTGCTCGCGCAGCTTCCCTAACTCATTACCAATCAATAATAAAATTCGGTTAGTCGGCATTGAGCTGGCGAGAATTTCCGCCACTTTCTCTTTCGGCAACAGGCGATACAGGTCGATCGCCGGGTCGGTTTTACGCAACTGATGCTTAAGGCTCCAGCTGAACGCCACCAGGTAACTGACTAACGTTTTATGCGTTTCCGCCTCGGCTGGAAGGATATTTTTCAGCTGCCGCACCAGCGTTCGTTCGGCAATCAGCACGGTTCCCCATAAATTACGCGCCTCAACGAAGCGGCTGTAGCTCGCGCTATTACGAAAGCCGAGAAAAATCGCAATCGCGATCCCCAACAGGCTAAAGGGCGCAACGGTTAAGTGAATGCCAAGTTGTTCATACCATTGATAGCTGATGATGGCGATGACCGACATCAGGACGTTCAATAGCAGGCGGAAAACAATTTTTGACAGCACGGAACCGTGCCAGTCAAACAGACGAAAAAACCAGTGTTGTTCTGGCCGGATGATCATTGTATTACTTCCTGAAGACCCAATGATGCTCAGTGCATACCCTAATGAAAGATGATGGGTATAGATATTATCTATTAAGCCATTGGTTAATTTTATTGTACACAAACACGACATCGCGTTGATAACCGCCATTAATTAGCGATGAATTAATGGTGGTTTAATTATGGGCTGTTTTTATTTTTCACGCAATATTCGGCCTGCAAAGCAGGCCGGAGAAATAAACCATCAGCGGCTGCGTAATGGCGGATATTATGCAGGGTTATTCAGCCTGACGACTGGATAATTCTTCAAGTAGCGTCGCAGAAGGTACAAAGAACAGACTGCCGGTAACCGGGCGGCTATAATCGAGCAGTCGATCGTAATTACCGACTGGGCGACCGACAAACATGTTTTCCAGCATCTGTTCGATGGGCGCCGGGCTGCGCGCATAACCGATAAAATAGGTACCAAACTCGCCCATGCCGGGTTTGCCGAACGGCATGTTGTCGCGCAGGATTTTAATCTCCTCGCCGTTCTCTTCAAGGGTGGTGAGCGAACTGTGCGAACAGCTTGGTTTGACGTCGGCATCCAGTTCGATGTTGGTCATTTTTTTACGCCCGATAATACGCTCCTGCTGCTCGACGGTTAACGCATTCCAGCCCGCCATATCGTGCAGATATTTCTGCACAATCACGTAGCTACCACCGGCGAAATCCGGGTCTTCATCGCCGATAATGGTGAAATCCGCCGCCGCGCGCCCCTGCGGATTTTCACTGCCGTCCACAAAACCGATCATCGCCCGACGGTCGAAATAGCGGAAGCCGTGCACTTCATCGACAACCGTTACGGCATCCCCCAACTTGTCCATCAACTGCGTCGCCAGTTCGAAGCTAAGCCCCATATCATCGGAACGGATATGCAGCAGCAGATCGCCCGGCGTAGAGACCGCCACGCGCTCTCCGCTGCCCACGCGGCGAAAAGGATGCAGCTGCTGCGGGGTGGGCTGGCCAAACAACTGCGGCCAGATTTCAGCGCCAAATCCGCAGATGCAGGAAATCCCCGCCTCCGGCATGCGGGTACCAACGGAACGCACCACCGCGGCGAAATCATCGCACCAGCCGCGCACGCGGCTCAGGCTCTCTGCGCTGCGCGCTACGGTCGCGACGATAAATATCGCCGTTCGCGGCAGGGGTAAAGTAATCGCCTGAGGTTCGTTAATTTTCATATCATCCTCTGTTATTGCCAATTAACGGCAAGGTAGCGTTGGCTCCTGCAGGCAGGAGTCGAAATGTTGTTTACGCGTGAGCCGGTTCGCCGCCGGGCGCTTCGTAGGGATCAATGTGAATCATCACCTGTAGCACCTCATGGCGCGCGAGCACATTTTCCCGCACCGCCAGCGCGATAGCATGGCCTGCGCGAACCGACAGCTCGCCCGGAACTTCTATATGGACATCGACGAGGATCAGGTCGCCCGCCTTACGAGTTTTTAGATCATGCAGACCCACAACGCCGCCGGTTGCGGCAATGGTGTCGCGTATCGCATTCTGGGTTTGCGCGTCGACCGATCGATCCATTAAATCATGTAAAGCATCGCCGGCAAAAGTGTAACCCATTCGGGAAATCAATACCCCTACTAACAATGCCGCTATAGGATCCAACCAGACCATCCCCGCGAGATTGCCAACGATCCCCACCGCCACCACTACCGACGATGCTGCATCCGAGCGCGCATGCCAGGCGTTCGCAATTAATAATGACGATTGAATGCGCTTTGCTACCGCCAGCATGTAACGGAACAGCGTCTCTTTTGCGATCAGCGCCGTCAGGGCCACCCAAAGTGCCGTAATATGCACGGATTGAATGGTTTCCGGATGGAGTAGTTTATCCACCGCCGACCACAACATGCCCACGCCGACAACCATTAAAATCGCGCCCAATATCAGCGACGCGCCATTTTCGTAGCGCCAGTGGCCATAATGATGATCGCTGTCGGAAGGTTTACGGCTTTTCTTATTGGCAATCAGAACTACAAAATCAGCAATTAAATCGGAAAGAGAGTGGATGCCATCGGCAATAAGCCCTTGTGACCCTGAAAACAGGCCGGCGATAATTTGCCCGGTCGATAAAAACAGATTAACGACTACGCTGACCAGGGTGCTTTTTCGCGCAGCCTGTGAACGCTGATGATATTTATTATCACTCTGCTGTTTTTTATTTTCCATCATCCCTCCCGAATAAAGTGTGGATGATAGCCTGATATGAATCAGCGATATTCAATATTAATAGCTTGTTGATAATAAATTTAAAATAAATAGCCTGAGTTATAATATATAAATGCGAATGATTGCGCTTTAAAAATAGCCGACATTGAGCGGCTATTATTTATTTTTATGACGTTGCCATTCGACGCATAGCGCAATGATAAGCCCCATTGCGCACCGAAGCGCGGAGCACCCGCGCCACGCCATTGACCGCCACTCTGGCTGTTCGCCGCTGCAACGGATTGATGGGGATCGCCAGCATCTGCTGCGCCCAATCGGGGAGCAGATCGATTCCGGCGACCATCATCCAGCGTCCTACCGGCTGGCTTAGCCGGCCCGGCAGACGGGTGGTGAGCAGCACCTGCGCCACCTCCCGCGTTCGCTCATCACAACGTAACTGAGGGCGCATATCCTGCAAATACTCCGCCACCTGACGTGGCGTTTCGGGGATGTCTTCGGCGCCAAGTCGCCGGGCGACTTCCGCCGCTTCGCGGTAGTATTGCTCCTGCCGCGCGGCAGTGACGATGGTGCGCTTATAACGCAGATGAGAGGCCATAAAGCTGCTGCATTCGGCCACGTGAACCCAGGTTAAGAGCGCCGGATCGCTGGCGCGATAAGGCGTACCGTCCGGCGCAACGCCGCTGATACGCTGATGGATCCCCTGTACTTTAGCGATTAATCTTTCGGCATCGTCGGTAGTGCCAAACGTGGTGGCTGAGATAAATTGACTGGTTCGGCGCAGGCGGCCAAAGATATCTTCACGAAAACGCGAATGATCCCACACACCGGCCAGCGCCAGTGGATGCAGCATCTGTAACAGTAGCGCGCTAATGCCGCCGCAGAGCATTGAGGTAAAGTCGCCGTGCACCTGCCAGATAGCCGACTGCGGGCCAAATAAACCCGGCTCGCCCTTGGGGTTTTCAAAATCAATCTCTTTTAGCGCCATCCCGGTTAAACCCAGGACCTGCGATTCAATCATGCCGCGTATGCTGGTCATTGCGTTATCCGTCGCTATCCGTAACGCTACCAACATATCACCATTCGCGGCGGCAGGCATTTGCCGACGGTGACTTTAAACGCCAACGCGCCCGCGCTACCGCGGGCGCGCCACGGATTAAGCGTTGAGCTGATAATCGAGGGAGATGTCGGCTTTCAGCACCTGCGAAACCGGGCAGCCAGCTTTGGCTTTTTGGATAATCGGATCAAAGGCGGCTTTATCGATACCCGGCAGGACAATATTGCTCTGCAGCGCGATCTTCGTGATGGCGAAGCCACCGCCGCTCTTATCCAGCGTGACCACCGCAACGGTATCGATAGAGGTCGCCGTATAGCCCTCTTCGCTGAGCATTAATGACAGCGCCATTGAGAAGCAGGCAGCATGGGCCGCGCCGATAAGCTCTTCCGGGTTAGTCCCTTTAACGCCTTCAAAGCGGGTATTAAAACCATAAGGTTGTTGGTTCAGCGCACCGCTTTCCGTCGAGACGGTGCCTTTACCGCTTTTCAAATCCCCTTCCCAATGCGCCTGACCTTTCTTATGAATTGCCATCGTTTCACTCCTTTTTGACGTTAAAGGATTAAGTATAGACAGCTCTAGCTGACCTGGGACAACTGTTGCTGAATGGCCTCCAGAAACAGCGGCAGCGCGCTGGGCTGATAATCTCGTGACAGATAGATGCCATAGACGGCCAGGGATTTTGGCGTATAGCCAGGCAGCACCTGTTTTAGCGCGCCGCTGTTAAGCGCGCGCCGGGCTTCCAGTTCCGGCAGCATGGCGATGCCGCACCCCGCCACCGCCGCTTCCATCAGCAGAGAGGAGATCCCGGCGCTCAGGTTGCCGGAGACGGCCACCGACACGGGTTCGCCCTGCGGATCGGTAAACTGCCATGTTGGGGTGGCGAAATGGCTATAGTGCAAACAGTTATGTTGACTGAGCTCCTCCGGCGAATTTATCTGGCCATGCTGCTGTAGCCATCGCGGCGATGCGCAGAGTACCGATCGGCAAATGCCGAGCCGCCGGGCTATTGCCCCCGGCTCCGGATTATCGGTGATCCGGATGGCGACATCGATACGCTCGCCAATCAGGCTCACCGGATGGTTGTTGATATCCAGTTCGAGACGCAGTTGGGGGTAACGGGCCAAAAACTCCGGTAGCAGCGGTGAGAGCAACTGCATGGCGGTAAAGTGCGCGCAGGCGACCCGCAACGTGCCGCTCGGCACCGCGCGTTCCGTCTGCCCCGCTATCTCATCCGCCAATTGCGTCAGGCTACGCGTTTTCTGCAATACCTTTTCGCCTGCGCTGGTTAAGGTCAGTTTGCGCGTCGAACGATGAATGAGACGGGTACCGGCCCAATGTTCCATCTGCTCCAGATAGCGACTCACCATCGGCCGCGACATTCCAAGCGCCCTGGCAGCCGCGCTCAAACTGCCCAGCTCGCATATCCGCATGTATACCTGGGCGGCGATAACTCGATCCATATCCGTATCCATCTGCACGTTTTATGAAACTCAGCATCTCTTTTTTCAGGAATTTTCGCAAATCGAGAATGACGTAAAATAAACCTATTCACCTGAAAGAGAGAAAACCAACATGAAAGTATCTGCCCTGGCCATCGCCACCGCCCTGTTCAGCACCACCGCTTTTGCCGCGCCGTTGACCCTGCAAACCTACAACCCGCAGGAGAACGCGATTTTCGCGGTGAACTCCACGCTGGCCTCCGGCCCGCACGAGGCGGTATTGTTTGACGCCCAGTTCAGCGTTAAAGATGGCGAAAAGCTGGTTGAGATGATCAACAAAAGCGGTAAGAAGCTCACGCACATTGTGATCACCTCTGGCGATCCGGATTTCTATTTTGGCCTTGAGCCGCTGGTGAAAGCCTTCCCGCAGGCCAAAGTGGTAGCGACCCCTCAAGTGGTTAAGCATATTGAAGAGACCAAAGCGGCGAAGCTGGCATACTGGGGCCCGCAGATGAAAGACGGCGCGCCGAAGCAGGTCTATGTTCCGCAGGTATTAGCCGCAGATAGCTTCACCATCGACGGCGAGAAAGTGGAAATTCGTCAGCCGCAGAACTACGGCGCATTCGTCTGGATCCCGGCGAATAAAGCGATTCTTGGCGGCACCGGCATCGCCTGGGGCATGCACGTCTGGACCGCCGATACCCAAAGCGCGGCGAGCCGTCAGCAGTGGCGCCAGACCCTTAACGATATGGCTGCGCTGCATCCGCAACAGGTGATCCCGGGCCACTACCTCGGCACGCCGCCGGCGGGCGACAAGGCTATCGTCTTCACCCGCGACTACCTGGAGAAATTCGAGCAGGCGCTGAAAGCGCATAAAGATTCCGCCAGCGTCATTAAAGCCATGCAGGCGCAGTATCCGGGTCTCGCTGAAGAAAGTTCGCTGGAGCTGAGCGCGAAAGTGAACACCGGCGAAATGAAGTGGTAATCGCCCGCGCCTGAATCGAGAACGCTCTTAATCTACCGACGCAAGGTTGCTATTCGCAAAAAAATGGACCACGATAATCCCGTCGCGTTAAAAAGCGCGGCGTACTTAGGGTTACGTTTCGTCCGGCCTGCGTCGGGCTTGTCCTTGAAACCAGAACAGGATTAAGGAGTAAGAATGAAATCGAACCATCAGGCACGTCATCTTCTCGGTCTGAACTACAAGCTTTCCCGCCAGAAAAAAGTGGTGCTGGAAGGCGACGAAGAAACTACCGTTAACCATATCCATGCTACAGGCCGCAAACGCCGCGGTGGTTAATTTTTCAGCTGAGTGATGATAAAAACACCATCCGCTAAACAGGATGGTGTTTTTTTAAGACAATCCCACGCTTCGCATCCTTCTTTTGTTACCATCTGCTCTATACTCTGCCCGCTGCATTTCCTGCCAGCCCGATCGCTTATCGCCGCGCCCGGGTCTGAAGTGAACATCAAGGAGTTAGTGCGATGCAATTCATCTATAAAAAAAACCGTTCTCTTTATATCCCCTACGCTGGCCCGGTTCTGCTTGAGTTTCCGTTACTCAACAAAGGAAGCGCCTTCAGCATGGAAGAGCGTAGCAGCTTCAACCTGCTGGGCCTGCTGCCGGAAGTGGTCGAAACCATCGAAGAACAAGCTGAACGCGCGTGGATCCAGTATCAGGGATTTAAAACCGAGATCGATAAGCACATTTATCTGCGCAACATCCAGGACACCAACGAAACCCTGTTTTATCGCCTGATTGGCAATCATCTCGATGAGATGATGCCGGTTATCTATACCCCCACCGTCGGCGCCGCCTGTGAGCGTTTCTCGGAAATCTACCGTCGCGCGCGCGGCGTATTCATCTCCTACCAGAATCGGCACAACCTCGACGATATCCTGCAAAACGTACCGAACCATAACGTCAAAGTGATCGTTGTGACCGACGGCGAGCGTATTCTCGGTCTCGGCGACCAAGGTATCGGCGGTATGGGCATTCCTATCGGTAAGCTGTCGCTCTATACTACCTGCGGCGGTATCAGCCCGGCCTACACCCTGCCTATCGTGCTGGATGTCGGCACCAACAACCAGCAACTGCTCGACGACCCGCTGTATATGGGTTGGCGTCATCCGCGCGTTACCGACGACGAGTATTATCAATTCGTTGACGACGTTATCCAGGCTATCAAAAACCGTTGGCCGGACGTGCTGCTGCAGTTTGAAGATTTCGCGCAGAAAAACGCCATGCCGCTGCTTAACCGCTACCGTAACGAGATTTGCTCGTTTAACGATGATATTCAGGGCACCGCGGCGGTCACCGTCGGCACATTGATCGCCGCCAGCCGTGGCGCGGGCAGCCAACTCAGCGAGCAAAAAATTGTCTTCCTCGGCGCGGGCTCCGCCGGTTGCGGTATTGCTGAACAGATCATCGCGCAAATCATGCGCGAAGGGCTAAGCGAAGAAGAAGCCCGCCAGCGCGTATTTATGGTGGACCGCTTCGGCCTGTTGACCGACGGTATGCCGAATCTGCTGTCGTTCCAGAGCAAGCTGGTGCAGAAGCGCGAAAACCTGCAAGGTTGGGATACGACCAACGAAGCGCTTTCGCTGCTCGACGTGGTGCGTAATGTGAAGCCAAATATTCTGATCGGCGTCTCCGGCCAGCCGGGGCTGTTCACGGAAGAAATTATTCGTGAAATGCACAAGCACTGCCCGCGGCCGATCGTCATGCCGCTGTCGAACCCGACCTCCCGCGTCGAAGCCACGCCGCAGAATATCCTGACCTGGACCGACGGCGAAGCGCTGGTGGCCACCGGCAGTCCGTTCACCCCGGTGACGGTTAAGGGAAAACAGTACGCCATCGCGCAGTGCAACAACTCCTATATCTTCCCGGGCATCGGCCTTGGCGTGATCGCCGCGGGGGCATCGCGCGTCACCGACGAGATGCTGATGGCGGCAAGCGAAACCTTAGCCAACCACTCGCCGCTGGTGAATAACGGCGAAGGCCCGGTACTGCCGGAACTGAAAGATATTCAGGCCGTGTCGCGCGCTATTGCGTTTGCGGTCGGTAAAGTGGCTCAGGAACAGGGCGTGGCGGTGAAAACATCGGCCGAAGCGCTGCTGCAAGCCATTAGCGATAATTTCTGGCAACCGGAATATCGCAACTATCGCCGAACCTCGATTTAACGCTTTATTTCTACGGGCCCGAACTCCGGGCCCATTTTTTTATCCCCGCCCTTTGCCGTTATTTATTCCACTTTGTTTACTAAACACCTGCCCATCCTTACGAGGCGCTTCACAGATGTTTTATTTCACTCGCTTGGCGGGTGGTAAATACCTTGCCCGCCTGTTCGCTCATCGATAAATTAGCAATCAGATACCGCGGCGCTGAAATAAGCGCGCAGCAAAAAGAGAAGGTTTTGGTATGGCGAATATACGTGATGTCGCCCGGCGGGCCGGAGTTTCAATTAGTAGCGTGTCCAACGTACTTAATAATCGCACGCAACAGATGCGCGAAGAGACCCGACAGCGGATAGTCAAAACGATGGCTGAGCTAAATTACCGCCCTGCGCGTTGCGCCCCGCCGGTCGCCGACTCAGCAACCAAAATGCTCGGCCTGATGGTACCGTCTATCGTCAATCCCAGCTTTTCAGCGCTGGCACATGAACTGGATACTGCGGCACGCGCGTTTCGCCACCGGCTGTTATTAGGCATTTGCTGCCGCGATGCCGCCGAGGAGTCAGCCTTTATCGCGGATATGTTCTCCCACGGCGTACGCGGGTTGATTGTCGCCGCCAGCGACGTACGCAAAACCCACTTTGTGCGTGCAGCGGAACAAGGCATGACCATTATTAGCTATGATAACCGGTTGGCCGAAAGCGTCCCGCCTAGGGCACGCTACTTCGATAGTGTCTCAATGGACAACGTTGAAGCGGGACGTCTGGCGGCGCAACATCTGCTGGACAACGGTTGCCGTAATATCGTCTTCGCCACCGAAAGCGGGTTAACGCTGGGACGCAGCCATAAAATCCTCGGCTTTCAGTCCGCGCTTGCCCAAAGTGATACAGCGGCCAGGGGCGTGGTGATAGAAGGCAAAGGCAATCGGGAGTTCGGGGACGCCGAAATGTTCGAACTGGGCGTAAGCCTGGCGCAAAAAATTAGCGCCCTAACGCCGCGAGTGGATGGCGTAGTAGCGATTAACGATGCTCTAGCCATCGGTCTGATGGTTGGGCTACGCGCGCAGGGCCTGAAAATAGCGCAAGATATTTCGGTGATTGGCATCGATAATATCTCCCTGTCGGCGTTATCGTCACCGGGCCTCACTTCGGTAATGGCCCCGCTTTCGGCAATGGCGTCGATGATGGTTGAGCGGCTCGTCCAGAGAATTGCTGAGCCGGGATTACAAACCGACGAATTTATCTTTGCTCCGGAAGTTATTCAGCGGCAGTCGGTAAAAATAAAGCAACCATAGTTGTTTTTATAAAAATAGCATGATGCAGATAATATTTATTATCTGCAGGGAGGCTTACACCCCATCACATTCAAAACGCATATTAATGTCGGGATTCCCATCCCATTTTTTTGTACTTTAACGAGTATAACCGGAAATAACGATGAACCTACAATCTGCGCAAGATATAGAAAAGAGCGCCATTAAGAAATTGACATGGCACATTGTTCCATTAATGATATTGCTTTATTTTCTGGCTTTTCTTGATCGTAATAATATGGCCTACGCCGCAATGGCGCTGGAAGATAGCCTTGGCCTGACGGCCACCGCCTTTGGCTTTGCTTCGGGAATATTTTTCATCGGTTATTTTATGTTTGAAATCCCCAGCAACGCCGGCACGATTAAGTTCGGTCCGCGGCTGTGGTTTGCGCGTATTCTGATAACCTGGGGAATCTTTGCCACTTTGATGGGTTTCGTCAGAACGCCGACCGAACTCTATATCTGTCGTTTTATGCTCGGCGTGTGCGAAGCCGGTTTCTTCCCTTCGGTGGTGTACTACTTCACGATCTTTTTTCCGCCCGCCTGGCGGACCAAAATTCTCGGCATGTTCATTATTGTTCAGCCGCTATCCAATGCCGTCGGCTCACCGATTTCAGGCTTAATTCTGCATATCGATAACGGCTGGTTTGGCCTTGAATCCTGGCAGTGGTTATTTATCCTCGAAGGTATTCCGCCGATCGTTATCGGCCTGTTCATCCCTTTTATTATTAAGAATTCACCGCAAGAAGTCGGCTATCTCAACGCTGAAGAAAAGGCGTGGTTAATGAGTAGTACAAACCGTTCAAAATCAGGTAGCAAAGTCTCGCTGGCTGAGTTTGCCAGCGGTATTAAAAATCCCAAATATCTGCTTTATGCGCTGCTGAACTTCGGGATGGTTTGCGGGATTTACGGCTTCGGGATGTGGCTACCGTCGATTATTACCGCCATTTCCGGCGATGATATTCTGCGCGTTAGCCTGATTGCCCTCATCCCCTACGGCCTGGCGGCGCTACTGGTTTATCCATGGAGTATGCTGGCCAGTAAAACGCGAAAAATCGCCGTTTTTGCCGGTATCAGTATGGTCGTCGCCGCATTAGGACTCGCCGGCGCGGTGGTGTTCTTTAAGTTCAACGTCGCGATTTCACTCTCATTCCTGACCATTGCCGCCATTGGTATCTATACCGCGGTACCGTGTTTCTTATCGATGCCTGCCAACGTCTCGGCAGGCGCAGCGACGGCCGCGGGTCTCGCCGTGGTGAGCTGCATCGGCAACCTGGGCGGCTTCGTCGCTCCCTACGTGGTCGGCCTCCTTAACGATTTAAGCCACAGCAGCACGCCGGGCCTGATATTCCTCGCTATGTGCCTGCTGATCACCGGCCTGATTTGCATTTTCTACTGCGCCAGACAGCGCGAAGGCGTCATTCAATCCTGAAAATTTAAGGAAACATCATGGGAACTCTTATTGGAAAAAAAGCATTTATCACCGGCTCTGAACAAGGTATCGGCTGGGCTACGGCGGAAAAACTGATTCTGGCGGGATGCGATGTCTTTTTGCACTATCACAGCGGAGAAGAAGGCCCGCAAAAATTGGCGGCTATCGCCAGCGCGCGAGGGCAAAAAGCGGCCTGGCGCTATGCGGATTTGATTGACACTGAGGACGCGACCGCCTGCGTGCAGGCCGCCGCGGAATTCCTCGGCGGTATCGACATCCTGGTGAATAACGTTGGCGGGATCGTCGGGCGTAAGTGGCTTGGCGAAATTGATCGTCAGTTCTGGCAAACGGTGTTAGACGTCAATATGACCACCATGCTTAACGTCACCCAGGCGGCGCTTCCCTGGCTTAAATCGGCAACGGATGGCGCCAGCATTATTAACCTCGCCTCGCTGGCGGGGCGCTCCGGGGGGCATGCCGGTTCTCTCGCCTATTCAACCACAAAAGGGGCAATTCTGACCTGGACACGCTCGCTGGCGGCTGAGTTGGGCGAGCACGGCGTGCGCGTCAATGCGGTTGCGCCAGGACTTATCCTCGGCACCCGTTTTCATAACCGCCACACCACACAGGCTTCGGCTGACGAAACCATCCGGCAAATTCCGCTTAAGCGCGCGGGAACGCCCGATGACGTCGCCCGCGCTATCACTTTCCTTGCCGGCGAGTATGACGGATTTATCTCCGGCGCCACTATCGACATTAACGGCGGAATTTATCGCATGTAATGCAAACCGGGCGGCCAGAAATCGCCGCCCGCCAGGGAGTTCCTGATGATCAAATTCGAAATTATCCATCCACAATTGCTGGCTGCTCTGGCGTGCTGCGGCCATAAATCACAAATTCTCATCGCGGATAGCAATTTTGCCTGTCGCGTTAATGCCAATGCCGATGCCACGTTGATTCAGCTCAACCTCGCGCCAGGCATGGTTCCGGCAACTTATATCGTCGAAAAACTGCTTACCTGCGTTAATGTCGAACACGCGACGCTGATGGCATCACCAGCGGAATTCACTAACACCATCGCCAGTGAATACCGGGAACTTCTACCGACAAACTGCCCGCTTGAATATGTCGAACGCGAAGCTTTCTACGCAAAGTCCCGGTTGCCATTGACCCAACTGGTCATTGCTTCCGGCGAACAGCGTCGTTTTGCCAACCTACTTCTCACCGTGGCCCCGGCCTAACCGTCATACCCGCCGCCGATGAGACCGGCGGCGCGATCCTCAATGCTGGTATCTGGTCAAAAGACAATTTAGCCACTACACTCCCTGCATCCATCAACCTACTGAAAAAATAAGGAGGATCCCCATGCTGTACTGTGAACTGTTTAATGTTTCACATACATTTGGCGATCGCACCAGCTCAAGCGTTATCGGTATCGTGCTGCGATAACTTTAGCTTGAGCGAAGAAGCCAACGTCTAAATCCCTTCCTCGGGCTTACCGGGTTATCGTCAGCGATGTTTGACGAGGCATTCTCATGCCTGTAACTCTTGAGTAAGTTCACAATGAGCACACTTTTAAGCGCACAATCTCTCCACGTTGATACGGCCTTTGGCCCACTTTTCAACGACCTCTCCTTTACCCTGAAAAAAGGCGACCGCATTGGCCTTATCGGCTATAACGGTTGCGGGAAAAGCACGCTATTGCAGGTGCTGGACGGCACTCTCACGCCGAATTCAGGCAGCGTATCGCGGGCTAATCACTGCCTGCTGGCGCGCGTGGAACAACATCTGCCTGACGCCCTACTCAGCCAACCGCTATTGCAGGTGGTACTGGAAAAACTGGCGCCTGGCGAACGGGATTCGCTGCGCTGGCAAGCGGAGCGGCTGCTCGCTGAAATGGGTTTTACCGTTCAACAGACCCAACAGCAAGCCGCCACCCTGAGCGGCGGGCAACATACCCGTCTGTTGCTCGCCCGCGCGTTGATCCAACAACCCGATTTGCTGTTACTGGATGAGCCTGGCAACCATCTCGATCTACCGACCCTGCTGTGGCTGGAAAGCTTCTTGCAAACCTGGCAGGGGAGCTTCGTGGTGGTATCGCACGATAACCTCTTACTGGATGCTGTAACTAATACCAGTTGGATTTTACGCGATAAAACGCTGCACGCTTTCTCGCTACCCTGCAGTGCCGCCCGTCGGGCGTTGGAGGAGCAAGATGCAAGCGATGCTCTGCGCCACAAAGCGGAACAAAAGGAGATCGACCGCGTCGCTGCCAGCGCTAAACGGCTGGCCATCTGGGGCCGGGTTTACGATAACGAAGATCTGGCGCGTAAAGCCAAGCAGATGGAAAAACAGGTTTCACGCTTGAAGGATAGCCAGACGGAGCTCACCGCCGGCACGCCGTGGCGTCTGGAGGTGCATGGCGACGCCGTTCGCGCCGATCGTCTGCTGGAGATGGAAAATCTCCCCGTGCCGCCGGCGCCCGGTCTCCCCGCCCTGTTCACCACCGGTCTGGCGCGGCTGCAAAGCGGCGACCGGGTAGCGATAATGGGGCGCAACGGCGGCGGGAAATCGTCGCTGCTGCGCCTGTTATGGCGGCAAATGCAGCAACCGGCTACCGAAGCCGGGTTGCGTTTACATCCGCGGCTACATCCGGGTTATTACGATCAAACCCTGCATCAACTGGCGGATGAGGCCAGCCTGCTGGAGGCGCTGGAGCCCTTTGAGCCTTCGCCGGAAACGCGCAAGCGCGCGCTGATTTCCGCCGGCTTCGGCTGGGCGCGACACGGACAGAAGGTCAGCACTCTCAGCGGCGGCGAACGTTCTCGGCTGCTATTTGTCGGCCTGTCGCTGGCGAGCTATAGCCTGCTGCTGCTCGATGAACCCACCAACCATCTGGATATGGAGGGTAAAGAGGCGCTGGCGGCGACGTTGCGGGAGTATCCCGGCGGCCTGCTGCTGGTTAGCCACGATCGACAGCTCATCAGCCAGAGCTGTAACCGCTTCTGGCTAATTGATGAAGACGGGTTAAGCGAGTGGCACGACGTCGACGAGGTGTACGCCCGTCTGCGCGGCTACGAGCGCCTTCCGAGCCCGGCGACGCAAACGCCGCCGCAGGCGCCGCCCGTCGACGAGCTGCAAGAGGATTTGCTGGAACGTCTGGTGATGCTGGAGCAGTTGTTGGCGGACGACCTGCAGCGCAAACCGAAACATCAGAAGCCGCAGCTACAGGCGCAGTGGCGTCAGGAGATTGAGGAGATAAATATACAGTTGAGTTAAATGCCTATGCCACCGGAGCGTCAGCGCCCCGGTGGCATAACAGCTTTAGCGGCGGGTAAACTGCTGCTCAAGCATGGTCTTCCCCCATTGATCGCCCTGCCACTCTTTGCTCAGCGTAAACCCAAAGGATTCATATAATTTACGCGCCGCCTGCAAGCCGCTAAATGTCCATAGCTGAACCGCATCGAAGCGCTGATCATCACAAAAGTTAATGGCTTCAGTCAGCAAGCGCCGCCCCACGCCGCTGCCCCGACAGCCATCGCCGAGAATAAACCAGCGCAGATGCGCTTCATTATTACCAAGATCTTCGCCATCAATGGCGACAGAGCCGACGACGACGCCATTTTTGACCGCCAGCCAAATCTGGTTACGTTGGTTGTTCAGACGGCCAGAAAACTCAGCCAGACCGCTGGCGACTTTACCTTCAAAAAAATGGCCAAAACCGTAATGATGGGCATAATACTCACCGTGCATTTGCGCAATGCGGCCAATCATTCCCGGCTGATAGCCGGTAACTATCGTGATGTCGTTTGGTCTGCTCGTAACCGGCTGCTGACGACAGCGCTCAAGCGCCCACGAATAGGCCGTCAACCCCTCGGCAACGATCTGCTGCTGTGCGCTATCCAAATGCGCCAGCGCCTCAATCACCCGCATGGCGCCGTACTCATGAATGCGGGTGACCGTCGCCTGCCCTTTGGTTGTCAATGAGAGTTGTTTAAAACGCCCGTCATCAACACAACCATTTTCCTCTATCTCGTTAGCGGCCTGCAGGCGCGAAAGCATGCGGCTGACGCTCGATTTGTCCAGCCCCAATACCTGCACAAGTTGCGCGGCGGTCATCGCGCCATGAGTAGAAATCTCCAGCAGCGCATGCACCGCGGAAGGCGAATAGTCGGTCGCCGCCAGCGTGCTGTTCATAAAACCGAGCTCGCGCACCATCAATCGTGATGCGGAACGAATTTGATTGATAAGTAAAGTGTCAGGCATGGTGATATCCATGAATAAAGATAGTTGCACAATACAACCATCATTCACTCCCCCCTGTCAATAAATCTGACGCACGCAGAGCAATGCCGATCAAACCCCCTAAAATTGGTATAAACGGATGAATATTGTGCCAAATATGCGGCAAATCCCCCCATTCCCAACCATACCGCTTGTAATTAGCGACATAAGATCTAATCCTTAATGAGTATTATTTTCGCTGCTAGCACCTTCGTATCATTAACAAGGAGAAACGCATGAAAGCTGCTGTAGTCACCCACGACCACCAGATTGATGTAACCGATAAAAAGTTACGCCCGCTGGAGCATGGCGAAGCGCTGCTGAAAATGGAATGCTGCGGGGTCTGCCACACTGACCTGCACGTGAAAAACGGCGATTTCGGCGATAAAACCGGCGTCATTCTCGGCCATGAGGGCATCGGCATCGTGGAAAAAGTCGGCCCTGGCGTGACGTCGCTGAAGCCGGGCGATCGCGCCAGCGTGGCGTGGTTCTTCGAAGGCTGCGGCCACTGCGAATACTGTAACAGCGGCAACGAAACCCTGTGCCGCTCGGTGAAAAATGCCGGTTATACCGTCGATGGCGGGATGGCCGAAGAGTGCATCGTCACCGCTGATTACGCGGTCAAAGTACCGGATGGGCTGGATTCAGCCGCCGCCAGCAGCATCACCTGCGCCGGCGTTACCACTTATAAAGCGGTGAAGGTCTCGCATATCAAACCCGGCCAGTGGATTGCCATTTATGGCCTCGGCGGCCTGGGCAACCTGGCGCTGCAGTATGCCAAAAACGTCTTTAATGCCAAAGTGATCGCCGTTGATGTCAACGACGGGCAGTTGGAGCTTGCCGCCTCTATGGGCGCCGATCTGACCGTGAATTCACGCAATGAAGACGCCGCCAAAATCATTCAGGAGAAAACCGGCGGCGCCCACGCGGCCGTGGTTACCGCCGTTGCTAAAGCGGCATTTAACTCCGCCGTGGATGCGGTTCGCGCCGGTGGCCGCGTCGTCGCCGTTGGCCTACCGCCAGAAGCGATGAGCCTCGATATTCCGCGCCTGGTGCTGGACGGAATTGAAGTAGTAGGTTCGCTGGTAGGTACCCGTCAGGATCTGATTGAAGCCTTCCAGTTTGCCGCCGAAGGCAAAGTGGTGCCGAAAGTCACTCTGCGACCGCTTGGTGATATCAACGCCATCTTTAAGGAGATGGAACAGGGGCAAATCCGCGGCCGCATGGTTATCGATTTCCGCCGTTAATTCTGTCTGACTCTGCCAGACGAAAAAGTCTAACCTGCTGACTATTCCCGCATCTTGGGAATAGTCAGATTTCGCAAATGCTTAGCGCAAATCGTTGGTTCCTTTGTATTCCGTCGCGCCCGATGATGGCAAGACAATAGATAACAAAGGAATTCACCATGCAAAATCGCTTTCGCCTGCCTACGCTTGCCGCCCTTTTTATCGCAGGCGCGTTTTCGGTTTCGGCTGCGCAAACGCCGATCAAAGGCGGCACCTTAATTTATCTGGAACAACAGCCGCACACCAATCTCTATCCGCCGGCCGGCGGTTTTTACCCTAACGGCGGGATCCTCAATCAGATAACCGACAAGCTGACCTGGCAGAACCCGGAAACGCTAGCTATCGAGCCGTGGATCGCCGAAAGCTGGAGTAGCAACGACGAGAAGACCGAATATACCTTTAAGCTGCGGCCTGGGGTCACCTTCTCTGACGGTACCCCGCTCGATGCCAATGCGGTCGCAAAGAATTTTGATACCTACGGTTTGGGCAATAAAGCACTGCGCCTGCCGGTTTCCGAAGTGATCAACAATTACGATCGTAGTGAAGTCATCGATCCGTTGACCGTCAAATTCTATTTCAAAAAGCCCTCACCGGGATTCCTGCAAGGGACCGCAACGATTGGCTCCGGGCTGGTTTCCCTCAGCACCCTGGCGCGGAGCTTTGAGGCGCTGGGCGATGCCCGCAATATCATCGGTTCAGGCCCCTTTACGGTAAAAGATGAAAAACCGGGACGCGAATTAACGCTGGTGGCGCGTAAAGATTATCAATGGGGGCCGAAAAATCTTGCTCAGCAAGGCCCGGCGAACCTCGACGGCATTACCTATATCGTCACGCCGGAAGATAGCGTACGTATTGGCGCGCTGCTGGCGGGACAGGCCGGATTTATTCGCCAGGTGCAGGCCTATGATGAAAAACAGGCAACCGACCAGGGCTTTAATATTTATGCCGCGCCGACGCGCGGCGTTAACGATAGCCTGAGCTTCCGTCCGGATAACCCGCTGGTTGCCGACCAGCGAGTACGCCAGGCATTACTGCATGCGACCAACGCCAAACAGATTGTTGAGACCCTTTTCTCGCCAAACTATCCGCAGGCAAGTTCCGTTATCGCCCGCACCGCGGCGGGATACGTCGATTTGAGCGACAAACTGGCCTTCGATCAGCAGAAAGCTAAACAGCTGCTGGATGAGGCGGGCTGGACAGCGGGCGCGGATGGTATCCGACAAAAAGCGGGACAACGGCTGGCGCTAACCGTCTATGAATCCCTGCCGCAGCCGCAGAACAAAGAGGTGCTACAGCTGGTCGCGCAGCAATGGCGTCAGGTTGGCGTGGCCTTAAGCGTGAAAGCCGGCGACGCCGGCAGCCGGGTACTGGATAATCTCGACCCGCTGAAAACGCCATTGACCGTTTCTGAAGTCGGCCGCGCCGACCCGGATGTGGTGAAGAGTATGTTCTTCCCCGCCAACCGCGATGCCCTACTGCAACAGGGCGGTTCGAGCGACAAAGTAAAAACCTTCCGTGACGATAAGCTCAATGCCCTGTTAACCGCAATCTCTGCCGAAGTGGATGCGCAAAAGCGTCTGCAGTTAACTGGCGATGCGCAGCGTTATCTGCTGGATAACGCCTACGTCATTCCCATCTTTGAAGAACCGCAGGTCTTTGCCGGCGCGCCATGGGTAAAAGGCGTACGTTTTGAAGCCGTGGGCCGTCCGTCGTTTTACGGCGCATGGCTGGATAAACATTAGCCACTATCTTTGGCGACGGTTGGCACAAGGCGTACTGGTGCTGTGGGCGGCCTTCACCCTAACCTTTTTTCTGCTGCAGGTCCTGCCCGGCGACGCGATTTTGATTAAGTTTCAGAACCCCGATCTGGGGCTGAGTCCGCAACAGATCGCCGAAATGCGCGTGGCCTATGGTGCTGACAGTCCGCTGTGGCGGCAATATTTCCACACTTTATTGGCCATGCTGCGGGGGGATTTCGGCTATTCACTGCAAGCGGGACTGCCTGTCAGTTCCCTGATTGCCAGCAATTTACCCGACACGCTGGCGCTGGCGTTGCCGGCCTTTGCGCTGGCGGTTCTGCTGGCCTTTGCGATCGCTATCGCTTCGCGTTTGCCGGGGCTACGCGGTATCAGCAATTTGCTACCGTCGTTGCCGGTGCTGTTTATTTCACTGCCGACCTTTTGGCTCGGCATCGCCTTAATCCAGATCTTTTCATTCCAATTGCACTGGGTCCCGGTTATCAATCCCGGACCACTGCAAGGGCTGGTGCTGCCGGTTATCGCGGTGGCGATACCGATTTCCGCGCCGCTGGCGCAAATTCTGTTACGCGCCATGGATCACATCGCCGCACAACCCTTCGTTGCCGTTGCTCGTGCCAAGGGAATGAGCGAAACGCGGGTGTTATGGCGGCATGTCATCGGTAATGCCCTGTTGCCGACATTAAACATTGCCGGCCTGCTGTTGGGAGAACTGATTGCCGGGGCCTTAATTACCGAAACCGTTTTTGGCCGCAGCGGGCTCGGCCAACTGACGCAACAGGCGGTGAATAATCAGGATATTGCCATTCTTCAGGCCGTGGTGATGATTTCAGCGCTGGGCTTTGTCGCGATCAATCTGCTGGTCGATCTGCTGATGCCGATGCTCGACCCGCGCTTAAAACCCCTGCGCGGAGGTGCGCTATGAGTTTGGTCGATTACGCCTCGGCGGTGCGACGCCGTCCGGTCAACTGGCGCCGTTTTTCCTTGCAGCCGGGGCTGTGGCTGGCATGGTCGGTGATGACGGTTACGGTACTAATGGCTTGCGCGCCGCAATGGTTCACCGCGTTTAATCCGCTCGACGGCATCGCCGGCGCTCAGCGTCTGGCGCCGCAGGCCGGACACTGGTTGGGTACCGACCAGCTCGGGCGCGATGTGTGGAGCCGCATCGTCTACGGCGCTGGGCATTCGCTTTCCGCGGCCCTGGCCGCCGTCGCCATGGGACTGGTTGTCGGCACCGCGTTGGGCACTGTTGCCGGCGCGTTGGGCGGACGGGTCGAAGCGGTCGTCATGCGGATTGTCGATATTCTGCTGGCTATCCCCTCGCTCCTGCTTTCGCTAACGGTAATCATACTGCTCGGTTTTGGCACCCTGAACGCCGCCATGGCGGTCGGGGTTGCCGCTATCGCCAGTTTCGCCCGTCTGTCGCGCGCCGAAGTCGTCCGCATTCGTCACAGCGACTATGTCGAAGCGGCCTACGGAAGTGGAGGCACTTTTTTAGCCGTATTCTGGCGGCATATTCTGCCTAACTCGCTTTCGCCGGTGCTGGCTTTCGCCACCCTACAATTCGGCCAGGCTATTCTCGCCCTCTCAACCCTGAGTTTCCTCGGCTACGGCACTCCGCCGCCGGTTCCGGAATGGGGATTACTCATCGCCGAGGGACGTAACTATCTTTCCACCGCCTGGTGGCTCACCACTTTCCCAGGGATCGCGGTCATTGCCGTGGTACTGGCAGCCAATCGTATCAGCCAACAACTCAATAGGGATCGCCGATGAACGTGCTTAACGTAGAAAACCTGACCATTAGCTACCGCTCGGGCGGGCAGTGGCGCGAAGTGGTTCATCGGGTGAGTTTTACGGTTAAACGCGGCGAGATGCTGGCGTTCGTCGGCGAATCCGGTTCGGGTAAAACGACAACCGCTCAGGCGATTATCGGCCTGCTGGCGGAAAACGCCCGCCTCGATGCCGGGGCGGTTCGCCTCAACGGTGAAGAGATTAGCCGCTGGTCTGGCAAGCGGCTGGATAGCCTGCGCGGGGCCAGAATCAGCCTGGTGCCGCAGGATCCCGGCAACTCGCTGAACCCGGTGCAAACCATTGGCGCACAGGTCGGCGAAATACTCCGCCTGCATCAAAAAAGCAGTAAAACCGAGCGTCGACAGCAGGTTATCGCCCTGCTGGAAAAAGTCGGCTTAAGCCATCCAGAGCAGCGTTTCGACCAGTATCCGCACCAGCTCTCCGGTGGTATGAAGCAGCGGGTGCTGATCGCCATTGCCATCGCCCTGAAGCCGGATTTGATTATTGCCGACGAACCCACCAGCGCGCTCGACGTGACGGTCCAAAAAAGAATCCTCGATCTGCTCGATCATCTGCGTCGTGAATCCGGCACCGCGGTGCTATTTGTCACTCATGACCTCGCGCTGGCGGCGCAGCGTGCCGACCGGCTGGTAGTCTTTCGTCACGGTGAAATTCAGGAGCAGGGCAATACGGGTGATGTGATTCGCACCCCGCAGCACGGCTATACCCGCCAGTTGCTGTGCGATCTGCAGGGACAGAACCTGCACTTAACCACCGCCATTCGCCCGTTTGTTACGCCGGCAATACGGGTTGAAGGCCTGAGCAAACGCTTTGCGTTAGGAGGGAGTCATCTCCAGGCGCTGGATAACGTAAGCTTTATTTTACCGCGTGGCAGTACTCATGCGCTGGTCGGCGAATCGGGTTCAGGAAAAACCACCCTCGCCCGCATCTTGCTGGGTTTTGAGCAGGCCGATTGCGGACAGGTGACCATCGATGGTATTGCCAGCGGACAATTGAGCCGCGAGGCCCAGCGCCAGCTGCGGCGCAAAATTCAGTTTGTTTATCAAAACCCTTTCGCCTCCCTCGATCCCCGCCAGACCCTGTTCGATATCATCGAAGAGCCGTTGAAGAATTTTCAGCGCCTGACCAAAGATGCGCGGCGTCGACGGGTAGAGTCCGTCGCCGCCCGCGTCGCGCTGGCGCCGGAGCTACTCAACCGAACCGCTCGCGAGCTCTCCGGCGGCCAGCGTCAGCGGGTCGCTATCGCCAGGGCGTTGATCCTCGACCCCACGATTCTGGTGCTTGATGAGGCCACCTCAGCGCTGGATGTCACGGTGCAGGCGCAAATTCTCGCCCTGTTGCTGCAATTACAGCAACAGCTAGGGTTGAGTTATCTGTTCATCACCCACGATCTGGCGACGGTAAGCCGCATCGCCCATAGCGTGACGGTACTGCGCGCCGGGCAAGTCATCGAACAAGGCGAGGTTAAGCAGTTGTTCGCCGCGCCGCAGCGCGACTATACCCGCGAGCTGCTTGCCGCCATTCCTCATTATCACGCACCCAGCACGGAGATTGCATGATGCCTAAACGCCTCGGATTTTTCACCCGCCTACTTGACCGCGCCACGCCGCAAGAGCGCTATCGCCTGGCGACAGAGCAGATCCGCCACGCGGAACGGCTGGGCTTTGATAGCGCCTGGGTGGCGCAACACCATTTCCATGAAAATGAAGGCGGTTTACCGTCGCCACTGGTGTTTCTTGCCCACGCGGCGGCCCATACGCAACGGATCCGTCTCGGTACCGCCATCATTACACTGCCGATGGAAAACCCACTGCGCGTCGCGGAAGACGCGGCAGTGTTGGATTTACTCGCTGATGGTCGCCTGGAAGTGGGTTTTGGTTCCGGCGGGACGCCAACCTCCTTTCTCCCCTTTGGCCTGGCCTGCGAACAACGCGGCGCGGTCTTCGCCGATCATCTGCATTTGATTGAAAGCGCCTGGCGCGGCGATACGTTGGCTCATCCTGACAATCATCTTTATCCGCCCGCGCCGCAGCTGGCGGAGCGAATTTGGATCGCCACCTTTTCGATTGAAGGCGCTATTCGGGCCGCTAAATCCGGCCATGGGTTGATGCTATCGCGCACGCAGCCGCGCCCGCCAGGTCAAAGCGAGCTGCCGCTGGATGCGATTCAGAACCCGATTATCGATGCCTACCTCGCCGCGCTGCCTGCCGGCGTGTCGCCGCGAATTCTGGCCTCCCGTACCGCGTTTATTGCTGACAGCCAGGCGTACGCGCTACAGACCGCGGAGCCAGGATTAAGTAAACAGGCGGCAGCCCATCGCGCTGCCGGTCATGAGATCATTGGTGACAACGTCACGGATTATGCTCGCCAGCTTGATGCCCATATTGGCGATGCGCCACATGTGCTTGCATCGCTTGCCAAAGATAGCGTGCTAACCCGCGTGACTGACATTTCGTTTCAGGTCCATTCGGTGGAGCCATCGCATCAGGACACGCTGCGTTCTATCGAACTCATCGCTAAACACATTGCCCCGCAATTCAGATAAGGAGTCGCTATGAGCTTAAGTCAGGATATTTTGGCTGAACTGGCGGAGATCGCCGCCGATTCACCGCTGGGCAAGGCCCGCGCGTTGCGCGACGCTGCGACCCGCCACGCCCAGGGAAGCTACGAGGTGCTATTTAGCCAACAGGATGAGGATTTTCCACTCGAGGAACGTTTCGCCATCGCCGCAAAAGTGGCCAGACTTCATCAGGCAGATGCGCTGGCGGCGCATTACGCCGGTTTCGGCCTTGCCGACCCGACAACCCCACGGCTTGCCGCCGCGCTGGGATTTGCCCGCCTGCTGACCTTTACTCCGGTGGAAGCGACGCCAGCGGCGTTACAAACGCTTAGCGACGCGGGCTGGAGCCTGCGCGGCATTGTGACGCTGGCACAGCTTATTGCGTTTGTCAGTTTTCAAAGCCGATTGCTGAGCGGCTTGCGTTTGTTAAATGGTAAATCAATTTCCGAAGCCGAGACCCCGGTGGTCGCCGGATACTGGCACACTCATCCCAGGACGGCCAGCGGTAAACCTGCGCCGGTGGCCTTTACGCGCGATGAATTACACTGGGAACCGTGGATTGCCGATAAGCCGCTCGCTGAATTTAATCCCGTCGAGCAGGCGCTACTGGCGCAGTTCGGCCACAGTGACTCCCCCTACTTCCGCCTGCTGGCGCGCAACCAACCGGTGCTTGAACAGCGCACGCTAACCGATAAAGGGATCTTCTATACGCCGGGGGGGTTGCCGCGCGCCGAACGTGAACTGGCGGCAACGGTGGCAAGCAAAATCAACGGCTGCATCTACTGCGCGTCGGTACATGCGCGCAAGGCGGCGCAGTTGTCAAAAGATGAGCGAGCGGTGGAGACCCTGCTGGCGGTGACGCCTGGGGAAAATCTCAGCGATGGTCAAGGGCCGCGTTGGCAGGCGGAGATTGACGCCGCCGCCGCGCTTTCCGTTACCCCGCCCGCGATAACCCCAGCGCATCTCAGCGCGCTGGAGAAGCAAGGGCTGGATATCGTCGAACAGCTGGACCTGCTGCAATCGGCGGCATTCTTCGCCTGGGCTAACCGCCTGATGCTAACCCTTGGCGAACCGTGGCGAGATTAATCAGGCCTGCTCTGCCTGAGTAACGCGATGACGCGTTACCCGCCGCTGATATCGCGCATACAGCAGCAATGAACTCATCGCCAGGAACGACAGCGCTGCCGCCGGCAGCGCAACCGAACGCCAACCCGCGCCAAAGGTAATCATCATCCCGCCGCAGTAGGCGCCAATCGCGCTGCCGAGGTTAAACGCTATCTGCCCGCCCGCCGCTCCGAGCATTTCGCCGCCTCTGGCATTTTGTAGCAGTAATATTTGCAGCGGCGCGGCGAGTGCGAAGAGCCCGGCGCAGCAGATAAACGCCAGCGCCAGCGAAGCCAGAGGCTGTATGCCGAAGGCAAAGATGAGCAGTAACGCCGCGACAATGACGCCGTTGGTCATCGCCGCAATACGCAGCGGACTATAGCGCCCAGAGATCCTGCCGCTAAAGAGATTACCTAAAACCATCCCCAATCCGACCAGCATCATAATGAACATCATCGCCGACTCGCTAAAGCCGGAGACATTCATCATGAAGGGCTTGATATAGCTAAACCAGGCAAAAACGCCGGCATTGCCGAACATCGTGGCGGCGAAAATAAACCACGGCGCCGGGGATTTAAGGAAATGGAATTGTTCGCTGAGCCGGGAGGCGGATTTGTCATATAGCGTCGGCACCCAGCGCAGTATCGCCAATAGCACCAGCACATCAAATAGCGCGATGGCCGTGAAGGTATAGCGCCAGCTGAACTGATGGCCAAGCCAGGTGCCAGCCGGTACGCCAAGCAGGTTTGCCACCGTCATTCCCGCTATCATCCCGGCGACCGCCGCGGTAACCCTGCCCGGCGAGGCGATTTTCGACAAAATAATCGCCCCGACGCCAAAATAAGCGCCGTGAGGAAAACCTGAAATAAAGCGACCGAGCGCCAGCATGGGATAACTTGAGGAGCAGGTAAATAACGCGTTGCCTGCCACACATAGCGCTACCAGAAACAGCATCACCGATTTCAGCGAAAAACGGCTGGAAAACAAGGCCATGACAGGCGCGCCAAACACCACGCCAAAGGCGTACCAGGAGATCATGTTGCCGGCCGCGGGGATGGTAATACCGACATCATGGGCGATTTCCGGCAATACCCCCATGATGCCAAACTCCGCCATTCCGAGGCCAAAGGTTCCCAGCGCTAAGGAAAAAATCGTTTTCTTCATCTAGTCGGTCACTTTAATGTGCATTCACGACGTTAGTGTAACCGATTTCACACCCTGTTTTCTCCCCCTACGACTGACGAAAACTTAACCCATCCCCAGGTAAGCATTTCTGACTTCCGGGTTATCCAGCAACTCTGCGCCGCTACCGCTCAGACGTATTTCGCCGTTGACCAGCACATACGCGCGGTTAGCCAGTTTTAGCGCGTGGTACGCATTTTGCTCCACCAGTAGCAGCGTCATCCCCTGGGCGGTCAACTCGCGCAAGATGCTGAAAATTTGCTTCACCACCAGCGGCGCCAGACCCAGGCTCGGTTCATCTAATAGTAATAGCTTTGGCCGACTCATCAGCGCGCGGGCGATCGCCAGCATTTGCTGCTCGCCGCCGGAGAGCGTCATCGCCCGCTGCGCGCGACGCTCTTCCAGCCGTGGAAACAGCTGATACATCCGCGCTTTATCTTCATTCTGATAACGATTACCAATGGGAATAGTGCCCATCAGCAGGTTCTCTTCCACCGTCATATCGGCAAAAATGCGCCGTCCCTCCGGCGCCTGGGCAATACCGTTGGTGGCGATATAGTGCGTCGACTGGCGGCTAATATCATGTCCGCGATAGATAATACTGCCATCGGTAATCCGCGGCTGGCCGAAAATGGACATCAGCAGCGTGGATTTTCCGGCGCCGTTAGCGCCGATTAACGCCACCGTTTCGCCTTCATTGACCGTTAGCGATACCGACTTCAGCGCCTGAATTTGCCCGTAAAAAACATTAACCTCGCGAAATTCCAGCAACGGTTGGCTCATCAGGCAATCTCCTGTTCATCGGTACCAAGGTATGCGGCGATCACGCTCAGGTTGGCCTGGATCTCAGCCGGGGTGCCATGAGCAATAACATCGCCGTGGTCGAGCACAATCACGCGATCGGAGATTTCCATCACCATGCTCATATCATGTTCGATCAGCAGTATGGTGACGCCATGATGTTCTCGCAGAAAACGAATAATCCGGCTCAGGGCACGCGTTTCCGCCGGATTGAGTCCGGCTGCGGGTTCGTCAAGACACAGTATTTCCGGCCCGGTACACATCGCGCGGGCGATCTCCAGCCGCCGCTGCTGGCCATAAGAGAGCGTTCCCGCCAGTCGATTGGCGCAGTCAACCATCTCCACCACTTCCAGCCAGTAAAAGGCCCGCTCTAATGCGCGGTTCTCCGCCTGCCGATAGCCTCGGGTATTCAGGATCCCGGCGATCAGATGGCGGTTAACCTGCATATGCTGGGCCACCATCAGATTTTCAATCACCGTCATTTCGCGAAACAGGCGGATATTCTGGAAGGTTCGCGCCAGCCCGGCGCGGTTGACCAGATGCGCGCCGCCGAACATTTTGTAGTACATCCGCCGTCCCAGGCGCGCGGGATGGAAAAAATCATCGGCATGCAGTTTCTGCCCGAGAACCTGAATCACATCGGTCATTCGTTGCCGGGCATTAAGCCGAATGGCGCCGCCGCTGGCGCGGTAAAACCCGGTCAGGCAATTGAACACCGTGGTCTTCCCCGCGCCGTTCGGGCCAATCAGGGCGGTAATCGATCCGCGTTCAACCTCAAGGTTGACATCATTCAGCGCTTTAATCCCGCCAAAATGCATCATCAGATGCTCGACCTGCAATATTGCATCGCTCATGGCGCGACTCCTTTGCGGATTTCCACCCCGGTACGCCCGGTGCGCACCAGCCCGCGCGGGCGCCAGATCATCATCAGAACCATCAACACGCCAAAGAGTAGAACCCGGTATTCGTCAAAGCCGCGCAGCAGCTCCGGCGTGACAGTCAGCACGAAAGCCGCCAGCACAACACCTAATGTCGAGCCCATGCCGCCTAATACCACGATAGCGAGAATCAGCGCCGACTCGAAAAAGGTAAACGACGTCGGGTTCACGAAGCCCTGATAAGTGGCGAAAAAGACACCGGCGATGCCGGCCGTCGAGGCGCCGAGCATAAACGCGGACAGCTTAACCAGCACGTGATTCAGCCCCATCGCCCGGCAGGCGATTTCATCTTCCCGCAGCGCCTCCCAGGCACGTCCAATCGGCATTCGGGTCAGGCGGTGCTTTATCAGCAGCACCATCAGTACCACGATAAACAACACGGCATAGATAAAAATAAATTTAAGGTTGGGGTTGTAGGCAATATGCAGAAATTCATGAATCGGGGTACCGCCCTCTTTGGCTCGCCGGGCAAACTCGAGGCCGAAGAGCGTTGGCGACGGCACCGAAACGCCGTTGGGGCCGCCGGTGAAACTTACCCAGTTGTTGAGCACCAGACGGATGATTTCGCCGAATCCCAGCGTCACAATAGCCAGGTAGTCGCCATGCATTCGTAAAACCGGAAAACCCAATAACGCCCCCGCCAGCGCCGCCATCACCGCCCCCAGCGGCAGCATTGCCCAGAACCCCAGGCCAAGGTATTGATAGCCGAGCGCCAGACCGTAGGCGCCAATGGCGTAAAAGGCGACGTACCCCAAATCAAGTAACCCCGCGAGACCCACCACGATGTTTAATCCCAGCCCCAGCAGGACGTAGATAAGCCCGAGGATCGCCACGGTGAGCAGATACTTACTGGCCATTAACGGGAAAGCGATAGCCACGATCGCCAGCAGCGGCAGGACAAAACGCAGCCGACTACGATAGCCAGGGGGGCGGACGAATACCCCCTGGTCGTTGCCTTCAAAACGTCCGACAAACCGCTTTCCCCTGCGGGTTTGCAAAAGCAGGCTGAGCAGCAGACGCCCCACCATTACCACCGCTACCAGCACGATGACACGCTGTGGGGAAAGCGTAAAACTGTACCCCTTCAGCACGATCCCCACGATCGGGCCAAAGACTATCAGCGCGCATAAACCGGCCAGCACGCTATCGATAAGGCTGCGCTTGACGTCGATGCCGTCTAAACGGGAAATATCGGTCATATGCCCCCCTTAGACCTTGGCCACAACAGGACGGCCTAACAGCCCTTGCGGACGGAAAATCAGAATCGCCACCAGCAATGCGAACGAGAAGACATCCTTATAATCCGAGTTTACTAACCCGGCGAACTGCGCCTCGGCGACGCCCAGCAGCAGGCCGCCAAGCATCGCCCCCGGCAGCGAACCGATCCCGCCCAGTACCGCGGCGGTGAAGGCCTTAATGCCGATAATAAAACCGATATAAAAATCAAACGTGCCGTAATTCATGGTCACCAGTACCCCGGCGAGTCCCGCCATGGCCGCGCCAATCATAAATACCAGCGAGATCACCCGATCGGTGTTAATGCCGAGAATGGCCGCCATCCGCCGGTCCTGCTGGGTCGCTCGGCATACCCGCCCAAGCTGCGTATGGTTGATTATCCAGCTCAGCACCACCATGCCGACGAAAGCGGCGAGCAGGATGAAGATTTTGGTCCAGGTGATTTGCACCACGCCATCACCTACCGTAATCCGCAATACGCCGTGCATCAACGTCGGGATCCCCTGTTGATTAGGGCCCTGACTCAGTTGCACGTAGTTTTGTAAAATCAGCGACATGCCGATTGCCGAAATCAGCGGCGCCAGACGCGTTGAATTCCGTAGCGGCCGATAAGCAATGCGTTCGATGGCCCAGCCGTACACCCCGGTGACGATAATCGTAAACACCAGCGTGCCGAAAATAAGCAGCGGGAAAGAGTGAATACCGAAGTAGGCCAGCAGCGCCAGCCCGATAGCGCACAGGTAGGCTGAGACCATATATACCTCGCCGTGGGCGAAGTTAATCATACCGATGATGCCATAAACCATGGTGTAGCCAATGGCGATAAGCCCATATACCGCGCCAAGCGTTAAGCCATTGATCAGTTGTTGCAGAAAGAATGCCGCCATAGGAACCATCCTGCCAGTCAAGGTGCAGCAGACGCAGAGGCCTTAACGTCTGCTGCTTACGGTAGTACGACGCCCCTCTGATGAGGGCGTTATGCGCACTACAATCCTGGGTTACAGCTGATGATATTTGCCTTTATCATCCCATTGATAAACCACGTAATCCGATACTTTCAGGTCGCCTTTGCCGTCCCAGGCTTTTTTACCCATCACGGTATCGACGCTGTGGTTTTTCAACCATTCGCTGGCTTTGGCATTATCGGTACCGGCAGCGTTATAGGCCGCGGCGATAGCCTGGATTGAAGCATAGGCGTAAAGGGTATAGCCCTCCGGTTCAAAACCGCTGGCGCGGAATTTGTCGATCACCGCTTTACCTTCAGGAATGGTGCGCGGATCTTTACCGAAGGTCATTAACACGCCATTGGTAAACTGCGGCCCGCCCGCGGCGGTAACCAACTCTTCGGTCACCACGCAGTCGCCGGAGAAGAACTTAGCCTGGACGCCCTGCTCGCGCATCTGGCGCACCAGCGGGCCGGCTTCCGGATGGCAGCCGCCAAAATAAACCACATCCGGTTTCAGGGCGCCGATTTTGGTTACCAGGGCATTAAAGTCTTTTTCCCCGCGGGATAGGCCTTCATACAACACCTCTTTCGTCCCGCGTTTAGCCAGCGCCGCGCGCGTCGCGTCGGCTAATCCCTGACCGTAGGTGTCTTTATCGTGAATGACGGCGATCTTCTTCGCCTTCAGCACATCCAGCATGTAGTTGGCGGCAATCACCCCTTGCTGGTCATCGCGCCCGCACATGCGGAACATATCTTTCATTCCGCGTTCGGTGATTTGCGGATTGGTGGAACCCGGCGTGATGGTCAGGATCCCGGCTTCGTCATAGACCTCGGAGGCGGGCATTGTCGAGGAAGAGCAGAAGTGGCCTACCACCGCCGAGACGCCGGAGTCGTCAACCAGGCGGTTAGCCACCGCCACCGCCTGCTTGGGTTCACAGGCATCATCGCCCTGCACCAGCACAATTTTTTCGCCTTTAATTCCCCCAGCGGCATTAATATCAGCCGCCGCCTGCGATGCCCCTTTCCAGTATTGGGCGCCATAGGTCGCATTCGGCCCGGTAAAGGGGCCGGCCACGCCAATCTTCACATCCGCCTGTGCGTAAAATGCCGCGCTCAAACAACCTGCTATTGCAAAATGCAGAGTCAACTTTTTAAGTTTTAAAGACATTCGGATAGTCCTCAGCGATATCGAACAGACGCCATAAACTGGCGCAGTAAAAACCACTTACAGCGTAACGTGCCAATGCTGGAATAAGCCGTAGCGGCTTCGGTAGATAAAGCAAAAAACCCGCCAGGAAGAGAGGTATCGCCAGATCGATTACTAATAGTCGCGTAGCGTGACCGCAATCGGTACCACCCGGCAATGCGCCAGTCTTTACAGGTCAGGAGGTCTGTTGCCGTCACGTGGCCTGCCGGGAACGCTGGTGTCCATACCGACAGTGAGCTAAACATAGAACGACTTTAGCAACCTTGCGCACCGGGCTGGTGCAAAAGTGCGGAGATGATCAAAACTAGTGAAAATTTTGCTGCATTAATGTGAAATTAAAGACAAGGACATGGGGAATGCTCGGTAATACAAGTAGCTACCATAAAGAATTACCGAGGAGTAGCAACTTTATACTAGCAGAGGGCGATTACGCTTTGAAACATTAACTTCTTTTACGTATTATCTTAAACCTTGCTCTTTTTACCTGCCGCCGTGGCGGGTTTCGTCTCATGGATGAAATTTATGACTTTAAAAAAATTAATTATTATCGCCATCAGCGCGCTTTCTATTAACGCTAGCGCCTTCGCGGCGGGCAGTCTCGCCGACCAGTTACACTATACGCCGCCGGAACCGGCAGACCTTGCCGCTAATCCACAGACAGAATCGCCTGAATCGAAAACGGAACAACCAAAATTAACGATGACTCCCGACGTTAATGCCTACACCTATTACAACGAAAAGGTGAATCCTGTCACCAATGATATTGACCGTATTGAACAAGGCGGCGTCGTTGAATTCTGATTTATACCGGCGCAGCGTTCGCGCCGGTAAACATTGACCACGGAGTATTCGCCATGATGAAGGATTATCTGATCATCGCCTGGATTACTATTGTCGCCTGCTGGCCCATTACGTTACCGGTGTTAGCCGTGGTCGCGGGAATACTTTTCTATTCCCGCCATCGCGTGGCGGGAATCGTGGTATCCGGGCTGTTTATCCTCGAAGCCGTGGCGGCCTGGCAGTTTGAACGCTATATGTAACCACGGTCTCATTTTAATTGAGCGGCCCGTGGTTAATCTGGCTTAGCGCTAAATTGACGTCGAAAATTTTGTAGAACATCTCCTGCACGCCAAATTGCCGCAGGCGGGCGGCGTGTTTTTTCGCATAAGCCTGCGCGCTTTGTTCATCTTCAAACAGATATATGCCACCGGCTTCCTGCGTAACGCTATTCTCCGTCCAGATCTTCCAGATAAAACCGGGCTCGTGGTTAATAGATTGCGCGAGTTCGGCTAATTGCGTCGACATTTCATCGCCAAACGGGCCGCTAAAAGCAAAGTGCACTTGCAGAAGTTTATTCGACATACTCTCTCCCTGAATGATTTCAGTTAATTAACCAGCCTATCCTACCCGATTCCTGATTAAGCAGCAGTGAGATGGCGCGCTTAATGCTTATCTTTTCTCTCAGGCAGATGAGAAGTTTTCCGCCGCTTTGTCTGGCTCTGATTACACTTTAAACAGCGACCTGCCTTTCAGGCCACCACGCATGAGGACAGCCATGGGAAACAAGAAGAAAGCCGTTGCGCCCGTCATACCCGCCAAAACGGAGCCGTTAAGCGAGAAAGAATATCAGCAGGCATTGCGTAAACTGCACGTTGAGTTGGTCAAGCTACAGCGGTGGGTCGTGCATAAAGGGCTTAAGGTATGCATCGTCTTCGAGGGACGCGATGGCGCCGGCAAAGGCGGCACCATCAAAGCGATAACCGAACGCGTCAGCCCGCGGGTTTTCCGTGTTGTCGCCCTGCCCGCCCCAACCGAGCGCGAACGCAGCCAGCTCTATTTTCAGCGTTATATCAAACATCTTCCCGCCGCCGGGGAGATAGTGATTTTCGATCGCAGCTGGTACAACCGGGCCGGCGTTGAACGGGTGATGGGATTTTGTACCGAGGAGGAGGTGCAAAAATTCCTCGACGGCGCGCCAATGGTGGAGCGTGGGATGGTCGATTCCGGCATTATTTTACTGAAATACTGGCTGGAGGTGACGCCGCAGGAACAAGAACGGCGCCTGCGCGACCGTATTGATGACGGACGCAAAATCTGGAAACTATCGCCGATGGATATTAAATCTTTCAACCGCTGGGATGATTACACCGCAGCGCGCGATGCGATGTTTGCCGCCACCGATACCGCCTGGGCGCCGTGGTTTGTCGCCCGCTCGGAAGATAAAAAACGCGTGCGCCTGAATATTATTACCCACCTGCTTTCGCAGATCCCCTACGAGTCGCTACCAATGGAACACATTACCCTACCGAAACGTAAAATTGGCAAAGTGAAACCGACTCATTTTCCTTTCCGGTTTATTCCTGAGAAATTTTAATGGAATGGTTTTATCACCTTTGCGCAGTATTCCCCCTGCGCAAAGGGTTATTACAACAAACGTTAATATTTCATCTGTTGCGTTGCGCTGGAATCCGGCTCGCAAAATAAATATTAAACTTACTGCTGAGGTTTATTTTTATGTGAGTAAAGAGAATAATCACTGAACCACCAGTAAGGAGCCTACGATGAAAAGTAATACGCTACGTAAAAGATGTATTGATGTGCCAGCCCAGAAGGAGTCAGCGCAGGCAGGAAAGGATTTACGAGAAGCCGATAAACAGCAACAGCATAAGGAATTCATTGCCGCAATGAATGAATTTATTGCAAAAGCAGGTACTCTCACAGATGATGAATTTTTCAGGGTGCTATGATGCTTGAACAATTCAATGTCTATCGAAATTGTTCTGCATAAACAAATAACACCCTGCCGTATTATATGATAGTGCAGAATGATTACTATGCTGACCTGGCCACTAGAGTCATTATTCCTTTAATGCGGGCGCGACAGTTACCTCGTTGGCATCAGCATGTCGCCCCAAGGATAAATATAGAGTTTGACAGCTTTTTACTTTGTACGCCGATGATCAGTAATTTAAATAATAAACGAATCCAGCCACAGGATTTCGTCTGTAATCTGAGTTGTGCACGTCAGGGGGTCATTGATTCAATCGATACACTTATCACTAACTGCTGAATGCCGGGAGCCCGCCCCAATATCTTCGGAGCGGGTTTCCCCCGTAAAGGCTTACTTCATTCCCTCACGGCTCTCTTTTTGCGCTTCCAGACGTTCGACATCGCGATACCAACGCGGGTGATGTTTCTTCGCCCAACGGCGGCTCACCTTGCCTTCGATCATGCCTTTAATCGACCCTTTGACCCAGAATGCCATATACATATGGATGAGGATCGCGTGGATCAGGATAATCGCCGAAGTGGCGTGTATCAGCAGGCTGTAACGGATAATCGGAATCGGAAAATATTCCGCAAAATATGGGCGCCAGATAATCACCCCGGTCACCAGCAGCACAAAAATCATGCTCATAATGGTCCAGAACATCATCTTCTGCCCGGCGTTATATTTCCCGACGCGCGCAACCTTATGTTCGTTGCCTTTCAGAACCTCCACGATGCCTTTCAGCCAGGGGATATCCTGTTTATCAGGGATATTGTGGTGGACAAAACGCACAAACATAAACATCAGCGCGACAAAAATCAGCACGCCGAAAAACGGATGCAGGATACGCCCCATCTGCGGGGTGCCGAAGGTTTCCGTCAACCATTGTAGCGTCGGGAAGAAAAACGAAATCCCCGACAGCGCCACCAGGAAGAAACAGATAACCACCGTCCAGTGACAGGCGCGGTCGATGAATTTGGTGCGCACTATCATTTTCGATTTACTCATCGTGTTCCTCCTCGTCATCGTCAACTTCCTTGTTCGGCCCGATACCAATGTAGTGATAAATCAGCCCAGCAAAGGTAGCGATAAAGCCCGCTGCCGACAGCGGTTTCAGCGCCCCCTTCCATAGATTGATACTGGTGTCGATCTGCGGCTCCTTCGGCAACTTGTGATACAGCTCCGGCTGGTCGGCATGATGCAGTACGTACATCACATGGGTGCCGCCAACGCCCTGCGGGTTGTAAATCCCGGCATTGGCATAACCGCGCTTTTTCAGCTTATCCACCCGCTCCTGCGCCACTTCCAGCATCTCTTTTTTCGTGCCGAAATGGATAGCGCCGGTAGGACAGGTTTTCACGCAGGCCGGTTCCTGACCGACGCTGACCCTATCCACACACAGCGTGCATTTATAGACCCGGTTATCCTCTTTATTGAGGCGTGGAATATTAAACGGACACCCGGCAATGCAGTAGCCGCAACCAATGCAGTTTTCCTGCTGGAAATCGACGATGCCGTTGGCGTACTGAATAATCGCCCCGGCGGACGGGCAGGCTTTCAGGCAGCCTGGCTCTTCGCAGTGCATACAGCCATCCTTGCGGATAAGCCACTCCAGCTTGCCGTTCTGTTCGGTCTCGCTAAAGCGCATTACCGTCCAGGATTTAGCGCTGAGATCCGCCGGGTTGTCGTACACGCCGACGCAGTGCCCCACTTCATCGCGAATGTCATTCCACTCGGAACAGGCCACCTGGCAGGCTTTACAGCCTACGCAGGAGGAGACATCGATAAGCTTGGCGACTTCCGCCTTATAGTCCCGCGCGCGTGGCGCGGGAGTCATCTGGTTAGTCGCGGAGCGTTTAATAATGTCTTGTGTTTCCATCGCCATTTAATCGCTCCTTACGCTTTCTCGATGTTGACCAAAAACGCCTTATACTCCGGCGTCTGCGAGTTGGAATCGCCGACGTTAGGCGTCAGGGTGTTGGCGATATAGCCTTTACGCGCCACACCTTCAAAGCCCCAGTGCAGCGGGATACCGACGGTTTCTACCTGCTGGCCGTTGACGTTCAGCGTGCGCAGTCGACGGGTCACTACGGCAACCGCGCGAATAAAGCCGCGCTTGCTGCTGACTTTCACCCAGTCACCATTAGCGATACCTTTGCTTTTCGCCAGCCCTTCGCTGATTTCGACAAACTGTTCCGGCTGCGCAATCGCATTGAGCAGCGCGTGCTTGGTCCAGGTATGGAAGTGTTCGGTCAGACGATAGGTAGTACCGACATACGGGAACTTATCCTTCTTACCTAAGCGAATGGCGTCATCTTCGTATAAACGCACCACCGGGCTGGAGACCACATTCGGGTGCAGCGGGTTGGTTCCAAGCGGCGTTTCCATCGGCTCGTAGTGTTCAGGGAACGGCCCTTCCGCCAGTTTATCGAGCGCAAACAGGCGCCCAAGCCCCTCTTGCTGCATAATAAACGGCCCGGTGTTACTCCCCGGCGGCGCGGTATTGAAGTCCGGAATATCATTACCGACCCACTTACTGCCGTTCCACTGGATCAGCATCCGCTTCGCATCCCACGGCCTGCCGTTAATGTCAGCTGATGCGCGGTTATACAACACGCGGCGATTGAGCGGCCAGGCCCAGGCCCATCCCAGCGTATTGCCAAGTCCCGAAGGATCGGCGTTATCGCGATTCGCCATCTGGTTACCCTGCTCGGTCCAGCAGCCGGTGTAGATCCAGCAGGACGATGCGGTGCTGCCGTCATCGCGCAGCAGCGCGAAGCTATTCAGCAACTCTCCTTTTTTCGCCAGCAGCACCCCATTACCATCGTAGAGATCCGCCAGCGCATAGCCGTTGTTCTCTTTTGCTACTTCTTCCGATTCCGGATGATCTGGCTGCTTATAGCTCCAGCTCATTTTCAGCAGCGGTTCCGCGCCCTTACCGCCTTCGCGACGGTACAGCTCACGTAGACGGTGATAGATCCCGGCAAGAATTTCGCCATCGTTGCGCGCTTCGCCCGGCGCGTCCTGGCCTTTCCAGTGCCACTGCAGCCAGCGACCGGAGTTGGCGATCGAGCCATCCTCTTCGGCAAAGCAGGTCGACGGCAGACGGAAGACTTCGGTCTGAATAGCCGACGGGTCGACATCATTAGACTCGCCGTGGTTCTGCCAGAAGGTCGAAGTTTCGGTCACCAGCGGGTCGATAACCACCATATATTTCAGCTTACTGAGGCTACGAACCACTTTGTTTTTGTCCGGGAAGGACGCAACCGGGTTGAAGCCCTGGCAGATATAGCCGGTGACTTTGCCGTTATCCATCATATTGAAGTACTTGATAACGTCGTAAGCCTGATCCCATTTCGGCAACCAGTTGAAGCCCCAGTCGTTCTCTTTCTGCGCCGCATCGCCGTAGAACGATTTCATCAGGCTGACGAAGAATTTCGGGTAGTTGCTCCAGTAGTTCACCTGGTCGGCCAGCGTCGCTTTCGGCGTGTTGGCGCGAAGATAACTTTGCAGATCGCTCTGTTTATCGGACGGCAGCGTCAAATAACCCGGCAGGCTGGTCGACAACAGGCCCAAATCGGTCAGCCCCTGAATATTGGAGTGTCCGCGCAGCGCGTTGACGCCGCCGCCTGCCATACCCATATTGCCGAGCAGCAGCTGGATCATCGCCATGGTGCGGATGTTCTGCGCGCCGACGGTGTGCTGCGTCCAGCCCAGCGCATACAGGAAGGTGGTGGTGCGATCCGCGACGCTGGTTGAAGCCAGTACCTCGCACACTTTGAGGAAGTCTTCTTTCGGCGTACCGCAGATATTTTCGACCACTTCCGGGGTGTAGCGGGAAACGTGCTGCTTGAGCAGATTCCACACGCAGCGCGGATGGGAGAGCGTTTCATCGCGTTTCGCGTAGCCATTTTCATCGAACTGGTAGTTCCAGGACGATTTATCATACTGGCGCTTTTCCGCATCGTAGCCGCTGAACAGGCCATCTTCGAAGGTAAAATCATCCCGTACCAGCAGGCTGGCATTGGTGTAATGCTTTACGTACTCGGCATTGATCTTATTATTATCGATCAGGTAGCGCAGCACGCCCGACAGGAACGTAATGTCGGTACCGGAACGAATCGGCGCATAGATATCGGCCACCGACGCGGTACGCGTAAAGCGTGGGTCGACAACGATAAGCGTGGCATCGTTATTGTTCTTCGCTTCCATCGCCCAGCGGAATCCCACCGGATGCGCTTCCGCGGCGTTGCCGCCCATCACCATCACGACGTTAGCGTTTTTGATATCAACCCAGTGGTTGGTCATCGCACCGCGACCAAATGTTGGAGCAAGACTTGCTACCGTTGGTCCGTGTCAGACGCGCGCCTGGTTGTCTACCGCCAGCATGCCGAGCGAGCGCACAAATTTTTGCGTCAGCATGCCGGTCTCATTACTCGCCGCCGAGGCGCACAGCATCCCGGTGGAAAGCCAGCGGTTAACCGTCACGCCCTGCTCGTTCTTTTCAATAAAGTTGGCGTCGCGGTCGGCTTTCATCAGTTTGGCGATGCGGTTAAAAGCTTCATCCCAGGAGATGCGCTGCCATTTATCCGAGCCCGGAGCACGGTATTGCGGATAACGCAGGCGATTTTCGCTGTGGACGTAGTCCAGCAGACCGGCACCTTTCGGGCACAGCGCGCCGCGGCTTACCGGATGATCCGGATCCCCTTCGATATGATAAATCGCTTCTTTGGCGTTTTTCGCGCCGTCGCCCAGGCTATACATTAATAGCCCGCAGCCCACGGAGCAGTAAGTGCAGGTGTTGCGGATCTCTTTTGCGCGCAGCAATTTGAAATTGCGTGCCTGAGCCAGCGCCATTTTTGGGGCGAAGCCCAGTGCGGCAGCTGTTGTTCCGGCCATACCGCCTGCGCAGATTTTAAAAAACTTTCTGCGGCTGACGTCCATTGATTCCTCCATGCAGGATGTGTGTTCATCGCGCGGAGGAAACTAACAGCAATGTCCCTTTTTTTATTGCGTCAAATCAAGGTCGCCAACGCTCGCCCCCTAAAGAGTCAGCGCTAGCGAGTTTGACTAACCCCAAAGAGTTATGCGCTACGGAAAAGATCGACCGCCGGGAGCGAAAAGATGTTATAAATTCTGGCTGCGTGTGAGTCACTATCAGGTTAAACATGGAAAAAAAGAGAGCGACGTCAATCGGCTTCGCCGCCATTATATTATGGAGCACGATGGTCGGTTTGATCCGCGGCGTCAGCGAAGGGCTAGGCGCTGTCGGCGGCGCGGCGATGATTTATAGCCTTAGCGGCCTGCTGCTCATTTTTACCGTCGGCTTTCCCAACCTGCGCCAAATCCCGCGCCGCTATCTGTTGGCCGGCAGCGTGCTGTTTGTCAGCTATGAGATCTGCCTCGCCCTGTCGCTGGGTTTCGCCGCCACCCGCCAGCAGGCCATTGAAGTGGGGATGGTCAATTACCTGTGGCCCAGCCTGACCATTTTATTCGCCATTCTTTTTAACGGTCAGAAAAGCAGCTGGCTGGTGATCCCCGGCTTACTACTGGCGCTGTTCGGCGTGAGCTGGGTGCTCGGCGGCGAGCACGGACTCAACCTCAGTGAAATTATCAATAACGTCATTTCGAGCCCGCTGAGCTACTTTCTGGCATTTATCGGCGCATTTATCTGGGCAGCCTACTGCACGGTGACCGCGAAGTATGCCAAAGGCAAAAATGGCATTACCCTCTTCGTCTTATTAACGGCGCTGACCCTGTGGCTGAAGTTTTTGGCCAGCACGCAGCCGCCGATGCAGTTTAGCTGGCCGGTAGTCATTAAGCTGATTACGGTCTCCGTGGCGCTGGGGCTGGCCTACGCGGCGTGGAACGTTGGCATCCTGCACGGCAACGTCAGCCTGCTGGCGGCGGCCTCGTACTTCACGCCGGTACTCTCCTCCGCACTGGCGGCAGTACTGCTCAGCGCCGCGCTCTCATGGTCCTTCTGGCAGGGAGCCGGGATGGTGTGTCTCGGCTCCCTGCTCTGCTGGTATGCCACCCGCCGCTAGCCGAGATCGCCGCCCGCCACCGGTATCGTTACGCCGGTGATATAGCTGGCCTCATCGCTGGCGAGAAACAGGATCGCATTCGCCTGTTCCGCCAGCGTGCCGTAACGATGCATCAGGCTGCTCTCCACCGTCTGATCGACAACCTGCTGATACCACGCCTTTTCCTGCTCGCTCGGCTGCTCATCGTTGCGCGGCGTTAGGCGCGGCGGCGCCTCCGTGCCGCCCGGCGCGACGGCGTTAATCCGAATGCCGCTGCCGCTGTACTCCATAGCAATCGACCGGGTCAGCGCGTTAACGCCGCCTTTCGCCGCCGAGTATGGCACCCGGTTCACCCCTGCCGTCGCCACCGACGAGATATTGACGATGCTGCCTTTCCCCTGCTTCAGCATCCAGGGGAGCGCCGCGCGGCAGCCCCACAAGGTAGGGAACAGCGAGCGGCGGATCTCTTTCTCAATTTGTTCTGGCTGATACTCGGCGAAAGGTCGCGCCCAGATGGTGCCGCCGACGTTGTTGATGAGCACGTCGAGCCGGCCGAAATGCGCGACCCCGGCGGCAAACGCCTGTTCGGTACTCTGCCACTGCTCCAGGTCAGCCTCCAGCGCCAGTACCTGGCTTCCGGCCTGGGCTAAAACGGCAGCCAGTTCGTGCACGTAAGGCGAGCGGTCAATCAGCAACAGGGCGGCGCCTTCAGTTGCCGCCTGTTCCGCGGTCTGGCGACCAATGCCCTGCGCCGCGCCGGTAATAGCGACGACTTTATCGGTAAAACGCATCATGCCTCCTTATGCCGCCGCGCTCTGGCTGGCGATAAATTTCTCATACCAGAACCCTGCCGGGGAAATTCCTCTTTCGCGCAGCGCCGTGGCGACCGCATTCACCATCGGCGGCGGTCCGCAAAGATAGATGTCGACGTCGCCGTTATTCAGCATGGCATCGTCAAGATGTTCAGTCACAAAGCCGCGCTGCGGGCAGGAACTGCTTTCATCCGCCACCACCGGCAGCCAGCGATATCCCGTCAGTTGCTGGTTAAACGCATCCAGCGCGTCGGTTTTCACCAGATCGTCGTCACGGGTCACCCCGTACAGTAATGTCACCGAACGCGGGCTACCCTGTGTCTGCAGGGTGTGTAACATGGACAGCAGCGGCGCCAGCCCGGTGCCGCCCGCCAGCATGAGCAGCGGGCGTTCGCCGCTGCGTAAATAGAAGCTGCCCATGGGGCCGCTGAGAGTCAGACGATCTCCGGGCCGCGCCTGCTGGGTTAACCACTGGCTCATCATGCCGCCAGGCACGTTACGGATCAGGAAGCGCCCTTCGAGAGAACCCGGTAGCGAGCTGAATGAGTAGGCGCGCACATGAGGCGTGCCCGGTACCTGAATGTTGATGTACTGCCCCGGTAGAAAAGCCAGCGGCTCATCCAGCGCGACCACCAGTTCGATGGCGGTATCGGACAGTAAATTCACCTGTCGTACCTGCGCCCCGGTGTTCGTCAGCGCGGTTTTACACTGCGCGGCGGCCACCGGCACGTCGATCACACAGTCGCTGGTCGGGACCATCTGGCAGGTCAGCACCTGGCGAGCCTGCGCTTCGTCATCGCTTAACGCCTCGTCGAGATATTCTTCACCCAGATCGTATTCACCGCTGGCGCAATGGCATTTGCAGGTGCCGCAAACGCCGTCCGAACAGTCCATCGGCAGGTTTACCTTCTGGCGATAGGCCGCATCCAGCACCTTCTCCCCGGCATGGCATTGAATAAAGCGGGTAATGCCGTCCTCAAAATTAAGAGCAATATTAAAAGTCATAAGCGCCTCTTAAATGTGGTACACGTCGATAACCTGACGGATATAGTCGTTATTCAGGCGTACCGTTTTACGAACGATCTGCGGCCTGCCGTCCTGCTCAATTAGCGTGCAGCAGGTAGAGCCAAAATAGGCATCCGTGTGTTGATAGCGATGGCTCCACGTAACCCAGTTGTAGCGCACCGCAAGCCCCTCATCGCTCTCGCCCATCAGCTCGACATTGCTGATAATGTGCGTGGTACGCGGCTCCGGCGTGCTGGCGCCGGAACGTTCGGTTTTAATGCGGTAGACACGATCCTCCAGTCCTTCCCGGTTGGGGTAGTAGATAAGGGAAATCTCTTTTTGCGGGTCGCGCGTCAGTTGGTCATCGTCGCCCCATGCCGGCATCCAGTAGACCACCTGCGGGCTGTAACAGCTCAGCCACTCATCCCACTGACGGTCATCTAACAGACGGGCTTCGTAATAGAGAAACTGGCGAACTTGTTCGAGATTCAACATCAGGCCACCTCCACGCGCTGGGTAATGGACTGGTCGTAATGCTGCTGTTCCTGTTCCAGCGCCGCCAGCATGACCGTTTGCCAGTGGTGGTGATGAGCGATATACAGCGCTTCATCTTCCGATTTCACCCCGCTTAGCCGCGGCGTAAAGCCCGCGTGCCTGGCGTGTTCATCCGGGCCGTCGACCCAACGTAGCGCGCCGCGGCTGAGGTCGCTCCATGGCAGATTTTCGCCAAGATAGCCGCGCTGACAGGCGCTGAACTCTTCCAGATCGTCCGGCGTCCCCATTCCGCTGACGTTAAAGAAATCCTCGTACTGGCGGATGCGTAACGCCCGCGCCTGGTCGGATTCCCCTTTCGGCGCAAAACACCAGATAGTGACTTCGGTTTTATCGACCGCAATCGGGCGGATCACGCGGATCTGGGTAGAGAACTGATCCATCAGGTAGACGTTGGGATAAAGGCACAGATTGCGGGTTTCGTTAACCATCTGGTCGGCGCGCAGTTCACCGAACTCCGCCTGCAGACGCTCGCGGTGGGCATAGACCGGGCGCACTTCCGGGTTCAGCGCCCGGGTCCACAGCAACATGTGACCATTGTCAAAACCGTAGCCGCCGCCGACGCTCTTTGACCAACCGTTGGCGTCAACCGCATGCGTCCCTTCCGCTTCATAGTTGCGGCGTGACATGGTAGAGGCGTAGTTCCAGTGCACCACGCTGACATGATAACCATCGGCGCCGTTCTCCGCGCCCAGCTTCCAGTTGCCTTCGTAAACATAGCTCGACGAGCCCTTCAGCACTTCCAGCCCTTCCGGCGCCTGATCGACGATCAGATCGATGATTTTGCGGGTTTCGCCGAGATACTCCTCCAGCGGCTGCACGTCCGCATTGAGGCTACCGAATAAGAAGCCGCGGTAAGACTGAAAACGCGGCAGTTTTTGCAAATCGTGAGACCCTTCATGTTTGAAAGTATCGGGATAGGCACCGGTGTTCTCATCTTTGGCTTTTAATAATTTACCGTTATTGCTGAAGGTCCAGCCGTGGAACGGACAGGTGAACGAATTTTTATTCCCGGTTTTGCGTCGGCATAACATGGCGCCGCGGTGGGCACAGCTATTAATTAATGCATGTAATTCATTCTTTTTATCGCGAGTAATAATAACCGGCTGCCGTCCCAGTGTCAGGGTATAATAGTCTCCCGGTTCGGCAATTTGACTTTCATGGGCAAGAAAAACCCAATTACCTTCGAAGATATGTTTCATTTCAAAATCAAATAACTGCTGGTCGGTAAATATAGAACGGTGGCAACGGTAAATATGATTTTCACGGTCGACAATTAACGCGTTGTTAATTTTGTCTTTAAGCGCTGATAGCGTTTTTTGCATGAGTTAACTCCTCCTGCAGGATTCAGGATTAAAGATATTTGGCGAATGTGGTGACTATCGGGTGCAGAGCGCGGCCCGGGCCAGCAGCGTAGCCGGGGCCGCTAAAGCAGATTACTCTTTGGCGCGCAGACGGGTGCCGCGGTGCTCTTCGTCGGGGCTCAGCGCTTTACAGAGGGTGAAATCAAAGCGCACTTCGGTGTGTTCTCCGTCCAGTTCACGCTGTGCAATCGTCTGGCGGTCGCTCACTTTCACCGGGTCGGCAATCAGACCGTCGCGGGTGGCAAAGGCAAAATCATCCCACAGGTATTTGTCGCCGCTGAGGTTGATCTGGCTGGTCAGATGTTTATGGCCCGGCGCGGAGACGAAGAAGTGAATATGCGCCGGACGGTTGCCGTGGCGACCCAGTTGGTCCAGCAGTTTCTGCGTCGGTCCATCCGGCGGACAACCGTAGCCTGACGGCATGATGCTGCGTACGCTGTAACGGCCATCGGCACCGGTGCGGATACGACGACGCAGGTTGTAATCGCTCTGACTCTGATCGAAGAACGAATAATTACCCAGAGTATTGGCATGCCAGATATCAACGATGGCATTAGCGATCGGCTGGCCCTGGCTATCTTTAACCTGGCCGTGCAGCCACATCACTTCGCCGGCATCGGTGCCATCATCCATGCGGGCATGGCTGTCGGCCAGCGGCGCATTGGCTACATACAGCGGCCCTTCGATGGTGCGCGGGGTGCCGGTTTCACGATGTGCCGCCGCGTCGATAGCGTCCTGACGCAGGTCGAGGAAATGCTCAAGGCCTAGCCCTGCCGCCAGCAGCGCCGCTTCCTGGCGCCCACCCAGCTCGTGCAAATAGTTTACCGCGTGCCAGAACTCTTCTTCTGTAACGTTATAGTCATCGATCAGCGTGCAGATATTTTCCAGCAAACGGTGGACAATGGCTTTAAAGCGTTCGTTGCCGCCAGGAACATTTAACCCCGCGCCTTCACGTAATAATTTCTGCACGGCTTCTTGTTGTACGAAAGCATTACTCATAATTATTCTCTCTTATCATTGTAGGATATTTGCCGGGTGCCCCCGGCATGAGGTCGACGTTATTATTATTAGCTATCGTCTTCACGAATAGACGAGGGATGACGGCACAGCGCCTCTACGCGAATATCCATAAATGGATATAACGGCAATCCCATTAAAATTTGATGCAACTCTTCGGCATCTTTTACATCGAAAATGCTGACATTGGCGTAAAGACCGGCGACGCGCCAGATATGTCGCCATTTGCCTTCACGTTGTAATTGTTGCGAATAAGCTTTTTCGCGTTGTTTAATTTCATCCGCCTCGGCGGCAGGAAAACCGATCGGAATATTAACGGTCATATCAACTTTAAATAGCATTATTTTCTCCTGTTATGCTTTACGGGAATAGAAGCGCAGCTTGTCTTCATCCAGCTCCACACCTAGCCCTGGCGTTTGCGGCAACACCACCTGACCGTCGGCAAAGGTCAGCGGTACGCTGACGATATCGTCTTTGAGTAGCAGCGGGCCGAACATCTCGGTTCCCCACTGCAGCGACAATGTCGACCAGGCGTGCAGAGAAGCGACGGTCCCCACGGTCCCTTCCAGCATCGTGCCGCCATACAGGCCAATCCCCGCCGCCTGCGCGACGCGGGCCAGCGCCAGCACGCTATTCGGCCCGCCCGCCTTGGCGATTTTCAGCGCGTAAGCGCCGGTAAAGCCCTGCTGCGCCAGTTGGTAACCATCGTAAGCGGTCGCGACCGCTTCATCCGCCAGAATTGCGGTCTCGATTTGCTGGCTCAGGCGCACCAGTGCGGCATTATCCTGTGCGCTCACCGGCTGTTCGATGAGATCGACCCCCATCGCCGCCAGCTCGCGGCAGCCTTTCGCGCCGGTGGCCGCATCCCAGGCCTGGTTAACGTCAACGCGAATGCTGGCGCGATCGCCTAAGGCTTCGACAATGGCGCGGGTATGGCGGAGGTCGGTGGCTAATTCCCGTGCGCCAATCTTCAGCTTGAATGCCTGATGACGGCGCTCGGCTAACAGCTTTTCCCCTTCGGCAATATCTTTTGCGGTATCGCCGCTGGCTAACGTCCACAACACCGGCAACGACGTTTGCAACGCGCCGCCGAGCAGCGCCGAAACCGGTAGCCCTAAAGCTTTGCCCTGGGCATCAAGGAGCGCGGTTTCAATGGCAGACTTTGCAAAGGTATTGCCTTTAATGGCGCTATTCATCCGCGCCGTAAGCGCATTCAGGTTATCCGCCGGCTGCCCTTTCAGCAGCGGCGTTAGATAGTGGGTCAAGGCCGATGAGATAGCCTCCGGGCTCTCGACGCCGTAGCTCAGTCCGCCGATGGTCGTCGCTTCACCGATACCGCATACGCCATCGGAACGGGTAATGCGCACGATGACCAGCGTCTGGCAGCCCATGGTGGTCATCGATAATTTATGTGGCCGGATAGTCGGTACATCCACTAACCAGCTCTCAATGCGTTCTACGGTCGCAGTCATTTTTTGTTCCTGAAAGATGCATAACTTTTTGTACCCACATCCATAACGGGGATGTCTGTGCTTTGACAATAGGGTCCAGCCTGGCGGATGGTCAACGGCGATAATCGAAATGTTGTGCGATTATCGGCACGCTTGTTAAATTGCGGTTAATAATGTGATCGAGGTGGTAAAACAGGCACAATTCGGCGCGCCCTGGTTTGCGCGCGGTATAGTGATGCCCCGTGAGCTTTTAGTTGCAACGGAGAAAGATGCAATGAGCGACAATACCCACACTACGCTGAGCGCCAGGCAGGCCGAGCACGACCCCAATTTTATGCTGTCTCTCGCCCGCGGGCTGGAAGTGCTCAATGCTTTTACTCCGCAGCGCCAGCGGCTGACCATTTCGCAGTTAAGTCAAAAAACGCAAATTTCCCGCGCGGCGGTGCGCCGCTGCCTGTATACCCTGGCGGCGCTGGGGATGGTGCACAGCCCGGACGGCCGCAGCTATGAACTGCTGCCGCGCGTGCTGGCAGTGGGCCATGCCTATCTGGCGGGAACCCCGCTGGCGAAGGTGGCGCAGACGGCGCTGGACAATCTTGGTAAGACGTTAGGTGAAAGCTGCTCCGCCGCCACCCTTGATGGCGACAACGTGCTGTATATCGCCCGCGCGGCGATCAATAACTTACTGAGCGTCGATCTGGGGCGCGGCAGCCGCCTCCCGGCATGGACGACTTCAATGGGACGGGTATTGCTGAGCGCGCTGCCAGAAGAACAACTTGAAGTGACACTGTCACGAGCACATCTTATGCGCTATACCCCGTATACCCTGTGCGACCCCACGGCATTGCGCGCGGAAATCGCCAAAGTTCGCATGCAGGGCTATGCGCTGGCGGACCGACAAATTGAAGTTGGATTATGCTCGCTCGCGGTACCGCTGCTGTCGCGCAGCGGCCAGGTGGTGGCAGCGCTCAACGTTGGCGTTCCCGCCTCTTCGATGAGCGCCGCGGCGCTGAAGGAGAAAGCCCTGGCGCCGCTGCGTCGCGCGGCGATGGAGCTTTCTCTTCAGCTATGACATTACCGTGGCGCCGGCGTATTGGCCAGCCCGCGCCAGATCCCCAGCGCCAGTAACAACAGCAGAACGCCAGCCGTTGCCAGAGAAATGCTGTGAGCGCTGATGAATGCGGTTTTCGCCGCCGCGATTAGTGAATCCGCCGGTATCGCAGGTAGGGATTGCGCGACCTTCATCGCCTCGCCGATGGACGATGAGGCCTGTACCGCTGCTTCACCGCCAATCCCGGCAGGCAGTTCAATCGCCGAACTGTAGCTGCGGGTCAGGATCAGGCCGAACAGCGCAATACCGAGCCCCGCGCCCAGTTCATAGGCCATGGTCTCAATGGCGCCTGCCGCCGAAGCCTTTTCTTTCGGCGCCGCCGCCATGATCGCCGACGTTGACGCCAGTAGCGCGCTGGCGGCGCTAAAGCCCAGCAGCGTCATTAACCCCCACGCCTGCCACTGTTGCGTGCTGAAGTCGGTCATCGACAGTCCTAAAAAGCTTAAAGCGCTCAGCAACATACCGCCGGTCGCCACCTGCCGCAGCCCCAGTTTCGACACCAGCATTCCTGCAATCGGCCCGCTAAAGCCGCTGGCGACCATCACCGGTAGCATAAACAGCCCGGCCTCAAACGGCGTTTTCTGATGCACGAACTGCAGCTCCTGCGCCATCAGCAATTCAAAACCGACCAGCGTAATGAGCGCGGTCATCGCCATCATCACCCCGCTCAAAATAATGCGGTGGGTGAAGAGACGCATATCCACCATCGGCGTGGGCATCGACAGCTGCTTGCGGACAAACCAGGTCAGCATAGCCGCGCCGCCGATGGCCACCAGCGCAATCAACCACAGCGCCAGTTGCCCCTTTAACGCTGACTTAGCGCTAAATACCAGCATCAGAATGGCCGCAATCAGGATCAGCGCCTGCGGCAGATTCAGCGGCTGCTCGCGGCGTGCGGGCTGACGGGGCACGACCTTAGCGTTGATGGCGATGACCAGCAGCACGATTGGCACGTTGATCAGGAAAACAGATCCCCAATAGAAGTGTTCCAGCAGCATGCCGCCCACCAGCGGGCCAAATGCCGCGCCGCCGGAGCCCACGGCGGCCCATAATCCCAGCGCCATGTTACGTTGGCTGGCTTCGGCGAAAGTGCCGCGGATCCCGGCAAGCGTCGCCGGCACGATCATCGCCGCGCCAACCGCCAGCAGCGCCCGGGAGATAATCAGCATTATCGCCGACGGCGACAGCGCGGCGCACAGCGAAGCGATGCCGAAAATGGCGCTACCGAGCAGCAGCAAGCGCTTAAAGCCGATTTTATCGCCTAATGCGCCCATCGGCAGCACCATACCGGCCATCACCAACGAATAGATATCAATGATCCACAGTAGCTCATTGCCGCTGGTGCCAAGCGCGACGCTGAGCGTCGGGGCGGCCACATGCAGCACCGTTGCGTCAATTGCTACCGGGATATAAACCAGCAAAATCGCCATCAGCGTTAACCATTGCCGAGACATACTACTTTTCCTCAATTTTCGAAATTGGACACGCGTCCAGGATTGCGATCCTGCCGGATTGTTGAACGTCTGTCCAACTTTTTGTTACCATCGCCCTATCACCTTTTTGTCACGGGTCGCTATGCACTACTTAAATCGGGAAGCGCGTCGGGAAGTTATCATGCAGGCCGCCATGCGGGTGGCGCTAAACGGCGGATTCAGCGCCATGACCGTGCGCCAGATAGCCAGCGAGGCCGGCGTCGCCGCAGGTCAGTTACATCATCATTTTGCCTCGACCGGCGAGCTAAAAGCGCAGGCCTTTGTCCGCTTGATCCGCGAAATGCTCGATATCCAGTTGTTGACCGATGACGCCTCCTGGAGCGAACGCCTGTTTTCATTACTCGGCAGCGAAGATGGCCGTCTAGAGCCCTATATCCGCTTGTGGCGGGAAGCGCAGATTTTGTCCGATAGCGATGAGGAAATTAAGGCCGCGTATCTGCTTACCATGAGCATGTGGCATGACGAAACGGTAACGGCGATTAATCGCGGCGCCGACGCCGGTGAATTTAAGCCGCAGGATACAGCAGAAAATATCGCCTGGCGTCTGATTGCCCTGGTTTGCGGGCTGGATGGCATTTACGCGCTGGGGATGCAAGCGATTGACGATGCAGCGTTTACTCGTTATTTAACACATTACATAGCGCTAGAGCTGCCTCAAGCTTAGGTTACATTTAGTAACAATTGACCACCCTTCATTGCCGGTGTGAATTCTTTCACGTCTCGAATCTTATCTATTCTCAAACAATACAATTATTAAAAACAGCTGAGCCTTAATTCCAGCCTGCACAGCTTCAGCTGTTTTTTTATTTATCCTTTTGATCTCGTACGCTTTAGTGAGGGTGTTATGTCGATAGAAGGTGATAAAAAGAATCATTATCTTTTAAAGGATTGGCGACCAGAAAATGACGCCTTCTGGGAAAATAAAGGAAAAGCCATTGCACGCAGGAACTTATGGATTTCCGTATTTTGTCTGTTACTCGCCTTCTGCGTCTGGATGTTATTTAGCGCGGTTGCGGTCAATCTCAATAAAGTGGGTTTTAATTTCACTACCGACCAGCTTTTTTTATTAACGGCGCTACCTTCGCTTTCTGGCGCAATATTACGCGTACCCTACTCCTTTATGGTACCTATAATGGGTGGGCGCTACTGGACGGTTATTAGCACGGTTATTCTGGTGATTCCCTGTTTATGGCTGGGGTTGGCAGTACAAAATCCAACTACCCCGTACTGGGTATTTATCGCTATTTCGTTACTTTGCGGTTTTGCCGGCGCCAACTTCGCCTCCAGTATGGGCAATATCAGCTTCTTCTTCCCCAAAGCCAAACAAGGCAGCGCGTTAGGGATTAACGGCGGGCTCGGCAATCTCGGGGTCAGCGTGATGCAACTGGTCTCCCCCATTTTTATCTTTCTGCCGATTTTTACCTTTCTGGGCGTGCGCGGCGTTGAGCAACCGGGCGGCGCCATGCTGTGGCTCGGCAACTCACCGCTGCTTTGGGTGCCGCTACTGGTCATCGCCACCGTTTTCGCGTGGTTCGGCATGAACGATATTGCCAGTTCTAAAGCCTCGATTCGCGATCAGCTACCGGTGTTGAAGCGCCCGCATATGTGGCTGCTAAGTCTGCTGTATCTGGCCACCTTCGGCTCGTTTATTGGCTTCTCCGCCGGCTTCGCGATGCTGGCGAAAACCCAGTTTCCGGATGTCGATATCCTGAAACTGGCCTTCTTCGGCCCGTTTATCGGCGCGCTGGCGCGCTCCTTCGGCGGCATCATTTCCGACCGTCTGGGCGGCGTGCGGGTGACGCTGGTCAACTTCGTTCTGATGGCGGTCTTTACCGGCCTGCTTTTCCTCACCCTGCCGGGATCCGGTTCCGGCAGCTTCCTCGCTTTCTACGTGGTGTTTATGGGCCTGTTCCTAACCGCCGGTCTCGGTAGCGGATCCACCTTCCAGATGATCGCCGTGATCTTCCGCCAGCTCACCATCGACAGTGTGAAAAAGCGCGGTGGCAGCGACGAACAGGCCCAGCACGAAGCGGTGACCGATACCGCCGCCGCGCTCGGTTTTATCGCCGCTATCGGCGCCATCGGCGGCTTCTTTATCCCAAAAGCCTTCGGTACCTCTCTGGCCATGACCGGCTCGCCGGTAGGCGCGATGAAAGTCTTTTTTGTCTTCTATGTGGTTTGCGTGCTGGTGACCTGGCTGGTCTACGGCCGCCGTAAACCAGCACAGCCATAACGACCTATTTACCGGATGGCACGATGCCGGACATTAGCGGAGCAGGAGAAATGTCATGAGTAAATTACTGGATCGCTTTCGCTACTTTAAGCAGAAACGCGAAACCTTCGCCAACGGCCACGGTCAGGTCTACGACAATAACCGTGACTGGGAAGATAGCTACCGGCAACGCTGGCAATTCGACAAAATTGTCCGCTCCACGCACGGGGTGAACTGTACCGGCTCCTGCAGCTGGAAAATTTATGTCAAAAACGGCCTGGTCACCTGGGAAACCCAGCAGACCGATTATCCGCGCACACGGCCGGACCTGCCAAACCACGAACCGCGCGGCTGCCCGCGCGGCGCCAGTTACTCCTGGTATCTCTACAGCGCCAACCGCCTTAAGTACCCGCTGGCGCGTAAACGGCTAATTGAGCTGTGGCGCGAAGCCCTGGCGCAGCATCCCGACCCGGTACTGGCCTGGGATAGCATCATGCAGGACCCGCTGAAAACCCGCAGCTACAAAGAAATTCGCGGTAAAGGCGGCTTTGTTCGCTCCAGTTGGAAAGAGTTAAATCAACTGATTGCCGCGGCCAACGTCTGGACCATTAAAAACTACGGTCCGGATCGCGTCGCGGGTTTTTCGCCGATCCCGGCGATGTCGATGGTTTCCTACGCCGCGGGTACCCGCTATTTATCGTTGATCGGCGGTACCTGCCTGAGCTTCTATGACTGGTACTGCGATTTACCGCCTGCTTCGCCGATGACCTGGGGTGAACAGACCGACGTGCCGGAATCCGCCGACTGGTACAACTCCAGCTACATTATTGCCTGGGGTTCAAACGTCCCGCAGACCCGAACCCCGGACGCCCACTTCTTCACCGAAGTGCGCTACAAGGGCACCAAAACCATCGCCATTACTCCGGATTATTCGGAAGTCGCCAAGCTCTGCGACCAGTGGCTGGCGCCGAAGCAAGGTACCGACAGCGCGCTTGCGATGGCGATGGGCCACGTGATCCTCAAAACTTTCCACCTCGATAATCCGAGCGATTACTTTCTCAACTACTGCCGTACCTATACCGATATGCCGATGCTGGTGATGCTCGACCGTCGAGATGACGGCAGCTATGCGCCGGGCCGTATGCTACGCGCCGCCGACCTGCTTGACGGGCTGGGAGAAAGTAATAACCCGGAATGGAAAACCGTCGCCTTTAACGCTGACGGCGAACTGGTCGCGCCGAACGGCTCCATCGGCTTTCGTTGGGGCGAAAAAGGCAAATGGAATCTCGAACAACGGGCTAACGGCCGGGACGTCGAATTAAAACTATCGCTGTTGGATATGCACGATAGCGTGGTGTCGGTGGGCTTCCCCTATTTCGGCGGCAACGAAAACCCGCATTTCCGCAGCGTGAAGCAGGAGCCGATAACGCTTCATCAACTGCCTGCTAAACAACTGCCGCTAGCCAGTGGAGAAAACGCTCTGGTAGTGAGCGTGTATGACCTGGTGCTGGCTAACTACGGTCTGGATCGCGGCCTTGACGATGCCAACACCGCGCGTGACTTCGCGGATGTCAAAGCCTATACCCCGGCATGGGCCGAGCAGATCACCGGCGTACCGCGTCAACATATCGAACAAATCGCCCGCGAGTTCGCCGATACGGCGCATAAAACCCATGGCCGTTCGATGATTATCCTCGGCGCCGGTGTGAACCACTGGTACCACATGGATATGAACTACCGCGGGATGATCAACATGCTGGTATTCTGCGGCTGCGTCGGCCAGAGCGGCGGCGGCTGGTCGCACTATGTCGGCCAGGAGAAACTGCGCCCGCAGACCGGCTGGCTGCCGCTGGCGTTCGCGCTGGACTGGACTCGTCCGCCGCGGCAGATGAACAGTACCTCCTATTTCTACAACCATGCCAGCCAGTGGCGCTACGAAAAACTAACCGCTCAGGAGCTGCTGTCGCCGCTGGCCGACACCAGCAAATTCAGCGGCCATATGATTGACTTCAACGTTCGCGCCGAACGCATGGGATGGCTGCCCTCCGCGCCGCAGCTTAACGTTAACCCGCTGAGCATCAAGCAGCAGGCCGACGCCGCCGGGCTATCCCCGGCCGATTTCACCGTCCAGTCGTTAAAAACAGGCGATATTCGCTTTGCCGCCGAGCAGCCGGATAGCGGCAACAACCACCCGCGCAACCTGTTTATCTGGCGTTCGAACCTGTTGGGATCGTCCGGTAAGGGCCATGAGTACATGCTCAAGTATCTGCTCGGTACCGATAACGGTATTCAGGGCGAGGAGTTTGGCTCCTCCTCTGACGTGAAGCCGGAGGAAGTCGACTGGCAGACCGCGGCGATTGAGGGCAAGCTCGATCTGCTGGTGACCCTCGATTTCCGTATGTCCAGTACCTGCCTGTTCTCCGATATCGTCTTGCCGACCGCCACCTGGTATGAAAAAGACGATATGAACACCTCGGATATGCACCCGTTTATCCACCCGCTTTCCGCCGCCGTCGATCCGGCCTGGGAGGCGAAAAGCGATTGGGAAATCTATAAGGACATTGCAAAAAGTTTCTCTGAAGTGTGCATCGGCCACCTTGATAAAGAGACCGATGTAGTACTGGTGCCGCTGCAGCATGACTCTCCGGCTGAGCTGTCACAGCCGTTCGATGTCCTCGACTGGCGCAAGGGCGAATGCGATCTCATTCCAGGCAAAACCGCGCCGTCAATTGCGCTGGTTGAACGTGACTACCCTGCCACCTGGGAACGCTTCACCTCGCTGGGGCCATTACTCGATAAGCTCGGCAACGGCGGTAAAGGCATTTCGTGGAATACGCAAAGCGAGGTCGACTTCCTCGGCAAACTTAACTATGTCAAGCCCGACGGTCCGGCTAAAGGTCGTCCGCGTATCGACAGCGCTATCGACGCCAGTGAAGTCATCTTAAGTCTGGCGCCGGAAACCAACGGCCAGGTGGCGGTGAAAGCCTGGCAAGCGCTGGGAGAATTTACCGGCCGCGACCACACTCATCTGGCGCTGAATAAAGAGGATGAGAAAATCCGCTTCCGCGATATTCAAGCGCAGCCGCGCAAGATCATCTCTAGCCCAACGTGGTCTGGTCTGGAGAGCGAACATGTCTCCTATAACGCCGGTTATACCAACGTTCACGAACTGATCCCGTGGCGCACCCTCTCCGGGCGGCAACAGCTGTATCAGGATCATCCCTGGATGCGCGCCTTCGGCGAGAGTCTGGTGACTTATCGACCACCGATCGATACGCGCAGCGTCAGCCAGATGAAAGATGTGCCGCCAAACGGCTTCCCGGAAAAAGCGCTGAACTTCCTGACCCCGCATCAGAAATGGGGTATCCACTCTACCTATAGCGAAAACCTGCTGATGCTGACGTTGTCGCGCGGCGGGCCTATCGTCTGGCTAAGCGAAACCGACGCAAAAGAACTGGGGATTGAGGATAACGACTGGATTGAAGCCTTCAACGCCAACGGCGCCCTCACCGCGCGTGCGGTGGTAAGCCAGCGCGTGCCGCCGGGCATGACCATGATGTATCACGCCCAGGAACGCATTATGAATATCCCAGGTTCGGAAGTGACCGGTCGTCGCGGCGGTATCCACAACTCCGTCACCCGCGTCTGTCCAAAACCCACGCATATGATTGGCGGCTACGCCCAACTGGCTTACGGCTTTAACTACTACGGCACCGTCGGTTCCAACCGCGACGAGTTCATTATGATCCGCAAAATGAAAAACATTGACTGGCTGGATGGCGAAGGTCGCGACCAGGTACAGGAGGCGAAGAAATGAAAATACGTTCACAAGTCGGAATGGTGCTGAATCTGGATAAATGCATCGGCTGCCATACCTGCTCCGTCACCTGTAAAAACGTGTGGAGCAGCCGCGAAGGGATGGAATATGCGTGGTTCAACAACGTGGAAACCAAGCCTGGTATCGGTTACCCCAAAAACTGGGAAGATCAGGACGAGTGGCAAGGCGGCTGGATCCGCGGTATCAGCGGCAAGCTCACTCCGCGTCTGGGCAACCGCGTCAGCGTGTTGTCGAAGATTTTCGCCAACCCGGTACTGCCGCAGATTGACGATTATTACGAACCCTTTACCTACGATTATCAGCACCTGCACAACGCGCCGGAGGGCAAATACTTGCCTACCGCCCGCCCGCGTTCGCTGATTAGCGGCGAACGGATGGATAAGATCACCTGGGGGCCAAACTGGGAGGAGTTACTCGGCGGCGAGTTTGAAAAACGCGCCAAAGACCGTAACTTCGAAGCGATGCAAAAGGAGATGTACGGCCAGTTTGAAAACACCTTCATGATGTATCTGCCGCGTCTTTGCGAACATTGCCTCAATCCGAGCTGCGTGGCGACCTGCCCAAGCGGCGCCATCTACAAGCGCGAAGAAGACGGTATCGTGCTGATCGACCAGGATAAATGCCGCGGCTGGCGGATGTGCATCAGCGGTTGTCCGTACAAAAAAATCTACTTTAACTGGAAGAGCGGCAAATCGGAAAAATGCATCTTCTGCTATCCGCGCATTGAGTCCGGGCAACCGACGGTGTGCTCCGAAACCTGCGTCGGCCGTATCCGCTATCTCGGCGTGCTGCTGTACGATGCGGACCGCATCGAAGAAGCGGCCAGCACCGAGCATGAAACCGACCTCTACGAGCGCCAGTGCGATGTGTTCCTTAATCCGAACGATCCGGCGGTCATCGAAGAGGCCTTGAAACAGGGTATTCCGCATAACGTGATTGAAGCGGCGCAGAAATCACCGGTGTATAAACTGGCGATGGACTGGAAGCTGGCGCTACCTCTGCACCCGGAATACCGCACCTTACCGATGGTCTGGTACGTGCCGCCGCTGTCGCCGATTCAGTCAGTCGCGGACGCCGGCGGCCTGCCGAGCAACGGCAACATTCTGCCGGCGGTAGAAAGCCTGCGTATACCGGTACAGTATCTGGCGAACCTGCTGAGCGCCGGCGATACCGGCCCGGTCCTGCGCGCGTTAAAACGCATGATGGCGATGCGCCATTACAAACGCTCGCAAACCGTTGAAGGCGTGACCGATACCCGCGCCATTGAAGAAGTGGGTCTTAGCGTCGAGCAGGTGGAAGAGATGTATCGCTACCTGGCGATCGCTAATTACGAAGACCGCTTCGTGATTCCCACCAGCCACCGCGAACTGGCGGAGGACGCCTTCCCCGAACGCAACGGCTGCGGCTTTACTTTTGGCGATGGTTGCCATGGTTCTGATACTAAATTCAATCTGTTCAACAGTCGGCGCATCGACGCGATTGATGTAGGAGACGTACGTCGACATGGGGAGGGCGAGTAATGCGGATCCTCAAAGTCATTGCTCTGTTGCTGGAGTATCCCGACGACGCGCTGTGGGATAACCGCGAGGAGGCGCTGGCGCTGGTCAGCGCCGATGCGCCCGCCCTGACGCCGTTTGTTAGGCGATTACTGGCGGCGCCGCTGCTCGACCGTCAGGCCGAATGGTGTGAGGTGTTTGAGCGTGGTCGCGCCACCTCGCTGCTGCTGTTTGAACATGTACACGCCGAATCGCGCGACCGCGGCCAGGCGATGGTCGATCTGATGAACCAGTATGAACAGGCGGGCCTGCAGATCGATTGTCGCGAACTACCAGACCACCTGCCTTTATATCTTGAATATCTCAGCACTCTCCCATTGGCCGATGCCCGTGAAGGACTGCAGAACGTCGCGCCTATTCTGGCGTTGCTGGGTGGACGCTTAAAGCAGCGCGAATGCGATTACTATCAACTCTTTGACACCCTTCTTGCGCTGGCGGATAGCCCACTCAATAGTGACAGTGTCACCAGGCAGGTAGCGAGTGAGAAGCGTGACGACACCCGCCAGGCGCTGGATGCGGTGTGGGAAGAGGAACAGGTGAAGTTTATTGAAGATAATGCAACCGCTTGCGATAGCTCGCCAATGCAAGCTTATCAACGACGCTTTAGCCAGGATGTGGCGCCGCAGTACGTCGACATCCGCGCCGGAGGCCCGAAATGATACAGTACTTAAACGTCTTCTTTTACGATATCTACCCTTACCTCTGCGGTACCGTGTTCCTGGTGGGCAGTTGGCTGCGCTACGATTACGGGCAGTATACCTGGCGCGCGTCATCCAGCCAGATGCTCGATAAACGGGGCATGGTGCTGTGGTCGAACTTATTCCATATCGGCATCCTCGGCATTTTCTTCGGCCACTTCTTCGGGATGCTGACGCCGCACTGGGTCTATTCATGGTTCCTGCCGATGTCGCAGAAACAGGTGATGGCGATGGTGCTGGGCGGCGTCTGCGGCGTGCTGACCCTGGTCGGCGGCATTGGCCTGCTGGCGCGCCGCCTGACCAACCCGCGTATTCGCGCCACCTCCACCACCGCGGATATCCTGATCCTGTGCATTCTGCTGATTCAGTGCGCGCTGGGGCTAACGACTATACCGTTCTCAGCCCAGCATCCGGACGGCAGCGAAATGCTCAAACTGGTGGATTGGGCGCAGGCGGTGGTCACCTTCCACGGCGGCGCATCAGCGCATCTGGACGGCGTCGCGTGGGTGTATCGCGTACATCTGGTGTTGGGGATGACTATCTTCCTTATCTTCCCGTTCACTCGACTTGTTCACGTCTGGAGCGCACCGATAGAGTATTTCACCCGCCGCTACCAGGTGGTGCGCTCCCGGCGCTGAGAGTTGGCGGCAGACATGCCCGTTTACCGGTAACCCGGACGAGGCGCTCGCGCCGACTCCGGGTTTTTATTGACCCAGACTCCAGCCTGTATGCCGGATGGCGGCTACGCCTTATCCGGCCTACA